>JAVERT010000020.1:0-44382 GCA_034006985.1 Gudongella sp.
GAAACGCTTAAAGGAGTGTTAGGTACAAGTATTGATCTTGAAGATATAGGATTATTATTCTATCTTTCAAATGAAGCTGACAGAAATGTTAGATCAAATATTATAGCAAGTGACTTCTCAACAACAGAAGAACCAGTAGGATTAAATTTAATATCAGTAGACAAAGCGGAAACTGAAGAAGGCTATACCTTTACTGTTAAAGGTGAAGGAGACGATTTAGGTAGACTTCATATCTTACTGCATACTGGACTGGAGGCTAGTTATGATGCAATTGACGGTACTACAGGTAAAATTGAATATCTGGTATTAAACGCCTCAGCAAATGAACTTGAAGTATATGGTGATGAAGCGTCTAAAACTAAAGTTACTGGTTTCGGAGTAACAGCCTCATATGTTGAAGCAACTCAGACTTGGACAGTAACTGTTAATGGTGAAACGCTTAAAGGAGTGTTAGGTACAAGTATTGATCTTGAAGATATAGGATTATTATTCTATCTTTCAAATGAAGCTGACAGAAATGTTAGATCAAATATTATAGCAAGTGACTTCTCAACAACAGCAGCACCAGTAGGATTAAATTTAATATCAGTAGATAAAAAAGAAGCAGATGGAACGGAGGCCACTGAAAAACGTCTAGTTTTTCGAATCGCTATTAATTTTTAAAAATTAAAAAATCCACTATGTTCGATTTATTAAGAACTATAGTGGATTTTCTATTAATCTAAAGAATACTGAAAGTATTTTACCCTAACAATGTAATTATTCGCTTCATATTAACTGCAAATATTGTAACTGCACCTTGTATCTCCAGACCAAATAGACCTGATGATGACGCAATATCATAACCATGTCTGTGCTTAAGTTCACTGTTTTTAGCTTCTATTTTATAACGTTCCTTAGCTTTTTCCTTAAAATAATCACTTTCTTGAAATTTTATATGTTCCTTGTGAGTGTTAGTTTTTATTGATACTGAATAAGATTTTGTTTTTGCTCCTTCCTTATAGCACCCATTTCTATATTGGCAATGCTTGCATTTTTCTACATCAAAAAAATATGATTCAACTGTTCCTTGGCCATCTATTGCATGTTTCTTTGCTCTTGTGCTTTTCTTCTTGATACTCATGTGCCCGGCCTTACATAAGTACATGTCCGCATCTTTATTATATTCAAAATCAGATGATTTTAGTAAATTACTACTATGGGTAACTGCTTTACTTAGCCTAGATATCAATTTAATATTTCCTTCATTAGCATATTCTATATTTTCCTTTTCAGAGTATGCTGCATCACCAATAATATTTTCAATCTCCATACCAAACACCTTGCTCTTTTTAACTAATTCTTTCAATTGCTTGCCATCATGCTTTTCACCTGATGTAACCGTTGCGGAAGTGATTATCCTCTCTTCTGTCATTGCTATATGGGTATTGTAACCAAAAAACGATGTATCGTGTGTTTTATGCCCAACTTTAGCATCTTCATCTTTTGATAAAGCTAGCTTTTCTAAATCATCTTCAACTATCTCCTCTAATATGTTTATTTTTTCTTTTATACTAGGGTAGCTTGCCAAAACTTGATTATTTCTTATAACATCTATTAGATTATTACAGTATTCTATTTCATCTTCGAGGATGCCATTATTTACTTTAGCAGGCATTATACTTTTAAGATTTTTATCAACTTTATATACAGCTTTACGGAGATTCTTTGAGTAATCTAATAATATTTCCCTTGGAGTCTTTTGATTATATCTTGCCTTAGTATGTGTTGAATCAACGATTATGGATTTGCTCTTTATTATTCCCTTTTCAATAGCAATTCTAACAGTTTTTCCTATTAATAAATCTAGGAGATTTGTATCCTGTAATCTCAACTTTCTAAATTTTGTAAGTGAGCTTGGCTCTATAACAGATTCTTCAGGAGCCATGTCTAAGAAATACTTAAATGACATATCATATTTTGAACGTTCAACAATATCTACATCAGATAGGTCATATATTGCTTTTAGTATCAAATATTTAAACATTCTAATTGGATCTATTGCATTACGACCATTATTAAGGCAATATTTATCTTTTAACTCATCATAAATAAAGCTAAAATCTACTAATTCATTCATTCTTCTAAGAATATTATCCTTTGGAACTATTAGTTCATAAAGTGAGATATATTGGCTAAGCATCATAGTTTGTTGCCTTTGTATCATAGAATCACCGCCTTATTTGATACTATTATTATATCAAAAAGAGCTTGAAATTACTGTATTTAACTGTAATTTCAAGCTCTAAATTATTTTGTTTAGGGAGAACACTTTTTCAGTGGCCTCGATGGAACGTATACCTTTACCGTTGAAGCTGAAGGAGACGACTTAGGTAGACTTCATGTATTATTACATGATGGAAGCTTAGGTGCTAATCTTGAGGCAATTGATGGTACTGCAGGTAAAATTCAATATTTAGTATTAAATGCTTCAGAAGATGAACTTGAAGTTTATGGTGATCAACAATCCAAAGACGTTGTTAACGGATTCGGAGTAGAAGCTTCCTATGATGCAGAAGCTAAGACTTGGACGCTAACTGTTACGGGTTCTCTAGTGGAAGCGAATATAAAAGATCACAATAATTACCCAGATACATTTGAAGATGTAGGATTACTTTTCTACATTTCAAATGAAGCTAATAGAAATGACAGATCAAATGTTATAGAAAGCAATTTCTCAACCGTAGCTCCATAAAGTAAATCAATACCAGAGAGGCTCTCTAGCAATAGGGAGCCTGCTTTTTAAACTCAAACTTCCTCGTAGGCAGAGTCGAACCAGGCTCACCTGCGGGGTTCTTTCTTTGGATACGTTTTCGCAGTTGGGGCAGGAGACAGTGGCCCTGCTGCAAAGAAAACACAGTTAAAAACCTTGATTATAAGAGTTTTGTAACCATGGGGTCAATGAGAGAGTAGATAGGAACGCGTAAACCAATAGAAAGATAGCATGTTTGAATGTAAGTATTAAACTATATGAAAAGAATGGATAAATAGGAGCAACGTCAACTTCGATTTTCAAGAATCAAAGATCTTACTGAAAGTTGGCTAACGTAGCGCGATTGGTGTAGACAGAGGCAACATTTGTTAGCACTTTAAGATACTAGGTCCGAAAATTGAGAGAGTCAGAAGTGGATGCTGATGGGGCTCATTAGCTTAAGGTGGATGTTAATCTTAGCGATCAAGTCGCACATATTAATTCGCCTGAAGCCTTAGAGTTTGCAGATGGTATAAGAATTAAATATGGTGAAATTACTATAGAATGCTCCATTGAGCATGATGTAAAGATTATGTTGGGAATTTTAAGTCTTGTTCAGGACGTATGATTAGAAATATAAAAATGGCTCTACAGTTTGCCTTTTCTACATAAATACGGAAATGAGGAAGCAAATCAATGTGCTTGTATCCTGTCCATTCATTCTTTCCTCTAATTCCTTAGCAGTTTCTAGTTTTTCAAAATCCCAAAGTAACTTGACACTATTAACCAATAAATATTTCTTTTAAAAAACAGAAATTTCTGTTAGAATATAAACATACGATAATACTTTAGGAGGTGAAATAGATGGCTTATAAAATAACTGATGATTGCATTGCTTGTGGAGCATGTGAACCAGAATGTCCAACTGAGGCAATATCTGCTGGGGATATTTATGTAATAGACCCTGATAAATGCATTGATTGTGGAGCTTGTGCTGCTGTATGTCCAGTAGATGCACCTACTCCAGAGTAGTACTTAGAATATAAAAGAGACCCTTAGTGGGTCTTTTTTAGTATAATAGTAAAGTGGTTAAAAGGAGTAATAATGGAAAAGATAGATATAGTACCAGGAACCAAATACAGAATAATACAAAATAAAGAAATGTTTTCATATGGAATAGACGCTATCTTATTATCTGACTTTGCTAAAGCCAGAGGTATTGTGATAGATTTAGGTACCGGAACTGGTATAATTCCACTTAGACTAAGCGATAATGAGGATATAGATAAAATTTTTGGAATTGAAATTCAAAAAGAAGTTGCGGATATGGCCCAGAGAAATGTAGATTTAAATAATCTTAATGATAAAATAGAAATATGGAATATGGATTTAAAAGAATTACCAGAAAAGCTTGAAAAAGGTAGTATAGATACCATAATTACAAATCCTCCCTATATGAAATCTGGAGGAGCAGTCATAAATAATAGAGAGAATTTTGCAATTTCTAGACATGAAATAAAGACAAGCTTAGAAGATATTGTAAAGACTAGTAGTTTTTTATTAAAGCAGCTTGGAAAGTTATATATTGTACATAGACCAAATAGGTTAGTCGATGTATTATGTAGTTTAAGAGAAAATGGAATTGAGCCAAAATATATAAAATGGGTATATCCCAAAAAAGATAAGCCAGCTAATCTTTTCCTTTTAGAAGCAATTAAAGGTGCGAAAAGAGATTTTAAGTACAGAAAGCCTTTGATAGTCTATAGAGATGATGGCGAGTATACAGATGACTTACTCCAGATTTATGATAGAGAGAGATGATAATATGGATTTTGGGAAATTATATATATGTGCTACACCTATAGGAAATCTTGAAGATATTTCATTAAGGACGCTTCGTATTCTTAATGAAGTTGACTTTATTGCTGCAGAAGATACAAGACATACTTTAAAGCTATTAAATCACTTCGATATAAAAAAAACACTTACTAGTTACCACCAACATAATATCAAAGAAAAAGGACCAAAGCTAATTGAAAAGCTTAAAGCAGGGCAGACAATGGCGCTTGTTTCAGATGCTGGAATGCCAGGGATATCAGATCCAGGGGAACACTTAATCGGGTTGGCAATAGAGGAAGAGATAGAAGTTATAGGTTTACCAGGAGCTTCAGCAATGCTTCTTGCATTAGTTATATCAGGGCTATCTACAGAGAAATTTGCATTTGAAGGTTTTCTTCCAACAAAGAAAAATGAACGAATACGAGAATTAGAAAAAGTAAAAGAAGAATCGAGAACTTTGATTTTTTATGAGAGTCCACATAGAATTGTTGAGAGCTTGGAGGCAATGATTCTTGTATTAGGAGATAGAAAGGCCTCTTTATCAAGAGAATTGACAAAAAAATTCGAGGAAACTATAAGGGGAAAACTTTCGGAGATTATTGAGATTGCTAGTGTTAGAGAGCTAAAAGGAGAGATGGTAGTAGTACTAGAAGGATATGTAAAACCAGAAGAGAATATTGATATAGAAGAGATGCTAAATGCTTTAATATTATCTGGAATGACAAAAAAAGATGCAGTAAGAAAAGTAGTGAAAGAAACAGGTATTTCTAAAAATTTAGTATATGCAGAGAGCCTAAAAATAGAAGTTAAATAATAAAACACCCGGAATTTATATCCCGAATGTTTTACTTAGTGGTTTACTTATTTGCAATTTTTTCTGAGCAACTTGGGCATACTTTTTTTCCTTTGAAATCAAAGATGTCTTTTGATTCACCGCAGAAGATACAAGATGGTGAAAACTTCTTTAAAATTATTTTATCGTCATCAACAAATATCTCTAGAGGATCTTTTACTTTGATATCAAGAGTTCGTCTTAACTCTATAGGTATAACCACTCTTCCCAATTCGTCTAGCTTTCGAACTATTCCTGTAGATTTCATAAAAGCCACCTCCTATATAGGTTAAATAATAACCTAAAAAAATGGTACCATAGTTTACATAAAATGTCAACAATAATCTACTATGTTAGTATAGTAAAGTGGGGATGAAATGGATACATTAAATCGTGATTTAAGAGATAAGCTTATTCGAGTAAATGAAGAAATAAAAGCAAAATATAATGGGATTGCTAGCAATAAAGAAGAACTTAGAGATTTTATTAAAGAAAATATAGGGGACATTTATTTGTCAAAAAAAATGAAAATAAATGAGCTTAAAGAGATAGAAATGCTAGGCGGTGTAACTGGAGTAGATGGTTCTACAAACAGAATTGGTGGAAGCTCTCCTCATTATATTGAAATATATCAGGGACTTGCAAAAAATACAAAGAATAAAAATGACCCCTTATTTTTATCGGAAATATATACTCCGTTGATACCTGAGAAGTCTTTAATCCAGAGGGAAGAAGAAAAGGAAGTAGATGAAAAAAACATTAAACTGGCGACAATTGAAATAGAAGTTGCAATCGAATCAATAAAAAGATATAAACCATATGCAATTATTATGGATGGTGGTCTTATAAGGTATAATATATATGCAGGTAAGAAATGGTTGGAATTAGTAGATATTTGCGAAGAAAAAGACATTATTCTTGTAGGAGTTATAAAAGATATTAAAACTTCAATGATTGGCGAAGCACTTAAAAAATCATATAATGATATAAGTGGTGAATTATATGATAGAGAATTGCTTTTTGGGTTATTAGAATATGGTGAAGTTATAGAAATTGATGAAGATGTAAATAAAAAAGAACCCCAAGGCTATGCATCAGCTTTTATAAGAAGCTCACTTCAACCAATGGCAATTGGAATTGATATTATTGAATCTCAAAAGAAATATTTAAAGGAAATGGTTAGATTGGTTCTTACCCTTACCCCTGAAAATAGCAGAGGTGTACCCTTGTGGCTAGATATAGTGGATAAGGAGGTAAAGATTTCAGATGATATGATAAAAGCTTTGATGGAGAGATATTTAGATAGAGCTATTTATGAAAAATTCTTTGTTTCAGAAAGAGATAAAAGAAGTTAATAACAGGGGGAATTTGAGATGAAGGTAGTAGGCATAACAACTCAACAAGAATTTTATGTAGGGTCTAAAGATAGAAATTTTAGGATTAATGAATTTCTATTAATACAAGACCTATATCAAAGTAATTTAATTGGCGAGGTTGTAGAAGCAAGAACCTTTAACAGATATATTCCTCTAAATATATATGGAGATTTTGTAGATAGTGCTGTCTTGGAGAGCTTGAAGGCATTAGGCTATGATGTCGATGAAGATACTATATATATTGCAAAAGTAAGGCTTCTTAACGAAGCACTTTATCCTGTTCAAACGGGTTCTGATGTTAGACTTCCGGAGTTTTCTGAAATTAAAGATATTATGCTAAAAACCTCACCCCAAAATGGATTGGTATTAGGAGTCATAAGAAATACAGATGATGTTGCTAATGGTATGGACCCTGAACTTAAGAATATTTTACATACATTTGAAGAAACTGGTTTAAAAGAACAAACAGAACTTCCATTTATAATGGATTATAAATCAATGCATCATTATCCTCACATTGGTGTGTTTGGAGGGTCAGGGTCAGGCAAATCATTTGGGTTAAGAGTTATCTTAGAAGAGATAATGCAAAAAAACATTCCAACCCTTGTACTAGATCCGCATTATGAAATGGACTTTTCATCTTCACCAGATTATATAAAAAATTCTAATGTTGATTTTGATAATAAGTTTAAGTGCATGCAAGTAGGAACGCATGTAGGGGTAAAATTTGAAGACTTAGCTGCTGGAGATTTAAAAAATCTTCTAGATGCGGCAAGTAATTTAACCGATGCTATGAATAATGTAGTAGATGTATTATTTAAAAAGAGAGATTCTTATAATAGCTTTTCTACAAGACTTGATATGTTATCACAAGCTCAAGAAGAAGGATCACCAGATAGAATTCAAAGACGAGTTGAAACAGCAGAGAATGATGATGAAAGAAAAGCTTGGGAAGAGAGAAAAGTTCTTTATCTTTCATATGATAAAATGTGCCCATATAATTCTGTGAAAGGAATTTTGTGGAGACTCCGAAGATTATATAACGAAGGTGTTTTTTCAAAAGATAGTAGAGATATAGAAAGTTATTTAAAAGATGGCAAGCTTGTTGTAATTCAAGGAAGTACTAGGATACTTCAGGTATACAGCACATATCTATTAAATAATATTTATCATAAGAGAAGAGATTATAAAGATGCACTATATAAAAAAATCCCTACAGAATACTTTCCGCCATTTATAATAGTAACAGATGAAGCTCATAACTTTGCACCAAAAGGTCATGAAAATCCATCAAAGTCTATTATAAAAGAAATTTCACAAGAAGGTAGGAAATATGGAGTTTTTCTTATATTAGCTACTCAAAGACCAACATTGCTAGATGAAACTATAACAGCACAACTAAATACTAAATTAATTTTTAGAACAGTTAGGGCATCTGATATAGATACAATTAGAGAAGAAACAGATATCACAGCAGAAGAAGCTAAGAGGCTTCCTTATTTAAGAACAGGAGATGTATTTATATCCTCTGCGCTAATGGGTAGAACAATATTTGGGAGGATTAGAGCTGCATATACTATGAGTCCGCATACGCTAAATCCATTTGATGAGCTTTTAGAAAAGTCAAAAGAAGAAGATGAAAAATACAATAATATTCTGCTTAAAAAACTTCCAATATCTGAAGTAGATATGCTAAATCTACTAATAGAAATTGAAAAAGAGGATGGGATAACCTTAACAAGGGAAAGATTAGAAGAAAAACTCCAATTGTTAACCCAAAAAGGGTATATTAAGAAGGAAGACACAATTTTTGGGTATAGGTATATAAACAATTAAAGAATTCACAAATCACAATTGAAAAACAAAAGCGTAGGGGCAGAGCTTCACTCGCCCGGAAACAAATAAATGCTGCAATTATAAATTATTTTTAATCACTTAATCATTTAATTGTGATTTGTGCATTGTGAACTGTGAATTGAAAAGGGGGTTGCTATTATGGCTGTAGAGTTGAATAAAGATTACTTCTACATAGATGATGGAGAGATGGATGCATATCTTTTTCATGAGGGTACCAACTATAGATCATATGAATTTATGGGAGTTCATCCTTATAAAAAGAAAAAAATAGAAGGTTATAGATTTGTAGTTTGGGCACCGAGAGCAAAAGAAGTTTATTTAACAGGAGACTTTAATTTTTGGGACCATTGGAATCTCCCTATGAAAAGAATTAATAATAGTGGGCTTTGGCAGATAGTTATACCTAATGGAGAAGAGTATCACGCTTATAAATATAGGATTATTGCTGAAACTGGTGAGGTTCGCTACAAGGCAGATCCTTATGCATTTCATGCAGATACAAGACCTCTAAATGATTCTAAAATTTATGATATAAAAGGTTACGATTGGTCAGACAAATCTTGGTTGAAAAAAAGAAAAAAAATAGAACACTACACTGAGCCTATGTCAATTTATGAAGTTAATCTTTTGTCGTGGAGACAAAAAGAAGAAAATATTCCGTACTCTTACCTAGAATTAGCAATTGACTTGGTTAAATATGTAAAGAAAATGGGGTATACTCATATAGAATTAATGCCAATAAGTGAATATCCTCTTGATGCCTCTTGGGGATATCAGGTAACTGGTTATTTTGCACCTACAAGTCGATTTGGGACACCTAAAGACTTTATGTTTTTAATAGATGAGTGTCATAAGAATGATATAGGTGTAATATTAGATTGGGTACCAGCTCATTTTACAAAAGATGATTTTGGATTAGCGAGATTTGATGGGACTTATCTATTTGAGTCTTTTGACAAGGGGAAAGCAGAAAATGAGCAATGGGGCACGCTAAATTTTGATTATAGCAAACCAGAAGTAGTTTCATTTTTAATATCAAACGCAATGTACTGGCATGAATACTATCATATAGATGGACTTAGAATAGATGCTGTAGCATACATGCTATATTTAGATTTTGCGGGTAAAGATATTAAAAATCAGTATGGCGGGAGAGAAAATATAGAAGCAATTGAATTTATAAAAAAACTAAATACTGTTATTTTCAAGTATTATCCAGGGACTATGATGATAGCAGAAGAGTCAACTGCATGGCCAAAAGTAACTCATCCTGTTGATGAGGGTGGACTAGGTTTTAATTATAAATGGAATATGGGTTGGATGAATGATATGCTAGAATATATGGAACTAGATCCAATCTTTAGAAAAGATCATCATCAAGCTCTTACATTTTCAATGATGTATGCTTTTTCAGAAAACTTCATACTTCCTTTAAGTCATGATGAAGTAGTTCATGGTAAAAAGTCTTTGTTAGATAAAATGCCAGGTTATTATGACGATAAGTTTTCAAACTTAAGGTTGTTTTATCAATATATGTATGCTCATCCAGGCAAAAAGCTCTTATTTATGGGTGGTGAGTTTGGTCAGTTTGTTGAATGGAAAGAATATGAAGGACTAGACTGGCACCTATTAGAATACGATAAACATATTAGGATGCAACAATATTTGAAAGACCTAAACGAGTTCTATAAAGAAGAAACTTGCCTTTATGAAGTGGATAATTCATTTGATGGGTTTAAGTGGATTGAACATCAAAATTATCTTGAGAGCATTATTTCATTTGAAAGAATTAACAAAGCTGGAGAAAAGTTAATATGTATATTTAATTTCACACCAGTAGCTAGAAATGATTATCCTATTGGGGTCACAGAATTAGGAACATACAACACTTTATTTACAAGTGATCATCAAAGATATGGTGGAAACACTAAACGAATAAAACGCTATAAAGCTAAGGAAGAAGAATTTCATGGAAGGGATTATAGTATAAGAGTTGAACTTCCTGCATTGGGATCGATGTACTTAAAGAAAATCCCATCAAAATAAATAAATACTAAAACATAAAAGGAGAGGATATTATGAATAGTAAAGTTGTAGCAATGCTACTGGCGGGGGGGCAAGGTTCAAGGCTTAAAGCTCTTACAAAAAAAGTAGCAAAGCCAGCAGTCCCATTTGGTGGTAAATATAGAATTATAGACTTTCCATTAAGTAACGCAGCAAATTCTGGCATCGACAATATTGCAATTTTAACTCAATATAAACCCTTTCTTTTAAATTCACATATAGGGATTGGCTCTGCTTGGGATTATGATAGAAATATTGGTGGACTTAGAATACTTTCACCATTTATGTCAGAAGGTGGGGGCAGATGGTATACGGGAACAGCAAATGCAATTTATGAAAACATAGATTATCTTGATGAACTAAACCCCGAATATGTTTTGGTCTTATCAGGAGACCATATATATAAAATGGACTACGAAGAACTATTGGATGCTCATATGGAAAAAGATGCAGCTGTAACTCTTGCAGTTATGGAAGTTCCGTGGGAGGATTGTTCAAGATTTGGTATTATAAATGTAGATGAGGATAATTTTATTGTAGAATTTGATGAGAAACCAGAAAATCCTAAAAATAATATGGCTTCAATGGGAATATATATGTTTAATTGGAGCATATTAAGAGAATACCTCTTAAAAGATGGCAAGGATAAAGACTCAGACCATGACTTTGGGAAAAATATCTTACCACGAATGCTCGCAGAAGAGAATAAGATGTATGCTTGGGCGTTTGATGGGTATTGGAAGGATGTAGGAACAGTAAGAAGCTATTGGGATGCGAATATGGATTTGCTAGATCCTAATAATACATTAGACTTATATGATAAAAGCTGGAGAATATATACAAAAACTAGAAATTTGCCTCCACAATACCTTGCAAGAGGGTCAAGAGTTGTTAATTCACTAGTTAACGAAGGTTGCTATATTGTAGGAGATGTTGAAAAAAGCATTATCTTCAGCGATGTTGTTATAGAAGAAGGAGCTGAAGTAAGAGATTCTGTGATACTTTCGGATTGCACAATTAAAAAGGGCGCAAAGGTTTATAGAGCGGTACTTTTAGAGGGAACAATTGTTGAGGAAAATCAAGTTATAGGAAGAGAAGATACAGATACGGTTTATATGGTAGCAGAAGGCATTGTGACAGAAGAATAAGGAGGGGAAGTTTATGGATAAATGTATTGGCCTTATAAGTGGAGCGAATATTGAAAATAATTATGGAGCATTGTGCGTACACAGACCAGTTTATATGCTTCCTTTTGGCGGAAGATATAGATTGATTGATTTTAGTGTTTCAAATATGGTTAATTACGGCATAAAAACAGTTGCAATATTTACAGGAGAAAAAATCAGATCTACCATGGACCATATAGGAGATGGGAAACCATGGGATTTAAATAGAAGATTTAATGGTCTTGTTTTATTTCCGCCAGTTACACAAGGTTATCCTATAAATTTGAATGGTGATATTGCTCAATTTTTTACAGCAATGGACTTTTTTGAACAGGTAAAAGAAAAGTATATTTTTCTAAATCATCCGAATATACTAGCGAAAATAGATTTAAATGAAGCATTTCATCATTTTATAGAGACGGATGCAGATATTACCTTGATTTATAAAAAACAAGAAGATCCATGGGGTGAGTATATAAACTGCGATAAAATTAATATTTCAGAAAATGGTGAGGTTTTAAATCTAGGAATGAACTTAGGCACAGAGACAAATTTTATGATGTCTTTAAAAACTGGTTTTTTAAAAAAAGAAGTTTTTATTAAGATTGTAAAAGAGGCTATAGAAAAAGGAGATTTTGATAACCTCCAAGATGCTATTATGAATAATAAGGACAAATATAAAATAAATAGCTATGAATTTAAAGGTCATACAGAAAATATTAGGAATCTAAAGTCTTTTTATGATGCTAATCTTAATTTACTTAAAAAATCTATAGCACAAGAGTTGTTTTATGAGAGAGGACCCATTTTTACTCAGACAAAAGATGAGCCATCCACCCTTTATACAGAGACAGCTAATGTACAAAATTCACATGTTGCAAATGGATGCATTATTGAAGGAAGTGTAGAAAATTCTATTATCTTTAGAGGGGTAAAAATTGGTAAAGGTGCGGTGGTAAAAAACTCTATAGTTATGCAAAAGTCTGAGATTCAAGAAAATGCTTCAGTAGTTAATTCAATATTAGATAAAAATGCGATAATAGGAGAAGGAGTAAGGATAGCAGGAAGTACACTTATTCCATATGTAGTAGAAAAGGCACAAAAAATTAGAAAGGATTGATAGCAGATGAACATATTATATGTCGCTTCAGAAGCTACCCCTTTTATTAAGACTGGAGGGCTTGCAGATGTTGCAGGCTCTTTGCCGTATGCACTCCAAGAAGAAGGACACAATGTAACTGTTGTAATTCCATTTTATTCAAAGATAAAGCAAGAACTAAAGGATAAAATGACAAAAATTGCTGAGTTTTATATTGATTTGCAGTGGAGGAGTCAGTATGTGGGGGTTTTAGAATACAAAGAAGGTGATGTGAGGTATCTTTTTATTGACAATGAGTTTTATTTTGATAGATATGCTATTTATGGATTAGGCGACGATGGAGAAAGATTCGTATTTTTTAACAAGGCAGTCGTTCGTATGATTCGTGAGCTAGATATGGATATAGATATAGTGCATGCAAATGATTGGCATTGTGGGCTGATTCCTTTGTACATAAAGGATTTTGCCAAGGGTGATGGTTTTTATAATTCGATAAAAAGCGTATATACTATCCATAATTTAAAGTATCAAGGGATATTTCCTCCATCGCTATTAGCTTTAATGGGATTATCTATTGATTATTTTAATGAAGAAGGACTAAAGTTTTATGACACCATAAACTTTATGAAAGCAGGAATTGTATATTGCGATGCTTTAACTACTGTATCTGAATCCTATGCACAAGAGATAAAATATGGATTTTATGGTGAAAACTTGCAAGGAATAATAAGAAAACATGAATATAAATTAAGAGGAATCATAAATGGGATAGATTACGATATATACAATCCAAAAACTGATGGGAGAATTCCATATAATTTTGATGCTAGAGCTATAGCAAATAAGAAAAAAGATAAAAAAGAACTTCAAAAAAGATTTGGATTGGCACAAAGAGATGATGTTCCAGTGATCGCAATGGTATCAAGACTTGTAGCTATGAAGGGTCTAGATCTTGTGAGATATATTTTGGATGAAATACTACAAGAAGATATACAATTTGTATTGCTTGGAACAGGAGACGAAGAGTATGAAAATATGTTTAGGGGATTTCAGTGGAAGTATCCAGATAAGATATCAGCACATATATATTTTGATGAAAATGAGTCACACTTAGTTTATGCTGGCTCTGATCTTTTCTTGATGCCATCATTAGCAGAGCCTTGTGGGATATCTCAGCTTATTTCTTTACGTTATGGGACCATTCCTATAGTTAGAGAAGTGGGAGGGCTTAGAGACACAGTAATAGCTTACAATAAATATACAGGTGAGGGTAATGGGTTTAGTTTTTCTAATTACAATGCACATGAATTATTGTATGTGTTAAAAGAAGCAATAGCGATCTATAAGGATAAAAATATATTTAGGAAATTAGTGAGAGCTGCTATGAAAGCCGATCATAGTTGGAAAAGCTCCTCTAGAAAGTATACTGAGTTATATAATTCATTAAAATAATTGGAGTGTTTTATTATGACCTTAGATAAAAATCAGATAGGAAGTAGAATAGAAGCTATCTTATATCAACATGCTGCAGTTTCATTTGAAGATGCAGCACCAAAGGAAGTATATAGGGCTGTAGGATACTTTATTAGAGAGATATTAGGCAAACAAATATATGAAACTAAATGTGAGGTTAAAGAATCTCAAGTTTTGGTTTATTTATCAATGGACTACCTTCCAGGTTCTCTATTACAAAAAAATATAGATTATCTCTGTATTTATGATGATATTAATAATGCTTTAAAAGAACATAATTGGAATTTGGACACGCTTTTTAGTGAAGATAGAGAAATTGCTATTGGGTATAGCGACTTAGGCTATCTTGCAAATGGTTTATTAGACACATTTGCAGCTGATTCTTATAAAGCAATAGGTTATGGCCTTTTATATAGAGAAGGTTATTTTAAACAAGTGATAAAGGATGGAGAGCAAATCGAAGAAGAAGATGATTGGTGGGAAAGAGGGAAAAACTGGCTTTATAAGTGTGAGGATAACTACAATGTCAGAGTAGGTGGCAGAGTGGATATATCTGGAGGTGAAAACGGGCTTCAGTTTAAACAAGAGGGATACGAAGATTTACTCTTAAGAACTTATGATCTCCCGTATGTAGGATATAGTAATAAAAAAACAAACTATCTTAGGTTGTTTGAGAATAAAGAATTAACTAAAAGAACAATTTCAGTAAATTCTCCACCCAATATGATAAAGGAAAAGCTAAAGCAAGAGTACTTATTGGTATCAGGAACACTGCAAGATGTTATTAGAATCCACAAAGAAAAAAATAGAGATATAAAAGATCTAAATAAACATTTTTTATTTTTAATGTTAGATGCACATCTGTTACTTTCCATACCTGAATTGATGAGAATTTTGATGGATGAGTATGACTTTGAGTGGAATGAGGCTTGGGATATAACAAAAAATACATTTTTCTATGCACCGATTATAACGATAGAAGAAAGTTTTTCTACTTTGGAAAGCTCCTTAATAAAGGAATGGTTACCCAGACTTTGGCTTATTATAGAAGAAATAAACTATAGATATTTAGATGAATTATCAAGTGAAGTAAATCTTGAAGAAAATGCCAGAGAAAGCTCAGGTATACTTTGGGGAAATGAGTTAAGACTTAAAAACATAGCTAGTGCAGGAGCTTTTCAAGGACCACATTTGGTTCATCCATTGGCAATATCACATAGAAGGTGGCTTTTGTCAGGCAACCCTCCTTTAAGTGAATTGTTAAAACAAAAGCTTGGAGATGAATTTATATTTTATCCACAAAAAATAAAGGATATATTGGAATTCAAAGAAGAAACTAGTTTTTTATCAGAGCTACAAGAAGTAAAACAAAAAAACAAGAATGCTCTGGTGGATACAATATATAAAAGTGATAAAATTGTATTAAATCCATATGCTATATTTGATGGTCATTTAGCTGAAATAAAAGAATCAAATAGGCAATTATTAGAAGCTCTTTGGATAATTGAGCAATACCTTGAATTAAAAATGGACCCAAACAAAGATTGTATTCCTAGAGTTATTTTTTTGGGAGGAAAAGCAGTTCCATATGATCAGACAGGTAAGTTAATAATAAAGTTAATGAACGATTTAAAATCTGTTATAAATTCTGACTTTACCATTAAGGACAAGCTTAAAATTATATTTATAGAGGATTTATCCTTAAAAACAGCAGAAAAGATTTATCCAGCCTTAGATACAATTCAATCATTAACACTACCAACAAAAGAGGGGATAACTCTTGCAGGGCTAACAGGTATGGTAAATGGAGCTGTCGAAATAGGAAGTCTAAATGATACAAATCTACTATTAAGAGAGTGTGTAGGAGAGGAAAATATAAATCTATTTGGTATATCAGCTGGTGAAGTGGAGAAATGCTATGATAACAAGGAATACAATTCTCAGGAAATTTATTATAGAAATAAAGATATTAGAAGAGCTGTGGATGCCTTAACAGGGAAAGAAGGACTCTTAGATAGCCAAATTTACCGTCCACTATATGATTTGCTCTTAAAATATAATGACCATAATTTTGTTCTAAGAGATTTTAAGGATTATAAAGAAGTGATGAGTAGAGTTGAAATAGATTTTCTTGATTCCACAAAATGGAATCAAAAGATGTTATCAAATATAGCTTTATCTGCAGATTTTTCATCAGATGTAGTTGTAAGTAAGTATGTAAAGAGCTTAGAAGAGGAGGGATTACTTGGAGAAACTCAATTTAATGTATATAGATAAAAAGTTAGGGGCTGAGTATTCCTCAGAAAGAACAATTTTTAGAGTATTCGCACCCTCAAGAAATAATATAAGATTGAGAATTTATAAAGATTCACAGAGCTTTAAAAGAGAAGAATTCCATATGCTAAAGATGGAAGATGGTACATTTGAATATACTTTAGAAAAAGATTTAAAAGGGTTTTATTATAATTATGTAGTAGAGAATATTTATGAGATATCTGATCCATATAGTATAGCAACATCTTTGAATTCAATTAGATCAGCTATTATAGATATTAAAGATTCAAATCCAGATGGTTGGTTAGGACATAAAGAACCAGAAGAGTCTCGAAATGTTGATAATATAATATATGAAGTTCATATAAAAGATTTTACAGTAGATAAAAGCTCGGGTGCAAAATCAAGAGGAACTTTTGTAGGTTTTGTTGAAGAAGGCACAAAATTGAATGGACAAAGTACTGGACTTGATCACCTAAAGGAACTAGGAGTTACCCATATACATTTGATGCCAGTTAATGATTTTTTATCGTCTAAAGAAGAAAGAGAATACGCATATGATGAAGACAATTATAATTGGGGATACGATCCAGAGCACTACAATGTAGTAGAAGGTTCTTTTTCAACAGAGCCAGAAAATCCTTTAACTAGAATAATAGAATTTAAAAAAATGATTATGGAACTTCATAAAGCAGGGTTTAAAGTTATTATAGATGTAGTATATAATCATACATTTAGAGGAAAGGATTCAAATTTTAATATACTAGTTCCAGATTATTACTATAGGACTTTGCCGGATGGAACATTTTCAAATGGATCAGGAGTAGGAAATGAAGTGGATACGCAAAAGCCTATGGTAAGAAAGTTCATTATCGACAGTTTAAAATATTGGATGAATGAATTTAAGCTTGATGGATTTAGGTTTGATTTGATGGCCTTAATAGATATAGATACCATTGAAGAAGCTGTAAAGGAGTTAAGAAAGATAAAAAAAGATGTATTGATTTATGGTGAGCCTTGGGCAGGTGGAATAACTACACTACCAGATACCAAAACAACATCGAAAGGAAGTCAGTGTAATTTAGGTTTTTCACTTTTTAATGATAATTTCAGAGAGGCAATAAAAGGAGATAATGATGGTTTTAGTTTAGGCTTTGCACAAGGCAATCTAGACCAAAAAATGGCCGCAGAAACTGGAATTGCGGGTTCTATATTTTACGATGTTTCAAGAATTGGTTTTACAAGCAATGCTAAAGAGTCAATAAATTATGTGAATTCTCATGATAATTTGATTATTCAAGATAAATTATTAAAAGTTTTTCCCAACAAAACAGAAGAAGAGATAAAAGCATACAATAAGTTTATTCATGCAATTTTAATATTTGCACAAGGAGTACCTTTTATTCATGCAGGCAATGAATTTTTAAGGACAAAAAAGGGATACCAAAATACCTATAATGCACCTATTGAAATAAATAAAATTGACTGGACTTTAAAAGAAAAAAACAAAGATGTATTCAACTATATAAAGGATTTAATTCGATTTAGAAAAGAATACAAGGAATTTAGGATGGATAGTCCATCTGAAATAAAAGAAAAGTTAAAATTCATAGATGATTCGAGACATTGTAATACAATATCCTATACAATTAAAAATAATGGTGGCTATCTTCTTATAATTCACAATGCAAATCCGTTTTCATGCATAATGCCTCATGCGCTTGTAAGAAAACATATTCAAGCAATTGATGATAGAGTGGTTGATCAGTTGAATATAAGAGGTTTATTTGATCCTAGTGGTATAGTAAAGGGGAATGGTTTATTTAAACACCCTTATGGGATTGAAATAGAAGCCGTTAGCACTTATGTATTTGAACTTAAGTTAGTATAAAAGATATAAAAAAAGGATACTCTAAAATTTGAACAGCACCCTGTCAAGTAGACAGTGGAAATAAATAAAATATGTTAAGCAGCATGGGATCTATATTCAAGTGGACTCATGCTGTTTAATCTTTTTTGCAATCTTTTGTTATTATAAAAACTTATATAGTTATCGATATCAGTTTTTAATTCTTCGTAAGTACAATATTTGCCTTTTAAATAATACTTTTCTGACTTTAATATTCCCCAAAAATTTTCCATAGGACCATTATCAATACATTTACCAGCTCTTGACATACTTTGCTCCATACCATAAAGTTCCAATCGCTTCCTAAATCCATATGAAGTGTACTGGTAACCCCTGTCACTGTGGAATAGTGGCCTTGCATTAGGATTGGATTTAATTGCACTATCAAATGTTTTAAATACTAACGAATTATTATTGCTATGCCCAATTTCATAAGCCACAATACTATTATCATATAGGTCTAGAATTGCACTTAAATATGCTTTTTTACCAATGCCATATTTAAATTCTGTCACATCAGTCAACCATTTCTCATTGGAATTAGATGCTTCAAAGTTTCTATTCAACATATTGCATGCAATTTCTTCGGCAGAGACTTTTATGTATCTTTTCTTTTTTATTCTAATTACTGATTTTAATCCTAATATTCTCATGAGCCTATATATTCTTTTATGATT
Organism: Gudongella sp.; assembly: GCA_034006985.1. Lineage (GTDB taxonomy): Bacteria > Bacillota > Clostridia > Tissierellales > Tissierellaceae > Gudongella. The sequence continues at coordinate 19,298 of JAVERT010000020.1, forward strand.
GTATATATTACTTAGTCTATGATTAATATTCATAGTCATTCTTCTGTAGCCATATATTCCATTAAATTCCTCATATAATCTTATAATTTCTATAATTAAATTATCATTGATTTTGTCATTAACTGTTTTAGAACGATTGAGCCACTTGTAGTATGCAGACCTTGAAATTCTTGCTATTTTACATAATGAAATTATTGAATATTTGTTTTCTTTATGTAGCTGATTTATTGCTTCATATCTAAGCTTATTTTTATATGAACTTAATATCCTCTCCTTTCTAGCTCCTGCAACTTTTTTAAAAAGTCATTCTCCATTTTTAAGTTTTGATTATCTTTTTTAAGTTTTCTCATCTCAATTTTATCTTTATCTTCTTCAGTAAAATCTATCTTTGCTTTTCCTCTACGATCTACAAGCCCATTCTCACCTAATTCTTCATATTTTTTGACCCATTGATATACTTGGTGGTATGAAACTTTGTAAATTTCACATGCTTTGTGATAATCTTTATTTTGCTCTATACAATATTTAACAATTTCGATTTTCTCTTTTAAATCAACATTTCTACTTTTAGTCATAACAGTATTATTCCCACCTTTCGTAGTATTTAACTTGTTATGGCTATTATACCTTTTTATCCATCTCTCTAAAACAGAAACAGCAGATATTTCATACTTTCTACAGATTCCTCGAAATGAGTCTTCTCCGTTTAGATATTCCAATACGGCATTTTCTTTTAATTCTTTAGAATATCTCTTCCAGGTTTTACTTTCAGCTAAAGCTTCTAGCCCATATTCTTGATAAAGAAATTCCCATTTTTTATATGTTCCATAATTGATTTCATATTTTAAACATATATCTTCTGTTGATAATCTACCTAGATCTACTTCTTTTAATATTTCGTACTTTTCTTCTTTGTTATATTTTGATCTTTTGGACATGAAAATGCTCCCCTTTTGATAGCAGATTTTTATTTTTTAATCTGTCTACCATAAGGGGAGCATATCAATTTAAAGAGTATCCTTTTTCATACTTATTCTAAAATATATACTTTTACATTTCGTCTGCCAAAATTCATGGCAGCTTTATTTGAGCTAAAGAAAAGGTCAATTCTATTACCTTTAATTGCGCTTCCTCTATCTTCTGCTATAGCAAATCCATAATCACTTGTTCCATCAAGAGATTCTACATAAAGTTTAGTCCCTAAAGGAATAACTCTAGGGTCTACTGCGACGGTTCCAGGTCGTGCAGTTGTACCACTGGCTGTAACGCCATAGTACTTATCTCCAGGACTTTTCCCAGTTGAAGCATAGGAAAGGTCATAAGCACTTGCTTCCATTACAAGCGCCTCTTGAAAACGGGTATCTCCTCTAGATGTTGATATAATATCATTTGCACCCTGCTCGAGTACTCTAGATTGAGGTTCAGACACAATAGTGTCTAAAACAATTACAGATGAAGCAAATTCTCCATTAATAAAAATATCTTTAATATGTGATCTTTTAAATCCGTCTTGTCCCTCTTGTAAGGTATTTTGGATACCTTTATCTAATCTTATATTTGTAATTGTTTCTGTTTCGTATGGAATAGCCACTTGTTCTACCCTAAGTTTTTCTTCAACCTGATAAACTTGAATACGAGTATTTGGGCTAATTTTTTCTTCTAAGCCCGGTTTTGCAAAGTCCTTCCAGCCTAGATTTATGTTCGCATCTTTTAAGATGTCTTTAACATTGTTGTTATAGGACTCAATTTCTAATTCGCCATCATTTGTTATGATGGTATAGTTTTTAGGATTGGTTACAGTAACCTTTATATCCTTTAAAATTAGAGCTTCAAGTGATGGCTCTACTCTTGTGTCCTTTGTTAATATAATTCCCTCTTCTGTTAAGAGATCCTCTACTGTTGATTCATAAGAAACCTTCTGGATTACGTTTCCATCAACATCCAAAGTAATTGTAGTACCTTGGAATAAATTCACCCCTAATGACAAAGTCATTGCTATAGCTAGGATTAAGAGGACTTTAACTTTTTTTGCCACTTCGGCCATGTTAGCGTCCATATTTTTCCTCCTTAATTTTGTTACAGATTGTAACCAATTTGTAACTATTTTCGATACTATTTGAATTCTAAACTAAAAAAGGAAACTTGTCAAATTTTTGAATATATATCCAAAATATTCTGACAATAGGGGGCTGCATTTAAATAAGTTAACCTACTTAAAAGAAGTTATCAAGATATATTTAATAGCTCTTTATTTTAATTCATCAATTTTTATTATGGTAATACTCTTTGAGTCAAAAAGTATCAATCCTTCGTTTCTCATCTTATTTAGTTCCCTGCTTAAGGAAGTTCTTTGTATTCCTAGTCTTTCAGCAAATTCCTTTTTTGTAAAATTTAAATCTATTCTAGGATTTTTTTTAAGAGAATATTCGTATTTAAGAAAATCAAATATTTTTTGTCTAATTGTTTTTAATGACATGGATTCTATTTTATCGGTTAAAACTAAGGTGATATCAGAGACTGCACTTAGGAATCCTAGTAAAAACTTTGTATTACTTTGTCCAAGCATAATTATAAGTTCTTTATACATACTGAGTACAGTTACATTTGATTCTGAAACAACAGTCATAGGATAAGAATTTCTGCTCGAAAAAATTAAATTAGCTCCAAAAAAGTCCCCGCCTAGAAATTGAGTGATTTGAAAGACATTACCTTGCTCATCAATTTTTTGGATTGATACTTTACCTTCTAAAATAATATCCATGGTATTACAGTGTTCATTTTGCAAATGAATAATTTGATCTTTTGTATATTTCTTAATTTCATATTTAGATGATTTAAAAAAATCACTAAGTTCTTCTTTGGTAAAATCGTCAAAAAGTTCTAATTTAGATATAATATCCATACATTTTTCAAAATTAATTTGGACCATCTCCTTATTAGTTACACTGGTAACTCTTATAATTCATAATATAAAGTATAATGCATTATAAGCTTAAATGAAAGGATGATTATCATTATGAAAAAAAGAAACTTTATAATTTTAGCGATAGTACTTGTCGGAGGAGCTTTTTTAGTGAATAAATTTTTAATAGATAAAGATAAAGACCAGAACATCTCAATAGTAGAAAAAAAGGGTTTTGTAACAGAGCTTTACAAGATAGAACGAGAAACTATGATAGATTCACTTAAATACAATGGCACCTTATCAAGTGCTAATTCAGCTACGATAAGCTCACTTACACAAGGTGATATTATGGAAGTCTTAGTAGAAGAAGGTGATACAGTAAAAAAAGGAGATACATTAATTAAAGTTGACGTAGATAAGCTAGTTGCTAATAAGAGTTCTGTGATAAAGAGTAGGGAAAAGGTATCTTCTCAGTTGCAATATGCTAATAAAAAGATAGCAGATTATTATACAGACAACTCTCTTTTGTTAAAACTTGAAGCGTTGGAAGAAAATATTCGCTATAACGAAGAAGAACTAGGGAAACTTAATCAACTACTAGAAGCTGGAGCAGTTGCACAAACTACAGTAGATGGGGCAAGGCATGGGTTGGAACTTTTAAAAATTCAAAGAGACGAACTCTCTACAACGATAAATGAAGGCTATGACAAAATTTCAAGTGAAGCCAGTATATTATCTAAACAAATTGAAGAAATAAATGGGAGCTTAAGTTCAATTGATTTAACGATATCTGATGGGAATATAAGAGCTCCTTTTGATGGGAAGGTTACTAGTATTTTGGTTTCAAAAGGTGAGTTATTAACACCTGGGAAACCAGTACTAAATATTGAAGAGGTATCAAATGTTATTGCTAGTGCTGACATTGGAGAAGTAGACTTAATTAAACTTAAACAAGGAATGAAAAGTTACGTTTCAATAGCAAGTGGAGAAAAAAAATATAATGGGGTTGTTAAGTATTTAAGCTCTTCTATTAATCCAAAGACGAGACTTGGAGAAATAGAAGTATCTGTAGATATTCCAGTAGATGAAGTAGTTTTAGGAGCGAGTGCACAGATAACAGTTCTATTATCTGAAAAAGAGGATCAAATCTTAATTCCAATAACCGCAGTTAAATCGTTTGGAGATAATGATTATGTTTACAAACAAGCAGAGGATGAAAAGGTTTATGAAAGGGCAGTTGAGCTTGGAGAAAGAATTGGAGATAGTTACCAAGTAATAGAGGGACTAGAGGAGGGAGATATAATTGCCATAAGAAATATTTCGTCACTTGGTAATGGTGTTTCTATCTACACTATTACTAAGGAGGGAGAGTAATGAGCTTCGGTAGAATATCAGTAGAAAAAAAATATATTATATTATCAGCGATGATAGCTCTGCTTATCTTCGGTTTCTATAGTATGTTCACATTAAAAACTCAATTGTCTCCAGAAACTAATGCTCCAACAGCAACTGTAATAACTGTCTATCCGGGTGCTCTTGCATTAGATGTTACAACAGATGTATCAAAGCCCTTAGAGGATGCTTTTGGGAAGTTGAATGGAATTTCAGATATATCTTCAACAAGTCAAGACAATATGTCAATAATCAAGCTAACATTTGACTACTCTACTGATTTAGACCAAGCAGCCATAGATATTCAAAATACCGTTAGTAGAATAAAAAATGAGTTGCCCTCTGGGATTGAAGAATCACAAGTATTGAAATTTAGCGTTTCTGACCAGCCAATTATGACTATTGGGTTAGAAAGTAAAAATATAGATATGGCGAGTTTAAGAGAACTTTCAGAAAACAATATTATGACGCGGTTACAACTTGTAGAGGGAGTTGCGGCTGTAAATATATTTGGAGGATACGAACAAGAGATTCAAGTTCAATTAGATGAAGCTAAAATAAAATCGTATGGTCTTAGCATTGAACAAATATCAAAAACACTTCAAACAACAAATATTAAAGCTCCTGCAGGAAGTATCAGATTTGATGGTAAGGATTTAATGTTAAGAGTAGAAGAGTCTATTATTTCAACTGCTGAACTTGAAAGTATTGCCATCCCACTTTCGACTGGAGGATCGATTCCTCTATCAGAATTGGGTGAAGTAAATTCAGGGATTGAGGATTTACAAGCATCCTACAGACTTAATGGAGAAGAAGGATTTGCATTGCTTATTACTAAAAAGTCAGATTCTAATACTGTCGATGTTACAAAAAATGTAAGTGAAGAATTAGATGATTTAAGAAATGATTATGAATATGTAGATTTTTTGGTTGCCAATGACGATTCGATTTTCACAAATCAAATGGTTGCTAATATGGCATCGAGTGTATTGATAGCAATCCTATTTACAATGATTGTAATACTCTTATTCATCACAGAAGTTTCTAGAGCATTGGTTATATCAATTTCTATGCCACTTGTGTTTTTAAGTACAATCGGGCTTATGAAGGCTTTTGGAATGAATTTAGACCTTGTAACATTGTCTGCGCTTATTCTTAGTATAGGTTTTGTTGTAGATACATCAATAGTAGTAGTAGAAAATGTAAACAGTCATTTTGGGAAAGGAAAATCAATATATGATGCAGCAATAGATGGTACGGACGAAATCGCAATACCAAGCATTGCAGGTGCTACAACTACACTAATTGTATTGTTCCCCCTCCTATTTATAGAAGGATTTGTTGGCGAGATGTTTAGACCATTGTCAATGACCCTTATATTTGCGATAGCATCATCATTATTTGTAGCGCTTCTTATGATACCATTGTTAACAGTAATTTTAGATCCATTTAAATTTAAAAAGATGGAGAGAGTACTATCCACTTTTACAAAACCATTTAATAGATTTATGGATACCCTACTAGAGAAGTATTTGCTACTATCAAGATGGGTGCTCAAACATAAAAAATCGACACTGCTCATACTTTTAGCACTATTAATAGCTAGTGGAGCATTTATAAAATTAAATGGAATGGAGATGCTACCCAAATTTGACAGTGGAGTTTCATATATAACACTTGAGATGAGTCCAGGAACTCCTTTAGATGAGACTTCATTAACAGTATCATTATTAGAAGATTATTTAAAACAACAACCGGAAGTTGATAGTTTTGACTCACGAATAGGGTACGAAAAAGGGAGTATACAGCAGGGTGATTTTGGGATAATGGGTACAGACCAGGCGATGATAACAGTCAATCTATTTTCAAGGAAAGAAAGATCGAAAAGTATCTGGGAATTTCAAGAAGAGCTAAGGAAAGAAATAGAGCTTCTTCCAGGGCTAAATAGATACGTAGTAAAAGAAAAGGGAGGCACAGCAGTTACTGGAGCAGCAGCCCCTTTGCAATTAATGATAAAAGGAGACGAGCCAGAAGTTCTCTATAATATTGCAGATCAAGCTAAATTAATAATTGAAGACGTTGAAGGGACAACTAATGTATTTACAAGCTATAACAATTTATATAATCAAATGACGATAGACTTATCTCAAGATAGACTTATGGAATTAGGTCTTACAAGTGCAAGTGTATCTCAACAGTTATATGGTAGGATGGAAGGTATTGATTCAAGCAGTATATTAATAGAATCAACGAATACCCTTGATATCAATGTCGGTTATAAAGATAAGGATATTTCAGATATTGATTTCCTAATGAATACACCGATAATAACACCGGTGGGAGTAGAGATTCCATTAAAAGAAATAGCGAGTGTTGAAATAGAGAATCGTTCAAATCTAATTGAAAGAGAGAATATGAATTATGTAGTTAGAATATCAGGCTTCTCGGAAGGCAGAGCATTTAGCCATATAGTAGCTGATATAAATAATTCACTCCAAGAAATAGAGCTTCCAAAGGGCTACTCTATAGAATTTACAGGAGAACAAGAAGCATTGACTGATTCATTAGGGGATATGATATTTCTTATTGGATTGGCAATAATATTTGTATACCTAGTATTGGTTCCACAGTTTTCTTCCTTTATGCATCCAATAACAATAATGGCAGCAATTCCTCTTATCTTAATAGGAGTAGCTCCAGCATTGTGGTTAACAGGCAAGTACATGTCTATGCCAGTATTTCTAGGATTTATACTTTTAGCGGGTACAGTGGTTAATAACTCAATTCTGCTTGTAGATGCGATAAATCGCCTAAGAAAAGAAGGCAAAGAGATGCAAGAGTCAATTGAGGAAGCTATAAGGTCGAGATATAAACCTATAATGATGACAGCCCTATCAGATATAGTAGGGATGCTTCCACTAGCACTTCAATTAGCATTAGGCTCAGAAAGGTTCTCACCACTTGCAATCGCAGTAGTCGGTGGAATGTTAGCAGCAACACTCTTAACAATAATAGTAATACCTCTTATATATGTGATTTTAGATAGGGTTAAAGAAAGATTTATGCTTTATTATACTAGTAAGGCTTAGGAAAATGAAAATAGAGTAAATTAAAAGCTTATATAGTCCGATTTGGATTGTATAGGCTTTTAATTTAATTATAAATAATATGATTTGGATTATACTTTCTGCAGTCAATTGACAATATATTCACATAATATAGAATGATAGAATTCCATTTTTTTACTAAAATTTTAGAATTCCGATTCTATAAATGAGTATTTTACTCAATTTATGATATTTATATTTTATAATATGTCTTGACAAAACTTTTGTTTGTTTGTATTATTGGAGTGTAGATTGATACATAATTAACGATATAATACAAAAATAGGAGGTAGAGAAATGAGTATTCAAAGCATTGTTGATTTAGTAAATGGTCTCTTGTGGGACAAGCTGTTAATATTTGCATTATTAGGTACCGGAATTTTTTATACTATTTATCTTGGAGTACCACAACTTAGTAAAGTTGGAGAAGGTTTTAAATTATCATTTGGTGGTTTATTCAAAAAGAGGGGCGAATCTGAAGAAGGTAGTATGACTTCATTCCAAGCTTTGGCAACAGCAATTGCAGCACAAGTCGGAACAGGAAATCTTGCAGGGGTAGCAACTGCAATTGCTGCGGGAGGACCAGGGGCAATATTCTGGATGTGGATTAGTGCAATATTTGGAATGGGAACTATTTTTGGAGAAGCAGTTCTAGCCCAAAAGTATTCAGAGAGAATTGATGGAGAATTAACAGGGGGACCTGCTTACTATTTATCAAAAGGCCTTAATAGCAAGTTTCTAGCAGCCATTTTTGCAGTATTAATAATTTTCGCATTGGGATTTGTAGGAAATATGGTACAGTCGAATTCTATTGCAGTGGCGGTACATGAAGCATTTGGTATTAACAAGCTTATAATAGGTATTGTTATAGCTGTTTGTGCAGGACTTATATTAATTGGTGGTATGAAAAGAATCGCATCTTTTGCTGAATTTGTAGTTCCTTTTATGGCTGCAATATATATAATAGGAAGTCTTGTAATAATATTTAAAAATACTTCAGCAATATTACCAGCTTTTCAGAGTATATTTGTTGGGGCATTTTCATCCCAAGCAGTAGGTGGTGGCGTGCTCGGAGTTACAGTAAAACAAGCAGTTAGATTTGGTATTTCAAGAGGACTATTCTCGAATGAAGCAGGAATGGGATCAACACCTCATGCCCATGCAGTAGCTAAAGTTGCACATCCTGCACAACAAGGTATGGTTGCAATGGTAGGAGTTATTATAGATACTATGGTTGTTTGTACAGCTACAGCTCTTGTAAACCTAGTAACTCAAGCAAATCTTACAGGATTAACTGGTGCTGCAATGACACAAAAAGCATTTGAATTGGGACTTGGTAGATTTGGAGTTGTATTTATAGCAGTTAGTTTATTCTTCTTCGCATTTACAACTATTATAGGTTGGACTTTCTTTGGAGAAGCAAATGTTAAATACCTATTTGGTCCTAAAGCAGTAAATCCATACAAATTACTAGTTTTATTATTCATCGTAGGTGGTGCAATGCTACAAGTTGATCTAGTATGGGATTTAGCAGATATGTTCAATGGTCTTATGGTAATACCAAACTTAATAGGTCTATTGATTTTATCACCACAAGTCGTTAAAATAATGAAAGATTATGATAATAATTTTAAAAAGACTCTGTAATTAAGTAATAGAATAACAAGAGTTCCTAGTAAGTATTAGTATAATTAATTATATTTAAATAGTAGGAGTAAGATTTTGTAAAAGATGGTTAGCTTATGCTGACCATCTTTTTTTTCCTTTTATAAAAAACGTTTTCCTATTGACTTTTTAAGGGCATAGGAATATACTAGTGGCGAATAGGTAAATAAGATTTAACAATAGTAAATACATAAAGATAAAAAAATAGAAAAGGAGATGTTTTAAATGACAAAACAAAGATTAATGATGGTAGGTCCAACAGCAGTACCTGAGAGAGTATTAGATGCTATGCACAGACCTTCTATATCTCATAGGTCTCCAGAATATATGGAAATGCATATGAGAATAAGAGAGGGAATGAAAAAAATATTTGCAACAAAAAACGAAGTATATATAATCACTTCCTCAGGAACAGGAGCAATGGAAGCAGCTATTCAAAATTGTTTTTCTTTTGGTGATGAAGTTGTAGTAGCAGTACTTGGAACATTTAGTAGTCAATTTGCATCTATGGCCGAGGCTTTCAAATTAAAAGTAATAAGAGTAGAAGTTGAGTTAGGGAGAGCAGTTGAAGTAGATGAATTGATGAGTCATGTTACTGAAAATACAAAAGGCGTATTTGTAATTCATAATGAGAGTTCTACAGGAGTATTTAACGACTTAGAAGCAATAGGAAAAGCATTAAAAGAAAAAGATGTTCTGTTTATCTCTGACTCTGTAAGTGGAGCAGCTGGTTTAGAAGTCAAAATGGATGAATGGGGAATAGATATTTTACTATCTAGTTCTCAAAAAGCACTTATGGTTCCAGCAGGGTTATCATTTATTTCTCTTAGTGATAGAGCTTGGGATAGGGTTGAAAGTTCAGACATACCAAAATTCTATTTTGATCTCAAAAAAATGAGAGATTTCCAAGTGAAAAATCAAACTCCAAATACTCCAGCTGTATACAATATATTTGCAGTAGATGAAGCCTTAAAGATGATATTTGAAGAAGGAATAGAAAATGTTTATAGAAGACATGAAGAAAATACACAAGCAATAATAGATGGCGTTAGAAAACTAGGACTTGATATCTTTCCTAAAGAAGACAAATATGCTTCAAGAACATTAACAGCTGTTTATGCAAAAGGAAGAAGCAAGGAAATAGTTGAAGGATTGAAAAAAGATGGGATTATAGTAAACGGAGGATTACCTCCATATGCAGAAGATGTATTTAGAGTAGGTACTATGGGATATGTATACAAAGAGGATGTTGATGCATTTTTAGCATCTGTAGAAAGAATTCTTAAATAAATGCATTTAAAAAAACTGTCCAATCCTATTTATGATTGGACAGTTTTTTAGAAAATATATGAAAACACAAATTTGTTTGTTACAATAAAGAGGTACCTTCATAGAGCTTTATTGATAATAATAATTTTACAAATTTGTATATGGTGCGATATAATCAAATAGGAATCAAAAAAATTAAATGTTAAATTATGCATTTTATTAGAATAATCAGCAATATATTATTAATTAGTAAGGCTTTAATGGGAAAGAAAGTTAGTTATCTTGATGATTGGGTTATCAAAAATCCTAGAAAGTCTTATTTCGATAGAATAGATTTTAAATTAAAATTTGTTGGGGGGATAAAAAATGTTAAATGGAATATATACACCTATAGTAACACCTTTTAAAAAAAATGAAGATATAGATTATGAGAAAATGAAACACAATTTAGACAAATGGGGAAAAACAGATTTAGACGGTATTGTAGTATTAGGATCTAATGGAGAATTCGTATATTTATCTACAGAAGAAAAGCTAGAGCTAGTAAAATTTGTTATTGATAATTTCAATAAAGATAAAAATATTATTGTAGGAACAAGTTGCGAATCTACAAGAGAGACTATTAAATTAAGCAATCAAATGGCTGATTTAGGTGCAGATGCAGTATTAGTTCTTCCTCCAAACTACTTTAAAGGTGGAATGAAAGATGAAATACTATATAAACATTTTGTAGATGTAGCTGACAATGTTAAGGTTCCTCTTATGCTTTATAACATGCCAGGGAATACAGGAATAAATCTTTCTTCTTCTTTAATTGCAAGATTAGCAAAACATCCAAATATAGTTGGAGTTAAAGATACAGCAGGTAATATTGTACAATTAACTGAAATTGTAAGGGATACAGAAGAAGATTTCTCAGTATTTGCTGGAAATGCTGGATACTTATTACCCGCATTAACAGTAGGAGCGAGAGGTGCTACACTAGCCTTAGCAAATATATTACCAGAAGATTGTTGTAAATTAGTAGCTTTGGTTAAAGAAGGAAAAATGGATGAAGCAAGAGAATTACAATTAAAAATGATAGAGATAAACTTCACAGTAACTGGTAGATTTGGAGTACCTGGATTGAAATATGCATTAGACTTGCTTGGATATCAAGGTGGAGAGCCTAGAAGGCCATTAAGACCATTATCTGAAGAAAATCAGAAAATTGTTAAATCTGTGCTAGAGGAATATGGAGCATTATAATAAGGATTATTGAAGAAAACAATGGATAAGAATCGGATCCAGAGGACAAGGATACAATAAAGGCTAAGATATAAAAAAAGCTTATATAACCCAAAATTTCCGTGGGCTATATAAGCTTTTAAATTAAACTTTTTAATTATGGTTGTTGTGGCATTTCTATTATTTGTACACCATCAGGGAGCTCAAACATAGATGGATCTATTGAGTCATTATTAAAACCTTTAAATAAAGTAGCTGATTCGAGGTTTCCATCTGCATAGTATTCAGATTTTAATGGGAATCCAGTTTTAGTTGAAACCCAAGTTTTGGTAGTATCTCCATCATAGTCACCAATAATTATTTTAACTGGCTCTCCTTCTAGATCACCATTTTCAATTGTAATATTCTCATCATCAGATAATATTTTAAAATTTTCAACGAAGTCAATATTTTCATCGGAATCTGGGTCTTCAATTATTTCCGCAGAGTCAAAAGGCATTTTAGTAGCCATGTTTTGTGCTGGAGTGTAAATGTAAGTAAAGCCCTCATCATCATTAGCAATTATAATGGCTATATCATTACTATAAGGACTTTGAGATTCAAATCGTGATTTATTACCAGAAACCCATATTTTCGAAGTGGATATTAATTCGCCACCCACTTGTGTTTCCATTTCGTAATAATATTCATCCATATTACTGATATTTGCAAATGGATTTTCATCATCCTTATCCATATTATCTTCAACTTCTTCTTCTACTTCGACAATTGGTTCTTCAACAACCTCATTCTCCATCTCAGTTGTATCTTCTTGTACAGGCACTTCTTTTTCAGAATCACCACTACATCCAGCGAGTACTAATATAAGAGTCATAATCAAAGCCATAAAAATAATAGGTTTTCGCATTTTAACATAATCTCCTTTCTGATGCAATTATATATATTTCCTATACCCACATTAATGTATAAAACACAAAAACCTAAAATTCATAAATCCACCAATTTCAAAAACTTGACTTATCCACAATTTAAGCTATAATTATTAGTAATTGATATTTAAAGATAGCGATGGGAAGAGTAGGAAGAATCAAGTTTTAAAGAGAGTTGGGGATTGGTGGAACCCTGATAGACGAGAACTTTCGAACATGGGCCCTGAATTGCTTAATCGACTAAGATTATGACGAGGGCAGTCGTTAAACTGCAAGGTTTTAAACCTACTGAGTTTATAGTTGTGAAACTATAATAATTAGAGTGGTACCGCGAAGTCGCCTTCGTCTCTATTGAGATGGAGGTTTTTTTGTTTTTGAAATCCTATTTAAGAAAGGAAAGATGATATGAAGAAAACATTTTATTTAACAACACCAATTTATTACCCAAGTGATAATCTGCACATAGGACATACTTACACAACAGTTGCAGCAGATAGTATAAAGAGGTATAAAAAGCTTCAAGGATATGATGTATTTTTTACTACAGGCTCAGATGAGCATGGTCAAAAAATACAAGAAAAAGCTGACGAAAACAATATGACTCCAAAGGAATATGTCGATAAAATAGTTGTAAATATTAAAAAGCTTTGGGAAATGCTAGAAATTGATTATGATTCATTTATAAGAAGTACAGATGCACACCATGAAAAAGCTGTGTCAAATATATTTCAAAAGCTTTATGACAAAGGCGAGATATATAAAGGCGAGTATGAGGGAGCTTATTGTACTCCATGTGAATCTTTTTGGTCTGAGACTCAGCTAGTTGAGGGCAATAAATGTCCAGACTGCGGAAAAGAAACTCATAGTGCAAAAGAAGAAGCATATTTCTTTAAACTTTCTAAGTATAGAGATAGGCTATTAAAACTTTACGAAGATAATCCAGAATTCATTCAGCCAGCTAGCAGAAAGAATGAGATGATTAATAACTTTCTGAAGGATGGTTTAGATGACTTAAGCGTTTCTAGAAGTAGTTTTGATTGGGGAGTAAAAGTTCCATTTGATCAAAAACATGTAATATATGTTTGGATAGATGCACTATCATGTTATTTAACAGCCCTTGGATATGACTCAGAAGATGATTCGAACTTTAAAAAGTTTTGGCCTGCAGATGTTCATTTAGTTGGAAAAGAAATAGTGCGTTTTCACACTATAATCTGGCCAGCACTCCTAATGGCACTTGATTTACCACTACCTAAAAAAGTATTTGGACATGGTTGGATTCTTTTTGAAGATGATAAAATGTCAAAATCAAAAGGGAATGTAGTATATCCAGAGCCAATAATTGAACTTTATGGGATAGATGCCTTTAAATACTTCTTATTAAGAGAATTTTCATTTGGACAAGATGGTTCATTCTCAAGAGAAAAATTTCTTCAAAGACTAAATTCAGACCTTGCAAATGACCTTGGAAATCTTTTAAGTAGAACCGTTTCAATGGTAGAAAAGTATAAGGGTGGAATTATGCCGTCTCCTAAGACAACAGAGGAAATAGATGATAGTCTTATAGATATGGCTATTACAGCAGCTAAAAAAGTAGAAGTATATATGGATGAGTTAAACTTTTCAAATGCACTTGAAGAGGTATGGAAGCTGATTAGAAGAACTAATAAGTATGTAGATGAGACAATGCCTTGGGTACTAGGAAGAGAAGAGAATCAGGATAGATTGGATACCGTGCTATATAATCTTTCTGAAAGCCTTAGAATAGTTTCAATTTTAATAAAGCCATTTATGGATAAAACCTCAAATGAAATCAGAAAACAATTAGGTATCCAAGAAGAAGCCGTTTGGGAAGATGCAAAAACATGGGGTTTAATAAAAGAAAACTCTAAAGTAGAAAAAGGAGCTATAATATTTCCAAGACTTGAAGTAGAAAAAGAACTAGTTAGATTAAATGCAGCAAATGATGCATTGATAGAAGAAAGAACAAAAGAAAAAGGAGTTAAAGACGTGGAAGAAAAACCTCTAGTAATCGAAGAAGAAAAAGAAGAAGAATTAATAACAATAGATGATTTTGCTAAGGTTAAATTTAAAGTTGCTAAAGTAATTAACTGTGAAAATCATCCAAAAGCCGATAAATTGTTAGTCCTTACTCTTAAAATCGGAGATGAGATAAGAACCGTAGTTTCAGGGATAAAACAATGGTATAAAGCAGAAGAATTAATTGGCAAAAGTCTAATTGTTGTTGCAAATTTAAAACCAGTTAAACTAAGAGGAATAGAGTCAAAAGGGATGATATTAGCAGCTGAAGATAAAGATGGTAATTTATCACTTTTATCAACGCTTGAAGATATACAAGATGGAGCAATAATATCATAGGGGGAAAATATGTTAATAGATAGTCACGCTCATTTAGATGACAAAAGATTTGATGCAGATAGAGATATGCTTATAAATAGCTTAAAAGAGAACAATGTAGATCTAGTTTTAAATATTGGTGCAGATATGCAGACAAGTAGAGCAAGTCTAGATTTAGCCAAAAAATACGACAATATTTACGCTGTAGTTGGAGTGCATCCTCATTCAGCTAAGGATTTGGAAGGTTCAGACTTAAACGAGTTAAGAGTTTTAGCTCAACAGGATAAGGTTCTTGCAATTGGAGAAATTGGACTAGATTATTTTTATGATAATTCACCAAGAGATATCCAACAAAAATGGTTTAAAAAGCAAATAGAGCTTGCACAAGAATTGGATATGCCAGTAGTAATTCATTCAAGGGAGGCTACAAAGGACACCTTTGATATATTAAAAGAGGCATCCCAGAAAAAGAAACTAAGAGGGATACTCCATAGTTATGCAGGTAGTTATGAAATGGCACTAGAATATATTAAATTAGGGTTTTATATAGCAATAGGTGGACCCGTGACATTTAAAAATGCAAGGGTATCCAGAGAAGTAGCCGCACAGATTCCACTGGATAAGCTATTAATTGAAACAGATTCACCTTATCTTACTCCAGAACCATATAGAGGGAAAAGAAATGAGCCTATGTATGTAAAGTATGTAGCGGAAAAAATCGCAGAAGTAAGAGGAACAACTTTTGAGGAAATAGCTAGTAATACAACTAGGAATCTATTAAGACTTTTCGAGTTAGAAGAGGTTATAAAGCTATGATTAAGGAAGTAATAGTTGTAGAGGGGAAAGATGATATTTCGGCTGTAAAAGCTGCCTTAGAATGTGAGATAGTATCTACTAATGGATTTAATTATGGGAAAAAATTAGTTAGCACACTTAAATCTCTACAGGAAAGAAGGGGCCTTATAATTCTGCTTGATCCAGATTTTGAAGGTGAGAGAATTAGGAGGGATTTAGCAAAACAAATCCCCCAGGCAAAGCATGCCTATCTATCACAAAACAAGGCTATGAAAAAGGACAATATTGGAGTAGAAAATGCAAAACCTGAGGATATTATAGAAGCAATAAACAAAGCAAGACCAGTTAAAATTGAATTAGTTAAGATATTTGATAAACAAGATTTAGTCTTATTTGGTTTATCTGGCTCAGATAGTGCAAGTAGGAGAAGAAAAAAATTAGGAGAACTACTAGGAATTGGCTATACAAATGCCAAGGGACTTTTAAATAGGCTAAACAACCTCGGAATTGCAAGAGAAGAGTTTTTAAAAGCCATGGAGAGGATAGAAAAAGATGGATACTAAAAGGCTTTATTCGCCAAAACAGGTAAGAGAAGTCCTAGATAGACATGGATTCTATTTCTCAAAAGGGCTTGGTCAAAACTTCTTAATAGATGGTAATACTGTTAGAAAAATTGTATATCTTGCAGGAATAACAAAAGAAGACTGTGTTATAGAAATAGGACCAGGGATGGGAACACTTACAGAAGAACTAGCCATTAATGCTAAAAAAGTCATTTCTATTGAATTAGACAATAGATTAAAGCCGATACTAGAGGAAACCCTAGCACCCTATGATAATACAAAAATTATTTTTGAAGATGTATTAAAAGTAGATTTAAGAGAGCTTATTAAGACAGAGTGTGAAGGCCTAAATGTAAAGGTAGTAGCAAACCTTCCATATTATGTAACAACACCTATAATAGCTAAGCTTATTGAATCAGAACTACCTATACAATCAATTAGTGTCATGGTACAAAAAGAAGTTGCGCAAAGGATCGTAGCCAAAGCTCATACAAAAGAATACGGATCATTATCATTATTTGTACAGTTTTATACAGAACCAGAGATTTTGATGAAAGTTCCAAAAACCGTATTTATGCCTAAACCAACTATTGATAGTGCAGTTATAAACTTAAAATTGAGGGAAAAGCTCCCTGAGGCAGATAAAGGGAACTACTTCTATTTGGTAAGAGCAGCATTTTCCAAAAGGAGAAAGACAATTATAAACGCACTTTCTAGTTATGGACTAGATATAGAAAAAGAAGAGTTAAGAGAAGCTTTGAAAAGGGCCAATATTGAAGAGACACTCCGAGGCGAAGATCTGACAATGGAAGATTATGTAAGATTATCATTAGAAGTAAAGGAATTAAAAAAGGCTTCTAATGAAAAAAACTGAGGAAGTCTTTTGTGAAACTCAAAACGGAAAGTTCTTTAGGAATAATAAAAAAGTAGAACTTTCCTATTTGTTATAAAAAAAAGCTCTGACCTTTAAAAGTCAGAGCTAAAATTTTTATTGCTATAATTAATATTTTGAAATCTGTTTTATGAACAGCTTGATGTTTCAACGCCATTTGGATAAACACTAAATCCTCGTCTTAACCAATTATCGCTAAAATCTACAGTAAAGCTGTCATAGTTTTCAACTACCACATCTTCAACAATAAACTTATTGTCATCAACCATTATTTCTATATCTTCATCTTTAAGCTCATCCAGAGCTAGTCCAAAACTTGGGCCGCCTCAACCATAGCCTGCGATATAAATTCTTAATAATTTACCAGTATTTTTTTCATTAGCTAGAACTTTTGTTATTTCATTCTTAGCTTCATTAGTCACTTCAATTTTCATTATATTCCTCCTTTATTATACCCCCACGTGGTATTGTATAATTTATTCTACAACACTACTACCCAAGTGTCAACCTATTTAAATAAAAATAGCCTCCTAACTTATGTATATCCAAATAATTGATGATTAAAACTTTAGATGCCAAAAACAAAGATTTGTTAAATTATAAATTAATATAGCCAATTTTAAATTTATATGCTAGTATATTACTATGAATTAAAAGGAGGGAATATTTCATGGAAGTTAAAAAAGATATGCTAATTGGTGAGTTGATAAGAAAGAAACCTGAAGCAATCGAAACATTGCTAAGATTTGGTATGGGATGTGTTGGATGTCCTTCTAGCCAAATGGAAAGTCTTGAAGAAGCTGCAATGGTTCACGGACTTGATTTAGACAAGCTAATGATAGCATTAAACAACTAAAACAAAGCTATAAAAAATAAAGCTGAAGTATTTTATACCTCAGCTTTTTTTATTTGACTATTTTTATAAAGAACAGGAAAGTTCTATTTCTTTCTTGAAGTCTTTTTTATTTTGTATCTAAAAGTGAATCTATTCTATCTTTATCAAAACCTACAATTTCAGTTCCATTTATTATAACTACAGGAACTCCCATATGGCCCATAGCCATAAGTTCTTTTCTTGCTTCTTTATCTGTAGATACATTCTTTTCTACAAAGTCCACACCTTTTTCAGTTAAGTGATTTTTTGCCAGTGTACAATATGGGCAAGTGCTACTTGAATATACAGTTACTTCATTCATAAATAAAGCCTCCTTTAAATTATTGTTATAATCTATATTATACCCGGGCAGGGTATAATAGTCAATCCTTTTCTAAATTAAGTTTACCCTAAAATAAGAATTTTAACCTCTGGTTAAAATAAATTACAATTAAAAGATGAATTCTTTTCAGGATAACAAAGTTATTCTGTCATTCCGAGCTTGTCGAGGAATCTTTAAGTGAAGATCCTCGTGCTAGGCTCAGGATGACAAGCTTACTCTGTAATCAAAAAACTTTATTTAATCTATAGATCTTTTAAATTGTCTTATCAATTGTGATTTGTGATTTCTAAATTGTGAATTGCCATCTCGCCGTGGTATAATATAAAGTAAGGCAAAAAAATAAAGAAAGGAAGTGATGATTGTGGATCCTAGTCCGCAACCGGATAGTTGTATATTAAAAAGCGGAACCATGATCAGAACTTTTATCATAGGTTCCTCTTAAAAACAAGATAAGGGGGAATAGTATGGATGAACTATATATTCTAAGGCTAGTTGAAGAGAAAAAATACATTCAGATAAAGAAAATATTAGAAGAAATGAATGAAGTTGATATTGCAGAAGTTATGGATGAATTAGATCTTCACAACACCTTACTAATATTCAGAATGCTGCCAAAAGATTTGGCGGTAGACGTTTTTGCGCATTTTAGTGTTGAACAACAAAGAGATATTGTAAATGCTATAACTGATAAAGAGTTAGAATTTATTTTAGATGAATTATTTTTTGATGATATGATTGACTTGATAGAAGAAATGCCAGCAAATCTAGTAAACAAGGTATTAAAAGATTCAACTGTTGAAGAAAGAAAATTGATAAATCAATTCTTGAAATATCCGCCAGATTCTGCGGGTAGTTTGATGACAATTGAGTATGTTGAGCTTAGAAAGAAAATGACTGTTAAAGAAGCAATGTTACATATTAAGGAAATCGGACTAACAAAGGAAACTGTTTATACAACATATGTAACAGACATGAACAGAAAGCTTGAGGGATTTATATCTCTTAGACTGTTAGTCGTTTCACCTGAAGATGCAATAATTGAAGATTTAATGGAAGATGATGTTATTTTTGTAACCACACATGATGATCAAGAGACAGTTGCCAATGTATTTATTAAATATGGCTTTCTAGCATTACCAGTTGTTGATACAGAAGGAAGACTGACAGGAATTATAACAGTAGATGATATCATGGATGTCATGGAACAAGAGGCAACCGAAGACTTTCAAAGAATGGCTGCTATTGTACCTTCTGAAGACCCATACATGACCACTAGTGTATTAAATCTAGCAAAACAAAGAATAGTATGGCTATTAGTATTAATGATCGCAGCGACGACATCAGCCTATATAATAGAAAGTTATGCAAGTGTTTTAAGTTCAGTAGTGATTTTGGCTAGTTTTATGCCCATGTTAATGAATACAGGAGGAAGCTCAGGAAGTCAGGCGTCAACGTTGATAATTCGTGGACTTGCAACAGGAGAAATAGAGATGACTGATGGCTTTAAGATTTTGTGGAAAGAGTTTCGTGTTAGTTTAATAGTTGGAATAACGCTTTCTATAGTTAATTTTGCAAGGCTTATGCTTATATCCCATGCTGGATTTGCAGTATCTTTAACTGTATCCTTAACTTTAATTGTTACCGTAGCGATAGCAAAGATGCTGGGAAGCATGGCGCCACTACTTGCTAAAAAGTTAAAATTAGACCCTGCGATAATGGCAGGACCCTTAATAACAACTTTTGTTGATGCGATAACCTTAACCGTATATTTTTCAATAGCAACAGTTTTGTTAAATTTATAACAAGATATTAAGAATAATTAAAAAAATAAATAATCTAGTTTAATTGACAAAAACAGGGTATAATAGTATAATAATCGTTTTCTTGACAAATCTACTTATTTATGCTATTATTATCATATGATGAGTGTCTAACACACTCCTTCTGTCCCCAGAGTTTGGGAGAATGAACTGGAAGGTGGTTTTATATTAATATGACTAGTGTAGCTCAGATCAAAAAAGACTTAGAAGAATGCATAGGAATGAAAGTAATTCTTAAAGCTAATAGAGGAAGAAAAAAGACTACTGTTAGAGAAGGCGTTCTAGAATCTGCATATCCAAGCTTATTTATAGTAAGGATATCAAATGATTATGATAGTTCAAGAACAGTATCTTACACTTATTCAGATGTGCTTACTTCAACAGTAGAAGTAACTATTCTAGATGAATCAGAACGACTTGTAAGTATTTCTTAAAGTAACCTACCCTTGTGGTAGGTTTTTTTACATTATAGACTATAATAAAATTGATTTATGATATAATATTGTTAAAATTATTCTTTCCTAGGAGACATGCTATGAAATTACAACTAGATTCACATGCGAAAATTAATCTTTCTTTGGATGTTGTAAGGAAAAGAGAAGATGGATACCATGAGATTAAAAGCATTATGCAGCAAATCGATTTAAGAGACTTGTTGTCGATTGGTGAAAATAAAAATGGTGTAATAATAACTTGTGACAATGAGCAGGTGCCAGTAGGTGATTCTAATTTGGTTTATAAAGCATGGGAAGAAATCTCAAAGCTCTTAAAGACAAATATCGGTATAAGGGTAGATATAAAAAAGAAAATCCCAGTAGCTGCAGGATTAGCTGGAGGAAGCACAAATTGCGCAACAACACTAAAAGCTTTAAATAGGATGTGGGATATAGGTTTAAGTGAGCAAGAACTAATGGAGATTGGTATAAAAATTGGGGCGGATGTACCCTATTGTTTGATGGGTGGAACTGCTTTAGCCGAGGGAATTGGTGAAAAGCTCACGAAGCTAAGGTCATTCAAAGATAAATCAGTACTTATTGCTAATCCAGGTATACAAATTTCAACAGCATATGCATACAGTAAACTTAAGCTAGGATATAGAGTAGATACAATAAAAGAGCTTCTAGAATGTATGGAAAATGATGATATTCAATGTTTATCAAAGAGAATGTACAATGTAATGGAAGATACTATAATTCCTGAGCATCCTCAAATAGGGAAAATAAAAGAAATGATGTTAGAAAATGGCGCGCTAGGTTCACTGATGAGTGGAAGCGGAGCTTCTGTATTTGGACTTTACGAAGATTTAGACTATTTAAAATTTGCAGAGAAAAAATTAAGAGAACAAGTACCATTTGTATTTAGTGCAAAAACGATATAATGAGCAGACATATTTGTATAAAAATTAACGAATCGCTTTTTCAAACTAGAATGGTATGATATGCTAGGTATATAAGGGAGGAGATTTAAAATGGATATTGCAAAGAGAATTGAAGAACTCGCTATAGAATTGACAAATATACTGGGAGTGGTAGGAAGCCCAGAAGAAAATGATGTTTCAGATGCAGTTTACAACAAGTTTGCTAATATGGAATATTTTAAAAACAACCCAGAAAACTTAAGATTTGTGGACACAATAGAAGATTCAGTAAAGAGAAAATCAGTAGTAGCAACAATAAACGGCAAAAAAGGTGACCACAAAAAGACATTAGTGCTAATAGGTCATACCGATACCGTAGGAATTAGCGACTATGGAGAAATAAAAGAATACGCTACAAAACCATATGAGTTAACCGAAAAATTAAAAGAAATTAGCCTTTCAAAAGAAGCTAAAGAAGATTTAGAATCAGGAAATTATCTATTTGGAAGAGGAATATTCGATATGAAATTTGGAGTAGCCTCATTAATGGTAATGATGGAAGACTATTCAAAAAATGCAGATCAACTAGAAGGTAACCTTATATTTGCAGCAGTATGTGATGAAGAAGGAAACTCAAACGGAATGTTATCAGTAGTACCAGAGTTAGTTAAATGGAAAAAAGAAAAAGGCTATGACTATCTAGCAGTACTCGATACAGATTATTCAGCACCAAGATATGTAGGAGATGAAACTAGATATATATATGTAGGAACAGTAGGGAAGTTGATGCCAAGCTTCTATATAACAGGAAAAGAAACCCATGTAGGCGAGCCATATAAAGGATTAGATCCAAATCAAATATCAGCAGAAATAATAAGAGAATTCAACTTAAGTATGGATTATTGTGATATAGCAGATGGAGAGGTATCGCTCCCTCCAATAACACTAAGGCAGCAAGACCTAAAAACAGAGTATTCAGTGCAAATAGCAAGAAATTCATACCTATACTTTAATTATGCAACACATAATTCAACACCAGATCAAGTAATGGAAAAGATGATAAAAGGAGCGACAAAGGCATTTCAAAATGTAGTAGATGATTTAAATGCAGAGTACAAAGCCTACGCTAAAATGTCTAGCTACCCATTTGAACAACTACCATGGCAAGCAAGAGTAATATCATACAATGACCTTTTAGAAAAAGTAAAAGCAGAAAAAGGCGCAGAACTTGACAATAGAATAGAAGAACTTTCACAAAAGTTACTTTTAGATCCAGAAGTCGATGAGAGAATATTTGCCCTAAAAATGGTAGAAATGGTCCATGGAATGTGGTCAGATAAAGACCCAGTAATAGTAAGTTACTTCTCACCGCCATATTATCCACATATATTTGTAAAAGGTGAGGAAGAAAGAGAAAAGAAATTAATAGACGCAGTAGATAAAGCGATAGCAAATGCAGGAGATAAATATAATATAGTAAACAAAAAGTTTTATCCATATATTTCAGACCTAAGCTATGCAGCAGCACCAAGAGAAGAAAAAGCAGTAGAATCTCTAAAAGAGAATATGCCAGGGTTTGGAGTAAAATACAAACTACCAATAGAAGAAATGCAAAGTTTGAATTTGCCAGTAGCAAATATTGGACCATTTGGAAAAGATGCGCATAAGTTTACAGAAAGACTAGAAAAAGGATATTCATTCGGTGTTCTTCCAAAAATACTTTGGGATACAGTTGAAGAGTTAATGAAATAAGTGTAAAATAAGTGTGCAATATAGAAATACATCCTATTTAAATAGGATGTATTTTTATAAGTGGATTTAACACCTAGGGAGGATTTGATTATATGGATGGTAAATATGAATTTATTAACAACGAAGGCGGCTTGCCTATAAAAACATTTATTCATTCAGTAAATTTTAGAGAAATCCATTGGCATAAGCACGTTGAAATACTCTATGTTTTAAAGGGTTCGGTAGGAGTAAGAGTGGGTAAAGAGCTAAATATCTTAAAAGAGAATGATTTAATCCTAATTAATAATTCCGAATTACATAGTACTAAAAAGACCAATGAGGATAATATAATATTATCTTTGCAAATAGATTCTAATTATTTTAATAAATATATAAAAAACTTTTCAAATATGTACTTTAAATGTAAGTCTATATCAGAAATTAATGAAGATTCTTTGGATTATGACCTAATAAGGGTACATATTGCAAAGATACTTTGGGATGTTAATAAAAAATCTGTTAATTTTGGATTGGATATTATAAAAGAAACTATAGAAATTATAAGTTATTTAATGCAAAATTGTGTGGATAGTACTTTATCGGATAACAGAACTATTTTTTCAGATGAAAGGCTAGTTAAAATAAATTCTATAATAAACTATATAGATGAAAATTTTGATAATGGGATTAGTTTAGAAGACGTAGCTAAACAACAAGACAATAGTGTATATTATGTATCTCATTTTATAAAAGACGCTCTTGGTTTATCTTTTCAAGAATACATAGATTTAAAGAGGTTAGACAAGGCTATAGCCCTGATAATAAATACAGAAAAGACTATTACAGATATCGCACTTGAAAGTGGATTTCCAAGCCCAAAATCTTTAAATAGAATTATTAAAAGAGAATATGGGTTGACGTCTAAAGAGTTTAAAGAAAAGAATAAAATAGACAATGCTATTTTTGAGAAGAAAGCTGATAAAGAGGACAGATATATAGGACAATCATATATGGATTTTACAGAAAAAGTTGACTATGAAAAGCTATATAAATATTTAGATATGCCAAATGTTAATAAGAAAGAAAAAGAATATAAAATCTATAAAACAATAAAATGTGATTTTCCTAATAAATCGAAAGAGTATAAAAAGCATTGGAAAGAGCTTTTAACTTTCGGCAGAGCATCTGAAGGTCTTAGAAGTGAATGGAAAGCTCAACTTAGGGAGATACAAAGAGAAATAGGATTTAAATATATAAGATTTCACGGAATATTTTCAGATGATATGATGGTCTATAATGTAGATGAAAAAGGCCAAGTTACATATAACTGGAGCTATGTAGATGATTTGTTTGATTTTTTTCAAGAGGTTAATATAAAACCTTTTGTAGAATTAGATTTTATGCCAAATGATATAAAAAGCGGTGAAGAGTATTTTTTCTGGTGGAGAGCAAATATTACACCTCCAAAAGAAATATCTCTTTGGACAGATATGATAAAAGAGTTTTTAAAGCATTGTATAAATCGCTATGGTTTAGAAGAAGTAGAGAGCTGGAAGTTTGAAGTGTGGAATGAACCCGAATTAGAAGGAATTTTTTGGGTTGGAGGAATGAAAGCTTACTTTGAATTTTATGCTTCAACAGTAAATGCAATTAAAGCAATATCGAAAAAATTCTATGTTGGTGGTCCGGTAATTACAAACCTTGCAGTGATGCAAGGAACCTGGTTAAGGGAATTCTTAAAGTATTGCAAAAATAATAATACTCCGCTAGATTATATATCTATTCACATATATCCATATAATTTTGCGGAACCAGAGAAAGTTGCAGAAATTTATGAAGGGTTTTACGGTGGAGAAGA
>JAVERT010000022.1:0-38472 GCA_034006985.1 Gudongella sp.
TTTTTATATTGTTATTATTGCCCAATCCTTTTCAACAGGATACTAATACGGAGAATTCTCTCCGAGTAAAAGCGGAAATTATAGAAGTTGATAATCAGAATATTCATAACTCAGGTTTAGTAAAAACAGGAGATCAAGAATGTTATATTTTAATACTTGAAGGGAAGTTAAAGGGTAAAGAGATGACTGCCACAAATATTCTTCTTGGGAAATTAGAAATGGACAAGATATTTGAGGTTGGGGATCAGGCTCTAGCAGTTCTTGATGTTATAGATGAAACGGTTACGGGTGTGACATTAGTTGATCATTATAGAATAGGTGAAGAAATATTTTTGGGGTTGATTTTTGTTCTTATATTATTGGTTTATGCAAGAGGTGTTGGACTGAGAGCGCTGTTTTCTTTTGTATTTACAATTCTCATGATTTGGAAAGTTTTGTTGCCAGCATTTCTATTGGGCTATAATCCAGTTGTTGTTGCATTTTTAGTTGCTATAGTTATTACTTCGATTATCATTCTTTTAGTTTACGGATTTGATAGGAGAGCTTTATCAGCTATAACAGGTGCATTAGCAGGGACTTTACTAACTTGTATAATGGCTATAATTTTTGTACAACGTTTCAAAATTCATGGAGCTGTTATGGCCTATGCTGAAAGTTTGTTATATTCGGGATTTAGTCATTTGAATTTAACTTCAATTTTTATTGCCAGTATTTTTATCGCATCCTCTGGAGCTGTGATGGATCTTTCGGTAGATATAACCTCAGCTGTCTATGAAGTTATACAAACAAATCCTAATATTTCTAGAAAGAGAGCAATTCAAGCTGGGTTCAACGTTGGAAGGGATGTTATAGGAACAATGACAACTACTCTATTATTAGCATATTCTGGTGGATTTATGGGATTAATGATGGTGTTTATGGCTCAAGGAACTCCAATTATAAACATATTAAACCTCAAATATGTTGCATCAGAAATTATTCATACATTAGTAGGTAGTTTTGGACTAGTTTCAGTTGCGCCATTAACCGCATTAACAAGTGGTATTTTTTTGAAATCTGAAAATGTAGAGGATAGAAATATAAAGAAAAGTATATAAAATAATTTAAAAAAGTGTTGATTGTCGACAAGATTGGTGGTAAACTGTATTTAAGTACTATAATACTTTAGCAAGTTAATAAGGGGTGAGAATGTGATAGAAACAATGGACTATTTTAAAACCAGAGAAAATCTAAGTAGTATTGTTGTTAATTATATAAAGGAATCTATTCTATCTGGTTATTATAAAGCTGGAGATCATATATTAGAAACAGAAGTAGCCCTTAAATTAAATATTAGTAGAGCACCTGTTAGAGAAGCTATTCGAGAACTAGAGAGTGATGGAATAGTTATTACTAAACCTCGAAAAGGTACTTTTGTTACAGCATATAGTATTGATGATATAAAGGAAGTATTTGACATAAGATTATTACTTGAGAATAATATATATAAAATTTTAATATATGAAGATAAGCTAAAGGAAAAGGATTTCATGCATTTAGAGCATTTGGTTAAAGATATGGAGAGTATTGCAACTTCTGGAATGAGTGAAGAAGAAAAGACGTTACAGGTTAATATAAAGGATATGGCTTTTCATAAGTTTATATGGAATAAATCAGGGAGTTTGAGAAGAGTAAAGATTTTAGAAGGCATATTTTTTCAGCTTAGAATGGCAATGCTATATGATATGGATGAAACTGGTAATTTAATCAAATCTGTTACTGATCATTATGAGATAATTAAAGCTTTAAGAAGTAAAGATATTGATGCATGTAAGAAAGCATTGAGACGTCATATTATCACATATGAGAATGAAGACTTAAAGTAGGTTTTTAGCAAGAATGTTGTCGACAGTAGGCAATATACTTGTTCACGATATAAACGATTTAAAAAAGGAGGATTATTTAAATGACCAAAACATTATATTTTGAAGTTGGAGAGTATAAACAAAGATTAGCAAAAACCAAACAAAGTATGAATGACAAAGGCATCGAGGTATTAATAGTTACAGATCCTGCTAATATGAATTACATAACAGGTTTTGATGGTTGGTCTTTTTATGTGCACCAAGGCTTAATCATAATAATAGACCAAGATGAGCCAATCTGGTTTGGTAGAGGACAAGATGGTAATGCAGCAAGATTAACAACATGGTTATCTGAAGAGAATATTAGAGCCTATACTGATGATTATGTACAATCTCTAATAAAACATCCTATGGATTATGTTTCAGACATACTTAGAGAAAAGGGATGTGATAATAAGGTTATAGCGACTGAAATGGATACTTATTATTACACAGCTAAATGCCAAGAATGTTTAGTTAATAATTTACCTAATGCTAAATTTAAGGATGGCACAAATTTAATTAACTGGGTTAAGATTGTAAAATCAAGCACAGAAATAGATTATATTAAAAAAGCAGCTATAATTGTAGAAAATACAATGCAAAAAGCTTTTGATTCAATTAATGTTGGTACAAGACAAAATGAGGTGGCTGCAAATGTATACCACGCTCAAATATATGGGACAGAGGAATTTGGTGGGGATTACACATCCATAGCACCTTTGTTGCCAAGTGGGATAAGAACATCAACTCCACATTTAAGTTGGACTGATGAGCCTTATAGAGATGGTGATACTGTACTTGTTGAAATAGCAGGGAATTATAGAAGATATCATTGTCCATTATCAAGAACTGTAATATTAGGAAATGCACCTCAAAAAGTACAAGATCTTGCTTCAGTTGTAGTTGAAGGGATTGCAGAAACATTAGCTTTTGTAAAACCTGGAATTACTGCTGAGGATATTGAAAGAGTATGGTCTAAGAGCATCGCTAAAAGTGGGTTTATAAAGGACTCTAGAGTAGGATATTCCTTTGGTTTGAATTATCCACCTGATTGGGGCGAGCATACAATAAGCTTAAGACCTGGAGATAAAACTATATTAGAGCCAAATATGACACTTCATTTTATGCCTGGAATTTGGTTAGATGATTGTGGAGTAGATATAAGTGAGCCTATAAGAATTACAGAAACTGGAGTTGAATTATTAACTCATTATCCTAGGAAACTATTAGTTAAATAAGAAAACTAGAAAATTTTTATGTTGAAGGGTATATACCCTTCAACATAAATAGAGTTAAGGGAAAGAGGGAATTCGATGAATAATTTTTTTAACAAAACATTATCTAAATTCGAAGAAATTGTTCTAAGTGCCTCAGTTATTGGCATGGCAATTCTACTTATAGTAGGGGTGTTTATGAGAACGGTTATGAATAGTAGTTTAACCTTCTCCGAAGAGGTTGCTACAGCGCTTCTTGTTCTGGTATCCTTCTTTGGATTAGGGTATTGCGCAAGAAAAGGCAGACATATTACTATGTCGATAGTTTTTGATATGGTAAGTAACAAGTACAAAAAAGTATTTATGATAGTAATTTCACTTGTTTCAGCATTAGCAATGGCTTATATTACTTATTTGGCAACTTTGTATGTTTTATCTACAAAAAACTTGGGAAGAGTTACACCAGCATTGCAGATTCCAATTTATATGATGTATTCAGTGGTTCCAATAGGATTTTTGTTAGCTTGTATCGAGTATATTAGAACTTTTGTATTTAATATTAAAGATAAAAGCAATTTTTACATCACCAGTGAAATTAAGATTCCACTAGATGCCGAAATAAAAACAGATTTAAATAATCTGATAGATTCAATAGAACAAAATAAGAAGGGAGTGGATCAGGGATGATTTGGATGCTAATGACAATAATGGCAGTTTTATTCATTTTTAACTTTCCAATGTACATAGCAATGATATTAGCACCATTAGCAGTTATTCTAAGCTATTTTCCAAACCTTAATCCTCTTTTAGCAACTCAGCAACTTATTGCAGGGGTTTCACCTATAGTATTGTTGGCAGTACCAATGTTTATTTTCGCAGCAGATATTATGTCAGCTGGTCAAACATCAAATAGATTACTTGACTTTGTAGACACATTTGTTGGACATATCCATGGTGGGATGGCTATAACAACTGCTGCAACATGTACAATATTTGGTGCAATTTCAGGCTCAACTCAAGCTACAGTAGTTGCAATAGGAAAACCTATGAGAGCGAGACTTATAGAGGGTGGATATGAAGATGAAGATACCACTGCACTAATTATAAGCTCATCGATTATAGCACTTTTAATTCCACCAAGTATATCTATGATAATGTATTGTGTAGTAACAGGGGCATCCGTTGGAGATTTGTTTATAGCTGGGGTTATTCCAGGGCTTATGATGCTTTTGTTCTTTGCAGTTTACAATTACTTTAGAGCTAAGAAAAAGAATATTCCAAGAACGCCGAAAATGAACTTTAATGATAAAATTAAAGCTTTTAAGAAAGCTATTGGACCTTTAGGATTTCCAGTTATAATATTTGCAGGTATTTATTCAGGAATGTTTAGCCCGACTGAAGCAGCTGCAATGGGAGTATTATATGCGACAATTTTAGAAGTATTTATATTTAAATCAATCCGTTTTAGAGATTTTCAAAGTATAGCACTTTCAACTGCAGTAGTTACAACAGCGGTATTTGTATTGGTAGGAGCTGGAAGTCTATTTTCATGGGCAATATCTTATGCGAGAATTCCTCAAATCTTAACAGAAGCAGTTCTTGGGGTAGATCCATCTGCACTTAAGATATTAATAACTGTAACAATATTTTTCTATATAGCAGGTATGTTTGTGGATTCAATTGTAGCAATTGTAATTTTAACTCCAATCTTTTTCCCATTAGCAATAGCGGCAGGAATTCATCCAATTCACTTGGGAATAATAGTTACATTACAAGCAGCAATAGCATCTATAAGTCCACCATTTGGATGTAATATATTTACCGCATGTGCAATATTCGACATACCTTTTTTAAAGGTGGTTAAAAGATTGCCAGCATATTTAATTATGTTAGTAATAATTTCAGCTATGGTAATATTTATACCAGAGATTTCATTATTATTGGTCCAGTAAAAAAGACGAGGTGAAGTAGAATGGATGAAATTAAAAAAGAAGTTGAAAACCTAGAAGAAGAAGTAATTTCATTAAGAAGAGACTTTCATATGCATCCAGAATTAGGTTATGAAGAAGTCAGAACTTCACAAATTGTATTCGATTATCTTGAAAATCTTGGCATCGAAGTTAAACATGTATCAAAAACCGGTGTTGTCGGCTTGCTCAAAGGTGATAAACCAGGAAAGACAGTAATGCTAAGGGCAGATATGGATGCACTTCCTCAAAACGAAAAGACAGGGTTGTCATTCGCATCTGAGAATAAAGGTATTATGCATGCTTGTGGACATGATGGTCATACTGCGATGCTAATGGTAGCTGCAAAGATCTTATCAAAGCATAGAGATAAATTAAATGGTAATGTTAAATTTGTGTTTCAGCCTAATGAAGAAGAGGCAGGAGCATTAGATATGATAAATGAAGGAGTATTGGAAGAACCAAAGGTGGATGCTGCATTTGGAATTCATCTTTGGACCCCCCTTAAAAGTGGTGAAATAGGTTTGGCAGAAGGACCAGTAATGTCTGCAATGGAAGAATTTAGATTAGAAATAATTGGGAAATCAGGACATACTGGATCACCTCATACAGCAATTGATCCAATCCTTGCAAGTACAAATATTATACAGAGCTTGCAATCAATTCAGACAAGAGAAATAAACCCACTATCACCAATTGCAATTATGGTTGGGAAGATAGTAGGAGGAACAGGTACCAATATTATTGCTGACAAGGTAGAAATCGGAGGGACTATCAGATTCCTCTTTGAAGATGAAGAAGTTGAAAAAAAAGCATTACTAGAAAAATTTGAGAGGGTGATAAAAGGCATAAGTTTGGCAATGAACGTAGAGTATAAATTAGAATTTATACCTAGTAACTCATCACTACTTAATGACGGAAAGATGGTTCCCTATATTAGAAAGGCATCAATTGCAACATTTGGTGTAGATGATAACTTTGTAGAGTATAGGTGTATGGCGGGAGAAGATTTTTCAGAATTCTCGCAAAGAGTACCAAGCGTATTTTACTTCCTAGGGGTTGGAAATCCTGAAAAGAAAACAGAATATCCTCATCATCATGAAAAATTTGATATTGATGAAGATATCCTAAAGTATGGAGTAGAAATGCATGTTAGATCAGCGATGGATTATTTAAGCATTTAAAATATGAGGAGGAAATAATTGATGAAAAAAATCATTTCAATTTCACTAACATTTGTACTAGTTATGGTATTATTAGCAGGATGTGGCGGGGATAAAGCACCAGCAGCTACTGAGGGGGATGCAGAGCAAACTTATAACTGGAGATTTGCACATGAAGAAAACAATGGTAGTATTCAAGATGTTTATGTAAAAGAATTTGTAAGAATATTAAATGAAAAATCTGATGGAAGAATTAATATAGATATTTTCCCAGTCGGACAAATTGGAGATGCTACTCAACAAGCTGAGTTACTTCAAAATGGAGGATTAGAGTTTGCAATGGTTTCTCCTGGTAATACTGGTACAATTGTTCCAGAAAATCAACTATTTTCTCTACATTTCTTATTTTCAGAAGATATGGAAAAAAACAAAGAAATATTTAAGACTAGTAAAGCTTTAAATGAAGACTTAACTGCAATGTATCTTGACAAGAATATAAAAGTTTTATCATATTGGACTGAAGGAACTATGGAATGGACAACAAGTAAACCAGTTAATACACCTGAATTGTGGGAAGGTCTAAAAATGAGAACTATGCCTTCTCCAATGATAGTTGCATCATATGAAGCATACGGTGCAAATCCAACTCCACTACCTTATATGGAAGTATACAGTGGATTACAACTTAATATGATTGAAGGGGAAGAAAATCCTTTATCAGCTATAGAAGAAATGAAGTTTTATGAAGTTCAAGATTACCTAACACTAGCAAGTGCTAATTTATATGTTACAACAACTGCTTGTAACCCAGCATTTTTTGATGGTTTACCAGCAGATATTCAACAGATGATATTAGAGACAGTTGAAGAAACAAGAGATATTTCATTCCAAGCCCAAGCAGATTTAAATGGTGGAGCATTAGAAAAAATTAAAGAAGATAGTGACATTGAGATTGTGACAATAACTGAAGAAGAAAGAGCACAATTTAAAGAAGCATCTAAATCAGCTTATGATGTATATAAAAA
The DNA here is from genome assembly GCA_034006985.1 of Gudongella sp. GTDB lineage: Bacteria > Bacillota > Clostridia > Tissierellales > Tissierellaceae > Gudongella. The sequence continues at coordinate 7,256 of JAVERT010000022.1, forward strand.
CATGGTAGGAGAAAAAGGTGCAGCAATATTAGATAAATTGATGGAAGAAGTTGCAGTTATTGAAGCAAAATAATAGAAGAAGTTGATCAAGGGGGAAATAAATTTCCCCTTTAATATTTAAGTTTAAATCAAGGAGGCTATTGAATGTATAATAAATTTCCTAACGCAAAAATATTAAAAATCGACCTAACAAAAAAAGAGATAACTATAGAAGAATTATCAGGAGATATATACAGGTTATATCCAGGTGGATCAGCGCTAGGGATGTATTTAGCAATGCAAGATATTAAACCCGGGATAGATCCATTGTCGCCTGAAAACACATTAGTATTTTCAGTGTCAGCTTTGACAGGCCTTCCAATTAGTGGGATAAGTAGAGTTAATGTAACAGGGAAAAGCCCATTAACAGGAACAATAGGAGACACACAAGCTGGTGGTTTTTTCCCTGTACATCTTAAAGCAAGTGGATATGATGCAGTTGTAATAAATGGGAAATCAGAAAATCCAGTCTACTTATATATAAATGGAGATAAAATTGAATTAAAAGATGCAAAGAACATTTGGGGTAAAGTGACAGGAGAATCAGAAGAGATAATAAGAAAAGAATTAGGAAGAGACGATGTAGAAATATCACAAATAGGTCCAGGAGGAGAAAATCTGGTCAAGTATGCTTGTATAATAAATATGTGTAACAGGGCAAATGGAAGAAATGGAATGGGAGCAGTAATGGGCTCTAAAAATCTAAAAGCAGTGGTAGTTACAAAAGGTAAAGCAAAGAAAGCTTTTGATACACCAAGATTTTCCGCCTTATCAAAAAGTGTAGCGGAAAGATTAAAAGAAAATGAATCAGTAGCTGGACTAGGGAAATATGGTACAGATGGAGACTTAGAAGCATTTTCAGAAGAGGGTTTTCTACCAACTAAAAACTGGACAACAGGTTATTTTCCAGAAGGAGCAAATAATATAACTGGAGAAACAATGTATGAAACTATATTAAAAGAACGAGATACATGTTTTGCTTGCGCAGTAAGATGCAAAAGAGTAGTAGAAATAGAAGGAATGGTAGACCCATTATATGGAGGACCAGAATATGAAACAGCAGCTACATTTGGATCATATTGTGGGGTAACAAGTCTAGCATATGTAGCTCTAGCAAACCAACTATGCAATATGTACGGGGTAGATACAATATCCTGTGGCGCGACAATAGCATTTGCAATGGAGTGTTATGAAAAAGGAATAATCGATAAAACAGTAACAGAAGGAATAGAATTAAATTTTGGGAATGCAGAAGCACTTCCAATACTAATAGAAAAGATAGCAAAACGAGAAGGTTTTGGAGACCTTTTGGCAGAAGGAAGCTATAGAGCAGCAGAAAAATTGGGAGCAGAAGCAATTCCATTAAGTATAACAGTAAAAAAACAAGAATTTCCGGCACATATGCCACAATATAAACCAGCAGTGGGACTAATATATGCAGTAAACCCATTTGGGGCAGATCATCAATCAAGTGAGCATGATCCATTTTTAACAATGCCAGAAGATAGCAGAGAGAGAATAAGGCTAGCAAAATTAGGCATAACAAAAGGTTATGAAGATAACTTTACAATGGACAATGACAAAGTAAGATTTGCAATAGAGACACAAAAATATTTTTCGCTATTAGACACATTATGTTTATGTCAATTTGTATGGGGACCATCATGGGAGTTATATGGACCAGATGAACTTGTAGAACTATGTAAATCAGGAATAGGATGGGATACATCTCTATATGAATTAATGCAAATAGGTGAGAGACGTATAAATATGATGAGATACTTTAATGCAAGAGAAGGATTCACTAAAGAAGACGATAAACTACCTGAGAGAATATTTGAGCCACTAATAGGTGGACCGACAGACGGGGTGGTGCTTGATAGAGACGCTCATGATAAAGCAAAAGAGTTTTATTATCAAATAGCAGGCTGGGATAAAGAATCAGGAAATCCAACCGACTATACAATGAAGAAGCTTTCATTAGACTGGTTGCTAGAACAATAGGAGGCAATTTAATGGAAGTTATAGTAAATAAGAAAATCGTTACGATTCCAGAAGATTATAAGATAATAGAGCTGTTGAAATACTTAAACTATAACAAAAATGTAGCAGTGTTTATTGATAAAAAACAGTTATTATTATCTGAATATGAAAATACGAGAATTAGAGAAAATAATAATATAAGGATTATACGGCCTTTAGGTGGCGGATAAATCTATATAGGAGGTTAATTATGTTAAAGTCAACACGAGAAATTGATAATTTATTAAGGAAACATGATGTTTATAGAGAAGGGTGTCTAAACTTAATAGCATCTGAGAATTTTGCAAGTCCAAAAGTTAGAAGCTATTTAAGCGGAGATTTTGGTAACCGTTACGGATGCTATGAAACTATTGATCCATCAGAAAGAGAATATACAGGAAATAAGTATATTTATGAATTCGAGATGGAAACACAAGAATTGGTTAAAGATGTTTTTAAAGCTAAATATGCTGATTTGAGACCTATAGGTGGTCATATGGCAGGGATGTCGGTAGTATTAGCATTACTAGAGCCAGGTGATTTAGTTATAGAAGTAAATTTAGCTGACTGGGGACATGGACTTGTTGGTCCAATGTGCCAAATAAGACAATTTGATGAGACAATAAAAGTTGAATATATGAAATTCACAAAAGATAGAGAAGTTGATATCGAAAGCTTAAAAAAACAAGTTAGAGAACTTAATCCAAAGTTAGTAATATTCGGTGGCTCAGGAACATTATTCCAAGAACCAGTAAGAGAATTAAGACCATTAGCTGATGAGTTAGACTTCTACATAGCTTATGATGCAGCGCATGTAACTGGTCTTATTGCTTCAGGACAATTTAAGAATCCTCTTGATGAAGGTGCAGATATTATGTTTGGAAGCACTCACAAGTCTTTCCCAGGACCACAAGGTGGGTTTGTAGTATCGAATAATAAGGAATTAATAATAAAAGTAGGGAATACTCTTTCTCCATCTTTGGTTACAAGCCATCATCTAAATAGACTCCCTGCATTTGCAGCTTCTATTCTAGAGATGCAAGCATTTGGTAAAGAATATGGCCAACAAATTGTCAATAATTCAAGAGCACTAGCCGTTGCACTAGATAAATATGGATTCAATGTAATGGGTAAAAACAAAGGATTTTCTGACTCTCATCTAATACTTTTAGATTTATCTGAGTTTATAGATGAAGCTCCAGCTAAATATCTTGAAAAAGCAGGCATTTTAGTTTCAGATGATTTTTCTGGAGGGGCTCCAGAGGTAAGAATTGGAACACCTGAAGTTACTAGAAGGGGCTATAAAGAGAAAGATATGGAACAGATTGCTTTGTTTATAAAAAGACTTTTAATTGACAAAGAATCCCCAGAAAAACTATTAAATGATGTTGGAGATTTTGCAAGATCATTTTCAGGAATTGAATACTCCTTTTAATAGATATCATTAAAAAGAATATGTGCTTATTAAGCAATCAATAGATTGGAATTTAATCTAGAATTTATTTACTAGGTAGTCGGAATTATCATTTTCCGACTACCTTTTACTTATGCACTAATATAAATGGGTATAAGAAGTACAAAACTAAAAAGAGGTGAAAACACTATGAAAAATATAGATTCAGGTTTTAATTTAGAAAATAGTTATACGGATTTGCCAAAGCTTTTTTATACAAAAATAAAACCTAAAATGAATAACGTTTCTAAGATTGTTGTATTAAATGAAAATCTTGCTAAGGTACTAGGGATTAAAATAGATTATTTAAAATCAAAGGAAGGAACCCAGATGTTAGCAGGTAATTCCATTCCAGAGGGGTCAACATTGATTGCCCAAGCCTACTCTGGCCATCAATTTGGACATTTTACAATGCTTGGAGATGGTAGAGCTATGCTTATTGGTGAACAAATAACTCCAAATGGAGAGCGCTTTGATATCCAACTAAAGGGTTCGGGGAAAACGCCCTATTCTAGGGGTGGTGATGGAAGAGCAGCGCTTGGACCAATGCTAAGAGAGTATATTATAAGTGAAGCTATGTATTATCTCGGAGTGCCTACTACAAGGAGTCTAGCAGTGGTTCAAACTGACGATAAGGTTTATCGTGAGAGTCCGCTTAAAGGAGCAGTACTAACTAGGATTGCAAAGAGTCATATTAGAGTTGGAACTTTTCAATATGCGAACAAATACGGAAAGACAGAGGATATTAAAGCATTGGCAGACTATACAATAAAAAGACATTTTCCAAATATTCTGGAGAGTGCAAATCCATATATTGAATTATTAAGACAAGTTTCTAAAGCTCAAGCTAGTTTAATAGCAAAATGGCAGCTTGTGGGTTTTGTTCATGGAGTAATGAATACAGATAATATGAGCATTGCAGGAGAAACTATCGATTATGGGCCATGTGCTTTTATGGATGTATATAATCCTAAAACCAAATTTAGTTCGATTGATCATCAAGGAAGATATGCCTATGGTAATCAACCAGGAATTGCCCTTTGGAATTTGTCGAGATTTGCTGAAACAATTCTTTCTCTAATAGACGATGATAATGAAAGAGCTATAGAAATTGCTCAAACTGTACTTCAAGAATTTGGAACTAATTATGAAATGGCATATTATTCCGGAATGTGTGATAAACTTGGATTTTATAAGTTTGAGAGTTCTGATAAAAAACTAATAGATGATTTACTCTTTATTATGGAAAAACATATGGCGGATTATACTAATGTGTTTTTAGGGTTAATAGATAGAGAGTTTTCTGAGTTGGATTTTTTTGAAACTGAGGATTTTAAAGTTTGGGAAAAGGAATATCAGTCTAGATTAAAAAAAGAGGACAAAAATAGTGTTGAGGTCAAAGAATTAATGAGAAGTTCGAATCCTGCAGTGATTCCAAGGAATTATCTAGTGGAAGAAGCTTTGAAGAATGCTGTAGAAAAGAATGATTATTTGAAGTTTAATGAGTTATTGGAAGCATTAAGGAATACGCATAATCCATCTGAAGTAGATAAGAAATTCATGAAGATTCCTGAGCCATCTTTAACTCCATATAAGACCTATTGTGGCACATAATGTGTAAAAAATGTAAAAAAGATTCCCTTTCCAAGAGTGGGAGGCTTAATCGTTTCCAATTAAACCCTGGCTAGTTTTTCGTAGATAAATTCCTTAGAAAAAGTAGCTCGGGAACTCTAGTTTTGCTTTATTTATTTTTCTTCTTTATCTGCTATATTTAAATCTTCAGTAATCTTATTTGCATGACCTTTAAATTCACTTAATGCTTTGCCTAAAGATTTCCCAATTTCAGGAAGTTTAGAAGGTCCAAATATTACTAAAGCTATTGCTAAAATAAGAATTAATTCAGGTGCTCCTAGTCTACCAAATCCCATTTATAACCCTCCTCTATAAAACTACTCGTTCTCTATGTGTAAATATAGTTATTTCTTTTGACATTGCTCTGCCAATTAGAGTTATACCACAACGATTTGCTAATTCAACAGCTAATGTTGTTGGGTTACTCCTTGAACAGATGATAGGAACTCTGGAGTTTACTGCTTTACAAACCATATCTGCAGATATTCTTCCGGTGGTTATTATAACACATTTATTTAAATCCCATCCACGAATAGCACCGTAACCAGTAACTTTATCGTGAGAATTGTGTCTAGCAACATCTTCTTTTGTTACAACTTCAGAATTATACACAATCGCAGAAGCATGAATGCCTCCATGTTGCTGATATCTAAAAGCATCCTTATACATTTTTGTAAATGCCTCTTGAACTCTTTTTAAGTTAATTCTTAAATAAGATTCTACAACTGGCATAGTATCTAGTTTATCTGATATATCATGGCCTGATCCACACCCTGTAGAAAACATTTCTTTTAACATGCTTTTATCTTCTTTGACATTTTCAGCCATTATAAATACTTTTCTTAAATCTTCACATGCACCTACAGTTTGTATATCATTGAAATCTTTGATGATTCCTGTATTTATTAGGTGTCCAATGGCTAGTTCCTTCAAATCTGATGGTGTACACATTAGCGTAAGGAGTTTAGAACCATTAATATACATGGTAACTGGATATTCTTCTGATAAATCATATAACTTTAACTCTCCAATCATATTTTAAACCTCCTTAAGGTATTTCGTACTGACCAACCTCTTGCCACTCAGCTAGGTAGCTTGCATATCCGGCTGAAAGATGTGTTTGCGAGTATAAAAAACTAACTCCATTAGAACTTTCTGTAAACTTCAAATCATTAAATTCTTCCTCATCTGATAATTCTAAGAGTATATCTCTTAGTTCCTCTTCAGTAAGATTGTAAGGTGGTATGGTAAATAGGTTTACATATGTCGGTCTAGGATATCGCCTAGATTCCTCCCTTACAGTTGATGCAACAAGTCTTAACATATCCTTATCCTGTATCCTGATTAAAATATTTGCATATTTATCAGTCATCTCTTTTCCGGAATAGTAATATACTTGACCATTCTTATCTTTTAGAGTTTTTAGATCTAATTCTTCTTGTAAGCTTTCAATTGCACTTTCAACAATGGCTTGATCGTCATTTTCTAAAGCTATTAGAATTTCATCGAGGGTAGTAAGTTTTCCTGTGCTAGAACTCTCTAACAATAGATCTGTTAAATCTTCTATTAAATACTGGTCTTTTTCCATTTTTTTCACCTTTTATGGTAGTAGGTTTAAGCTTTTTAAATCATCTGCAACATAACCTAATCCAAGTCTTTCTAAAGTTTCTCTCTTTGGTGCTCCTAAATCTTTGTCCCAGCCCATTTCATCATAGAACATTGTTAATGCAAGTTGCATATCATCTCTGTCCATTTTAATGGTTCCTTCAGTAAATGCTTTTTTATCAGGATCCATATCAAAGATCCAATCCATCATACCATCATGTTTAGTTCTCATATCCATAGTGCCCATTTGTTTAACAGTTAATGCTCTGTGTAGTGTAAATATTCTTTCTCCAGCTAAATCTAATGATTCTTCAGTGTAGTTTTCTCCAGTGACTAAAGCCATATACTTAGCTTCAAGTGCTGTATCGCCTCTGTAGTTTCTTTCTTTTAGAGGAGAAGTTGTCATTGGCCACATCCAGTTACATAAAGTTAGTGAATCGTGAAGAACATTTCTTATAATTGACCATTTAGCAAACTTAGCTTTATATTCATTCATAGGAGTATAATTTGCTGTAAAATCAATTGCATCACCAGAACCCCAAAGTTCCTCTGAAATATCTTTTAATATATCTGTTGGAAGTCCAGATCCAATTAAATTCATATGAGTATGAGATTGTGAATCTCTATTGAACATACATGAAATCAATGCTCCAACTTGTGCTCCTGCTTCACTACTATGATGTTTAGGGAATCCAAGTGGTGACCAAATTCCGTATGCAGCGTTATGCCAAAAGTCATCTCCGTAGTTCCATCTATTAGCTATCCAGTAAGTGCCTTCACCTAAGTGACTAAACTCTCCTTCTTTAAAAGTTATTCTTCTATAGAAATCTACTAAGAAAGCAGGATCTCCAGCTTCCATAAGATCAAATGGAATAGAATTATACTCTTCTTCGGATAGAACTTCTTTTAAGATTCCACTTTCATAGCCATGTTTAAAGTCTTTACCAATTAATCCATAGTTACACCATACTCCGTAGTCATCTGCAAGTTGAGAACCAAGTGATTTAGAGATCATATTTGCATCGCCTTCTTCGAACTGATCCTTAGCACCTTTAATCATAACCCCACCTGGTGAGTGAAAACCCATACAAGTGTTTGATACATTAGTACTGACACCATATTTTTTAAGTTGTGGGATTTCTAATTGTGAAAAACATCGAATTGGACAAGATTGGCAACCGCCCATTCTTTTAGTATATTTTTCTGCTATTGGTCCAAGGTCAAATACTGCTTTCATAGTTCTAAATCCAACCGTGTTTTCATTTCCTGGAGGGATTTCGCCGGTTTCAATAGGTTTTTCTGCTGCTCCCCAATAGAGTCCTTTTTTTGCTGTCCATCTACTTCCCTTAGCATCAAATTCTGCCCATGGTTGAGGTGTATTTGGTACTACATGTTGATTATTTGCCCCGATTAATTCAGTCATCATATAAGTATTTAAATCTAGAATTTCTTTTCCAGTACTAGCTATCTTAACAGATCCTGTTCCTAAAACTCCAATTGCTTTAAGTTTTTTTGCTCCTAATATACTACCATGACCACCAGCTGAATGAGAATATCCATTCATAATTACTGAAAGGTTAACAAGATTTTCGCCTGCTTGACCAATTGCAGCAATACTTGCAGCTTTACCCATTTCCCCAGCAACCATTGCAGTGGTATCACTTATTCCATTTCCCCATAATCCAGATGCATCTTCAAGGGATACTTTATCATCTTCAATTCTTAACCAAACAGGATTAGCTGATTGTCCTTCAATAATTATTCCATCATAGCCAGCATACTTTAAAGTTGCAGCGAAGTTTCCTCCCATATGGGAATCACTAACTAGATGCATAGGATTTGAAGGTAGTAGTGAAGTTATATTTGTTCTTGAACTACAAGGTGCACCAGTACCTGTTAAAGGTCCTACTCCAAAGATTATTTTATTTTCAGGAGCATGTGGATGAGTTCCAGTAGGAACTTCGTCATACATTACTTTGTATCCAATTCCCATACCTCCGACAAAATCTTTGTATTTACTAATATCTTCTGTTGTTATTTTTCCACTGGTTAGGTTAACTCTTAATACTTTACCTGCCCAGCCATAAGACACTGCCATATAATTACCTCCTTTGCTTTAATTATGAAAATCTGTGTTCACTTCTTCTCATAGCTTTTTTTACATCTTCCCATGGTACTAATGTTAAAGCTCCTGTTGGGCAGTGCTCTGCACATAAGCCACAAGCTACACATTTAGTTGATTTTTTAGTCTCAGGGTCTACTGTAGGCATTCCCCAAGGGCAAGCTTCTTCACAAGCTCCACAACCTATGCATTTAGTAGTGTCCACAACTCTAGCGTTACCTTGCTTAGGATCAGCAGATATTGCTCCAACTGGACAGGCTCTGCCGCAATATGGTTCTCTACATTGTTTGCAAGTTTCAGGATTCATCATCAGATTACCGAATTCTCCATCTCTTTTCCAGTAGTCAATCTTTGGACCTTCTGTTCCAAAATTATAATTCTCTGCCACCTTTACACGAGATATGTAAGGCTGGATTTTGCCATCATGAAATGAGGTACATGTAAGCTCACATCTTTGGCAACCTGTGCATTTTGTTGGATCTGCAATCAAGAGTCCAGTTGGTAATGCATAAGCAACTGCTTGTTCTGATTCACAGCCCAACATACTTAGAATAGACATTGATATGGCTACTCCACCTAAGCTTTTTCCTGTGAGTTTTAAGAAATCTCTTCTTGTAGTCTCACGTTCTAAAAATTTCTTTTTAGTGTTTTCTTCCATCTTCTCCCTCCTTTAATGTAGTAGAATAGTTTGTGTAATATCAAACAATCTACAATATAAAAATAGATACACCCAAAGTAACAAAATATATATACTAATATGTATGTATCTTAGGAACAGTTTAACATATGTAAGTATGTCTATTCAAGAGTTAAATAGATATTTATCAATAAATACATATTTTTTTATGATACACTAACGCAATAGAAGGTTTTATATGGAATAGGTGATATAATGAGTATTATTATGCTGGGAGTTGATCAAGTGAATATAAAAATAAGAGAATTTGAAGTAGAAGATATAGAACAATTGATAGAGATATGGAATGAAGTTGTAGGGGAGGGGATTGCATTCCCTCAAATTGAAATGCTGGATTATAAGTCAGGACTGAAGTTTTTTTCTGAGCAATCATTTACGGGTGTGGCTTTTGATAGGGATACAAATAATATATTAGGTTTATATATTCTACACCCTAATAACATTGGTAGATGCGGACATATCGCTAATGCCAGCTATGGGGTAAAAAGTGGATTAAGAGGACATCATGTTGGTGAAATGTTAGTGTTAGATTCACTTAGGGTAGCTAAGGAACTTAGTTTTAAATTATTGGAATTTAATGCGGTTGTAAGGACTAATCAAGGAGCACTTCACTTATATGAGAAGCTAGGTTTTAAACAGCTAGGTATAATTCCAGGTGGGTTTTTAATGAAGAATGGGCACTATGAAGATATAGTACCACACTATATAGAACTATAAAATAATGAAGGAGTGATACAATGAATGGTTCAAATAGAGAAAATATAAAAATAGGTATAAAGGTAAAAGTTGTCGAGAAGCAGAATCAACGAAGTGGAGTGTTAACAGAAGGAGTTGTAAAGGATATCCTTACAAAATCAAGCAATCATCCTCATGGTATAAAAGTAAGACTCGAGGATGGTACCGTTGGTAGGGTTAAGGAAATTTTGAATTGATATAAGGGTTTAGGGGTATATATATAATTGAGTAAGGTGTTTTAAAGTGAAAGGATTGATAAGATGAAAAAGAGAATATTATTTATATCAATAGCATTGATACTTGTATTTGCAATGGTTGCTTGTACACCTAACCCTACAGTAGAAGAACCTCCAATGGTAGAAGAACCTGAAGTTGTAGAACCTGATATGGAGATTCCAGAAGAACCAGAAGTAGAAGAAGATGATAATGAAGAAGTGAGTTATGAAGAAATAAAACTTACACCAATGGATGCTTTTGATATTTATAGAGAAGAATATCCAGATAAACTAGTTAAAAAAATAGAATTAGATAAATACTTTGACTCGTATGTATACAAGGTAGAAGGTTATAATGATGATGATGAGATAGAAATAAAGATAGATCCAGTAAATGGAGATATCATAGATACTGACACCGAACTCGATATGGATTTAGATAGACAAGGAGAAATCACAATAGCTAAGGTAGAAATGATTCAAGAATTTTTGGATAAATCTTTACTAGACGCTGGAACAGGTACAATGGTGGATGAGTGGACGCTCGAATGGAATGAAGGTATTTTAGAACTTGAAATAGATATAAACTTACCAGAACGTGGAGATATTGATTACACATATAATATTGAAACTAGTGAATTAATCGAGAAGGATGAATAAAAACATTGCTAAACGGTGGGATTTTATTCTCACCGTTTAGCAATGTGCGCCCAGCATGGGCGCACATAGGAAAAAGAGTATAGGCTTGAAAGCTTATACTCTTATTTTTTCTGAGGTCTCAACTTTTCTGTATTATAAAATATGATTAATAAGCGACATAAGAAGTTAATTTATGCTAAGATAAAATGAACAAACAAAATTGGGAGGATTATAATTTGAAACTTATGAATCGTATTAATAGTCTTAAAAAGAGGTATGTAATAAATCAAGTTAAAAATATAAAAATGCCTGAGTTTAAAGAAACACTTATACTTAGAAAAAACATAATTTTTAGTGGGAAAGTTCAAAGGGTTGGATTTAGATTAGAAGTATTTGAGTTAGCTAAGCGTTTAAAGCTAATTGGATGGGTAAAAAATAGAGAAGACGAAAGTGTTGAAGCAGAAATACAGGGTGAAAATGATAAAATTATTTTTCTTGTTGAATTTATGAAATCTTTAAAAAGGGCAACAGTTAATAATTTAGAAATTAAAGAAATAGATATTGATAAAAATGAGATAGAGTTTGTTTTAATAGAAGGGGAGGAGTGAAAAAGTGAGTTTAACTATGAAATTATTAAAAGATGAATATGGAGTTGCTAGACTAGATGTTTTAGATGAAGTACCAAAGTGGGTAGTAAAAGGTGAGTTTTACTCTATTACAAAGACAGAGGATGAATTATCAATTCTTTGCTCTGAAATAGATATTCCAAGTGATGTAAAATGTGAAAGAAATTGGAGGATTCTAAAGGTAGAAGGACCATTAGATTTTTCACTAGTAGGGATTCTTTCTTCGATATCGGCAGTATTAGCAAAAGTAAAGATAAGTATATTTGTTATTTCTACTTTTGATACAGATTATATTTTAGTTAAAGACAAAGATTTAGCTAAATCAATAGAATCACTTCGCAATGGAGGGTATAATATAATAGAATAGTTTGTTAAGAAAGGAAAATAGAGATGAAAGAAAAATATTTTTTTGGAATTGTATTAATACTAGTTGGTTTAGGCATGTTTTTAGAGCAATTAAATTTAATATCCTTTGGCAATATAATTAGTATTTACTGGCCGATGATACTTATTATTTTAGGTGTTGTAGGATTATTTGATCGTAAATCATCTAAGTTTTGGAATGGAGTATTAATCTTAGTAGGAGTTATGCTTCAAATTAATAGATTAGATTTAATAAATATAAATGTATTTAGATTTATTGTGCCTATCATCATAATAATGTTTGGATTTAAAGTTTTGTTTTCAAAAAATGACGATAAGAAAAACTCAAGTGAAGATTCAAATGAGTCTAATCAATAAATAGAAGTAAGTGTAAATTTTACAAAGGTATAAAGATCTTAAAAGAGGTGATTTTCTGGAAACTTTAAAGGCTCTAAAGGAGTATTTTGGTTACGATAAATTCAAAGAAGGACAAGAAAAAATAATAAATGGAGTTTTAAGTGGTCAAGATTCTTTGGGTATCATGCCTACGGGCGGTGGGAAGTCTATTTGCTATCAGTTGCCAGCTTTATTATTGCCTGGAATCACAATTGTTATATCACCACTAATATCTTTGATGAAAGATCAAGTAGATGCACTTCGTGAAGTAGGATTGCCATCTACTTTTTTGAATTCTACATTAGATGAAAGTGATTTTAGCAATAGATTGAATGAAATAAAAGAAAATAAATATAAAATAGTCTATGTTGCTCCAGAGCGTTTAAACACATTTTCATTTGTAAAGTTGGTTAAAAAATTAGATGTTTCAATGGTTGCGGTTGATGAAGCTCATTGCATTAGTCAATGGGGACATGACTTTAGACCATCTTATACAGAAATTCCAAAATTTATAGACTCTATTAAGAATAGACCGGTAGTAGCTGCATATACTGCAACTGCTACAAAATTAGTTATTGATGAAATAAAGGAGCTTTTGGAACTTCGCAATCCTATTGAATCAATAATAGGATTTGATAGACCAAACTTATTTTATAGAGTTGTTAAAACAAGTGATAAATTCTCCTATGTAGAAAAGTATATAAAAGATAACTTTGCTATGGGGACAGGCATTATTTATTGTGCTACAAGAAAGACTGTTGAGAGTTTAACTTTAAAGCTACAGAAAAAAGGATTTTCTGCAGTAGCTTATCATGCAGGAATTAGTTCAGGAGTAAGAGCAAAAAACCAAGAAGACTTTATATACAATAGAGTCCAAATTATTGTAGCGACAAATGCATTTGGGATGGGAATAGACAAACCTGATGTTAGATTTGTAATCCATTACAATATGCCACAAAACATGGAGAGCTATTATCAAGAAGCTGGTCGTGCAGGAAGAGATGGAGAGCCCAGTGATTGTATATTAATGTATTCTCCATCGGATATTGTAAAACAAAAGTTGCTTATGCAGACCAATCATATGTCAGAGAAAAGAGAGACAGTTCTTTATGAAAATCTCCAATATTTAATTGATTACTGTCATACTAATAATTGCCTTAGACGAGCAATTTTAGAGTATTTTGGGGAATTTGTTCCTTATAAAAGATGCGAGAATTGTGGAAATTGCCTAGATAAATCTGAAATGGTAGATATTACAGTAGAGGCTCAAAAAATTCTATCTTGTATTTATAGAGTAGATGAAAGATATGGACTTGTAATGGTAATAGATGTACTTAGAGGTTCTAAAAATAAGAGATTGCTAGATTTTAGCTTGGAAAAGGTTTCTACATATGGAATTATGAAAGAATATAGCATAGGTTCCTTAAGAGAAATAATAATGACTCTTGTAGCAAAGGGATATATTTATATAACTGCAGATAAATTTCCGGTGCTGAAACTTACATCGACAGCTGGTGGGATTTTAAGAGGAAATGAAAAAGTCTTCCATAAAAAGCATCTAGTGGAGATTAAAGATTCTAGAAAAGCTGTATCAACTAAGAAAAGACTAGAAGATTTTGATGAAGAATTGTACTTTAAGCTAAAAGAGCTTAGATATGAATTATCTGTAGAAAAAGGGATAGCTCCATATTTGATATTTCACGATGCGACTCTTAAAGAGATGGCTTCATATTTTCCTAGAGATAAACACAGTTTTCTTAAAATTTCAGGAGTCGGTGAAAAGAAATTTGAAAGTTACGGAGAAGCGTTTTTAAATATAATTATAGAATACTCTGATTTAAAAGGGATTAGTTCTGTACCTATTATTCATATAGAAAAGCCCAAAAAAGAAAAAGCTAGAGAGGACTTGAACAATCGATACGCAGAAACATATAAATGTTATCTGGAAGACTTGTCTTTAAAAGAGATAGCTGGAAGACGAAATTTTACAGTTTCAACAATAATACAACATCTATCTAAATTTCAAGATGAAGGAAAAGATATAGATTGGGATAGGTTTATTGATAATGACAAAGAACAAAAAATTATAGAAATAATTAAGCACGTTGGAACAAATGGACTAAAAAATATAAAAGAAGAGTTACCTGATGATTATAGTTATGATGATATAAAGCTTGTGATAATTAAGAATAGACTTTAAAAAATGGGAGGGATAAAAATGGGAAAGGATTATATTAAAACAAAGAGCATCGGACCTGAAGAAATTACTATTCGACATAATCTTAAGCCTGGAGACACAGGCTATATTTCTTATATGCACGGTTGGATATACAACAAAGAATATAATTTTGGATTGGTATTTGAAGCCTATGTTGCTCATTCCTTCTATGAATTCCTACTCGGATATAATATTGAAACAGATAGGTTGTGGGTAGCAGAACATAATGGTGAGATAGTAGGTTCCATAGCGATAATAGGGCATGGAGATATTGCCCAATTGAGATGGTTTATTCTTCACCCTGACTATAGAGGTATAGGTTTGGGACGAAAACTCTTTAATGAAGCCATGGATTTTTGTAGGAGCAAAAATTATAAATCTATATATCTGTATACCACTTATCAGTTGGAAAGAGCCATTGCGATGTATAAAAAGGCAGGGTTTGTTAAAGTTGAAGAAACAGAAAATAATACTTGGACTGAGGGCCTAATAGAACTTAAATTTGAAGTAAAACTTTAGAAGTATTTATAGATTTTAAACTATCAGTTAATAGTAAGGAAGGAGAAATTCACAATGGATTATAATCAAAACAATTTCAAGGATTTCAAATTCGGTTTTAGAAAAGGAGCAAAAAAAGGAACTACCCAAGGCTCATCTAGGGGCTTCAAAGATTCTTTCGCAGGATTTAAACAGAATATAAAGGCTAAAGACAGCAATCGCAAGGGTAAAAATCCCTTTATTATAATCCTTGTAGCATTATTGATCATGTTGGTATATTTCTTTGTAACTCTTCCTGCCTTGAACTACATGGCACCTGAGTTCTACACATTTTTGATTATTGCTATTGTAGTTTATAATGGCTTGAATCTTATATTTGGCAAAATGTCGATTTTTAAGACAGGTTTTACTTCTGTAATATTGATTGCAGTTCTAATAGTTGTACCGGCTGTAGTGGGTTTTATTTCACAACCTATTTTTAGGGCAAAAGCATATTCTGAGCTACTACCTGTTGAAGATGCTAATTTTGCAGACACTGTAATGGAGATAGGCTACGACAAAGTACCAGTGGTTGACCGAGATGCTGCAGTTATAATTGGATCAAGGCAAATGGGTTCTGTACAGGAGGTCGTTTCCCAGTTTGAAATAAATGACAATTACACACAGATAAATATAAAGGGTGTGCCCGTCAGAGTGTCTCCATTAGCATATTCCGATTTAATCAAGTACTTCATAAACTTCAGGAACGGCATTCCGTACTATGTCAAAATAGACATGGCTACGCAGGAGGCGGACCTAGTTAAGCTTATTAAACCACTAAAATATTCTAAGAGCGATATTCTTTTAAGGGACATAGAAAGGCATATAAGATTCAGGTTCCCTACGAAAATGTTTGGAGAAACAAATTTCGAGGTTGATGATGATGGGAACGGCTTCTATATAACATCTGTCTTGACAAGACGGATTGGATTATTGGGAGGAACTGATGTAAAGGGTGCTATAGTTACCAATGGTAGTTCAGGAGAATCAGTCTACTATAACGTTGCTGATGTTCCATCTTGGGTAGACCGTGTGTACCCATCAGATCTTATCATTCAGCAACTTGATTATCGCGGCAAGCTAGCAGGCGGATTTATAAATTCCATAATTGGGCAGAGAAATGTGACAAGAACAACTCAAGGTTACAATTATGTTCCGCTGAATGATGATATATATCTCTACACTGGCGTTACCTCAATAAGAAGCGACTCATCCAATCTAGGATTTTACTTTGTAAATTTGAGAACCAAGGAAGCCAAGTTCTTCTCGGTTCCATCAGCAGATGAGGTTTCGGCAATGAATTCAGCTACAGGACAGATTCAGGAGAAGAACTATATTCCAGCCTTCCCAGTATTGCTAAATCTCAAGAACCGTCCGACATACCTGATTGGTCTGAAAGATAATTCCGGTCTTGCTAAAATGTTTGCTCTGGTTGATGCTGAAAATTATCAAAATGTGACAGTAGGAAATACTGTCCAGGAGGTAATCAACACATACTACCTAAGAACTGATACTTCTAGCCTGCCAGGTGCTGATGCGGGAGAACTCACTATAGTTATCGACAAGATTCAAAGTGTGGTAATAGATGGAAATACAATTTTTTATATCATGGTTAAGGGTGAAAATATGGTTTACGTTGGAAATGCAAAGACGCTAGGAGCATCAATAATATTCGCAAAACCTGGTGATGTCCTGAATGTCTTTGGAAATCCAAGAGATAATCAGTTTGACATACTTGAAATTAGACCATAACATGGAATATAATCATCTAATTTATACCTCGAAATAGGGGTCATCACATTTTTGATGTAAAGATCTGTTACCTTTGATAATAGAGGAGTTTTAATGAAAAATACTGGTGTCTACTTGACACTACCAAATAGATATTGGAGAAAATCATATGAAAATTTTGATTTAAAATCGAATTATAAAAGACAAGGCCTTTAATTAAGGCCTTTTTGCTATGTATATTTGGAGGTGTTTAGATTGGGATTATCACTTAAAGATAAAAAGAAAAATATATATTTGATGTATTTAATTGTTTTTTTACAAGGATTTGTTTTCTATGGACCTGTTGCCACTATTTATCGTCTTGAACGTGGAATTTCAATGTATCAGATTTTTTATATTGAATCTATATTTTGGATTTTGATGATTCTTTTAGAAATACCATGGGGACTTTTTGCAGATAATTTTGGTTATAAAAAAACTCTTATAATTTCAAATATTATATTTTTTGTTTCAAAGATAGTATTTTTCAGAGCATATTCTCTGGCATTATTTATTTTAGAAAGAGTTCTTTTGGCAGTTGCAATATCAGGACTTTCAGGGTGTGATATAGCTTTTTTATATAATTCTACAGAAGGGAGCAATTCACAAAGAGTTTTTGGAAACTATGCAGCTTTGGCTACTGCGGGCTATCTTATAGCCGCTATTTTTTCTACTGAAATGGTTAGAATATCAGTAGGGAGCACTGCGTTCTACACGATTTTTCCGTATTTAATTGCTGCAATTGCTACTTTTTTTCTTAAAGATATTAAAATAAAAGATCGGCTAAATTTAGGAATTAAAGTTAGTTTTAAGCATATTTTGGATAACAAGGTTATTATATTCTTAGTATTAGCGGTAGCTTTTATTAGAGAGAGTACCCATGCCGCGAGTGTATTTTTAAACCAGCTACAATATTTAAGGAGTGGAATTGGTATAGAAATGTTTGGTTTGATTGCAGTTGGCGTACAAATAGCGAGCCTTAGTTCAGCTAAATCATATGTGCTTAGTGATAGGCTTGGCAAGAATAATAGTATTGGATTTTTAATAGTAGCAATATTAGTAGGATGTTTTGGATTGATTTTCACTGTTGATAAAATATTGAGTATTGTAATTATAATGCTAATAGCTGGTAGTATGAGTTTAATAGAACCTATTTATATAGAAATACAGAATAAAGCTATTATTTCAGCAGACCGTGCTACTATTCTTTCAATTTATGCAATGATTGGGAACCTAATTGCAGCATTAATTAATCCTATAATAGGTAAAGCTGCTGACTTTTCAGTCCAATCTGCATTTATAGTTTGTGTTGCGATATCGGGATTTGCATTTTTGTTTTTTAAACTATACCAGAGATACAATATAAATCAAAACTAGCTAATCACCACCTAATTTTATTTTTTTGTATAATATTACTCTTTACAATAAATGGGTATATAAAAGTAAAAGTCTATACGAGGAGAGTATCATTATGAAGTGGAAAGGACGAACGCGCAGTTCAAATGTTTCGGATAAAAGAAGTATGAGTGGAGGAGGAAAGACTGCAATAGGTGGAGGACTTGGACTAATAATTCTTATAGTTTTTACACTATTAGGTGGAAATCCAATGGATATAATCAATAATGTTGGACCTACACAAGAATCACAAACTCCATATGTTGCAACTCAAGAAGAAGAGGAATTAGCAGAGTTTGTATCTGTGGTCCTTTATGATACCGAAGTAATATGGAAACAAGTTTTTGAAGAAGAGGGAATGGAGTATAGGGAACCAACCTTAGTGCTTTTTTCAGGGAGTGTAGATTCAGCTTGTGGTATGGCAGGATCAGCAATGGGACCTTTTTACTGTTCAGCTGATGAAAGTGTATATATAGATTTAAGTTTTTATAAGGAATTACAGAATAGATTTCAGGCACCAGGAGATTTTGCTATGGCATATGTTATAGCGCATGAGGTAGGTCATCATGTTCAAAATTTGCTTGGAATTACCGATCAAGTTCATGAGTTAAGAGGAAAAGTTAGTGAAGAGGAGTATAATAAATATTCTGTTAAGTTAGAGCTTCAGGCTGATTACTGCGCAGGTGTATTTGCATATCATGCACAACAGATGAAATTGCTTGAAGAAGGAGATTTAGAGGAGGCTTTAGCAGCTGCAAATGCTGTTGGAGATGACACACTTCAAAAACAATCCCAGGGTTATGTAGTTCCAGATAGCTTTACACATGGTACATCCGAACAAAGACAGAAATGGTTCTATAAAGGATATGAAACTGGTAATTTAGATAACTGGGATACATTTAATACAAATGATTTATAGTAAAACAGACTTAAACAGGTAATCTTATAATTAAATTTATAAGATTACCTGTTTTTTTAAATCTTATAGCTAAGATTATAGAGGAGTAATATTGATATATATTTATACTTTTTAGGGTATATATAAAAAGCAGGTACGAGCAGAGTAAATATATGAAAGGATGATAAGCAAATGAATAAGATGTTTGATTTGACTGGGAAAGTTGCAATGATTACAGGTTCATCTAGTGGAATAGGTGTTCAATTCGCTAATGTGCTCGCGGATTTTGGTGCAGACGTTATACTTGTTGCGAGAAGAAAAGAAAAACTTGATAAAGTTGCAGAAGGAATAAGAGCAAAGGGTAGAAAAGTATTAACAATTTCATGTGATGTTACAGATGCTGCTCAAGTTAAAAATGCTGTAGAAGAGTCAGTAAAAGAATTTGGGAAAATTGATATCCTATGTAATAATGCTGGAATAGGTGCAGTAACTCCTGCTGAGGATTTTGATTATGAAGAATGGAAGAAAGTAATTGATGTTAATTTAAATGCAGTTTTTAATGTTGCACAACAAGTAGGAAAGGTAATGATCAAGAATAAATATGGGAAAATAATTAATACAGCTTCTATGTATGGATTAAAGGCAAATACTTTATTCCCAACAACTCCATATCATGCATCAAAGGCAGGAGTAGTAAACTTAACCAGAGCGCTTGCTGCAGAATGGGCTAAATATAATATTACAGTAAATGCAATAGGACCAGGTTTCTTTGAGTCTGAGATGACATCTGATTCTATTAATGATGAAGGTTTTTTAAGTCATGTTAAAGCAACAACTCCAATGCAAAGAACTGGGATTGTAGGAGAGTTAAACGGAGCAATAATATACTTTGCTTCTGATGCTTCAAGCTACACAACAGGTCAAACTCTAGCGATAGATGGAGGAACAACTGCAGTATAAACTAAAGCCCCGAAAGGGGCTTTAACCTACAAAAAAGTGATAAACAATAGAAACTATGAATACACAAACAAGACCAGCTTATCAATTTTACAAGCTGGTCTTATAATTAGATTATTCTTATTCAATATACACATCTTCAATAATAGGTTCTTTTTTGCTGGCCGCATACAATATAAATGGTGCAATAATTGCAAGGACGATAGAAAGAATTAGGTATAACATTGCAGAATCTGGAACAAATATTAAATATATCTTATAAAGTGTTGCAAAACTTAGTATGGCAAAAGCTACTGCCACTAGAAAACCAATTACGGGAATACCCGATATTGCTCCGGAAATCACACTACCTGCAAGCAAGATAATCGCTAAGTTGTCAATCTGATAACCGAATAAATCTAGCTTATCCCCCGCTACTTTTCCTAATATATATACATTTGCTATTGGAACCCATGCAAGCCATGAATTCTCTACACTAAGTTTATCAGCCATTCTTTTAAGTGCAATAGCACTTACAATATATGCAATTAATCCATAAAATATTATGAATCCAAGAAAAGCCGCGAAAAATGCAAATAAAGCAGACGTGCCAGCCCCATCGTAAATATCCATAAAAACACCTCCAGTTTAGTATATTAATCATTATTAATTACTTTACCCATATTAGTATTAGTTTAACATAAAGATTGAATTTAATAGATTTTATTGATAAACTTAAATTGAGTAGTATCTATGAAAGAAGGGTTGCTTATGCGGAGAAAAGATAGAGAGATGGACAGAAAATTTGCATTAGAAGTGATTGATAAATCTAAATATGGCATCGTTTCTGTCGTTGATAAAAATAATATGCCGTATTCAGTACCGATTTCTATTGTTAGAGATGGAGATATGCTTTATTTTCATTCTGCAATGGCAGGCGACAAAGTGGAATTGTATAATTTGGAACCTAGAGCTAATATAGTCTTTGTTGGAGAGGTCCAAGTGCCAAATTTATACTCGAAGGACGAATTAGACGAGCTATTAAAAGATAAAAAGAATGCTAACCTAGTAGTGAGTACAATATTTACAACGGAATTTGAATCTGCAATAGTTCAGGGTAGGATTAATAGAATTGAGGATCAGAATCAAAAGATAAAAGTATTAAAGTTGATTTGTGAGAAATATACCCCAGATAAAATGGAGTTATTTGACATAGGAGTAGAAGCTGGAGTGGATAAGGTATTAATATATGGAATAAAAATAGAGGAAATAACTGCTAAGAGGAAGAAGTTCGATGAGTCCGGAAAAGAGATGAAGTGGATGAGAAAGGGGTAGTGTATATGTTAAAAGATTTAGTTGCTAAAAATAGGTGTTATAGAAGATTTTATCAGGAGGAGAAAATAACTAGGGAAGAACTTTTAGAGTGGGTTGATTTAGCGAGATTGACTTCTAGTGGAGGAAATCTGCAGAATTTGAAATATGTTATTGTAAATGAAGATGAAAAAAATGAGAAAGTATTTAAAGAACTTAAGTGGGCTGCGGCTTTAAAAGATTGGGTTGGACCTGAAGAAGGAGAAAAACCATCTGCATATATAATAATGCTTGTAGATACTGAAATTGGATCAAATCCACTTTGGAATCATGGTTTAGCTGCTCAAAGTATTTTACTTGGTGCAACTGAAAAGGGTTTTGGAGGTTGTATGTTTGCAAGTTATAATAAGAATAATATAAAAAGTGAGTTAGGAATTACAGATAGATATGATGTCTTAATGGTTATCGCACTTGGAAAACCAAAGGAAGAAGTAGTTCTAGAGGAACTCGGTGAAGATGGAGATGTAAATTACTGGAGAGATGAGAATAAAGTTCACCATGTTCCAAAAAGAAAGCTCGAAGATATTGTACTAGATCTATAATAATGGCTGATAGCGTTTTAGAATCCATCAAGGATGTTTTAGCTGCTTAATATCCATATATCATAATTTCAGAAACAATGAGAAATCAAATTTTCATATAAAAATTTATCTGAGGAGTGTAATTATGATTAAAAAGAAGAGTATACTTGATTTTCATAATATGAAAAAAGAAGGTGAAAAAGTTGCTTGGATTACTGCTTATGATTTTCCAATGGCATCTTTTGCGGAACAAGCAGGAATGGATATGATTCTTGTTGGTGATTCTTTAGGAATGGTGACATTAGGATATAAAAACACAATCCCAGTAACAATGGAAGATTGCATATCTCATTCTCAAGCGGTTAGAAGAGGAGCACCAAACACATATATTATTGGAGATATGCCATTTGGTTCATATCACCAATCAGATTCGCAAGCAGTTGAAAATGCAGTTAGATTTCTCAAAGAGGCTGATGTAGATGCAATTAAGTTAGAAGGTGGAACTAGGGTTATAAGTAGGATTAAGGCTATATCAGATGCAGGAGTAGTTGTATTTGGTCATATTGGGTTGACGCCTCAAAGTGCAGGGCAGCTTGGCGGATTTAAAGCACAAGGATTATATGTTGATAGTGCTCGAGAACTTATTAAAGATGCGATAGCAATACAAGAAGCGGGTGCATTGGCATTGTTACTTGAGGCAGTACCTCCTGAATTAACAGAATTCATAGCTAAGAAACTTGCAATACCTGTATATGGTATTGGAGCAGGGCTTCCTTGTGATGGGCAAGTATTGATTTGTGGTGATATGCTAGGTATGTTTCAAGCCTTTACACCAAAATTCGTCAAGAAATATGCTAATGTTGCAGAAGTTATGACAAATGCTTTTAAAGAATATGTTGAGGATGTTAAAAGTGAAAATTTCCCAGAAGACAAACATGTATATCATATCAAAGATAGTTTAGAGGATTTTCAAGGATTGTTTTCTGAATTCGAGTAAATATGGAGTTGATAGAGTGAAAGAATTAATAGTGCCAGAGAAGCTTAAAAAAGGGGATAAAGTAGCTTTAGTTAGCCTTTCTTGGGGTGGTGCTGGAGACCCAGAATTAATATGGAGATACGAAGTGGGTAAAAAAAGATTAGAAGAATTTGGACTCGTTCCTGTTGAGATGGAGAACACTCTTAAAGGTTCTCAGTTTATATATGAAAATCCACAAAAAAGAGCGGAAGATTTAATGAATGCATTTAAGGATTCCAGTATAAAAGCGATATTTGCAAATATCGGTGGTGATGATAGCATTAGAATGCTTCCATATATTGATTTTGATGTGATTAAGAATAATCCAAAGATTTT
Organism: Gudongella sp.; assembly: GCA_034006985.1. Classification (GTDB taxonomy): domain Bacteria; phylum Bacillota; class Clostridia; order Tissierellales; family Tissierellaceae; genus Gudongella. The sequence goes on from JAVERT010000022.1 coordinate 30,797, forward strand.
TTTAGGTTACTCTGACTCAACAATTACCCATTTAATAGCTTTTAAGGCTGGTGTAAGAAGTTATTATGGACCCAGCATCCTAGCAGAATTTGCAGAGAATATAAAGATTTTTGACTATACAAAAGAATATGTTGAGAAGACTCTATTTTCGAATAAAGATATTGGCTATATACCTCAAGCTGAGTATTGGACTGGGGAGAGGATTGAATGGCTAGAAGAAAATAAAGATAGATTAAAGATAATGCAAAAAAATACGGGATATGATGTATTACAAGGAACTGGAGTAGTTGAAGGTCCACTTTTCGGTGGATGCATAGATGTTTTAGAGATGGCAAAAGAGACTGAACTTTGGCCAAGTCTTGATGAATTTACTGGTGCTATATTATTTTTAGAAAGTTCTGAAGAAACAGCGCCTCCATCAAATATAGTTTACTGGCTTAGAAATTATGGAATACAAGGAATATTGCAGAGAATTAATGGAATAATCATTGGAAAGCCATATCAGGAGACTTATTATGAAGAGTATAAGGATTCTATAAGGAAAGTTTTGAAGGAGTTTAATCTAGAAGAGTTACCAGTAATGTATAACATGAGTTTTGGTCACAATGAGCCGATGCATATAGTTCCATATGGTGCTATTGCTAGATTAGATTTAGATAAGAAAAGTTTTGCCATTAAAAACCATTAGGGATATTCCTAATGGTTTTCATAAAAGGAGGTGTAGTTTTGCTAATTAATTCAGATGAAGTAGAACGACTGGTCGGAAAAATGGATTTGGGGTTAATTTACATTGATGATCAATATAAGATAAGAATGTTTAATGAAAAGGCTAAAGAAATTGTAGGAATTAAATTAAATAATATAGGGAGTCATTCAGCAGGTAAGTTAGCACAAGGAGATATCGTTATTATTGCAGATAATCATGTAGGAGGAGATGATGGAGATTTAACGTATTTGGATCTTGAGAGAATAAATATAATGGATGATAATATTAAGCAGGGAGATATCCTTTTGGCAGTAGGTGTGTATAATAATTATGATATCAAGCCAGTATACAAGTATATCCGTGATAATCAGCTAAAAGATGCATTTTCTTTGGAGAATCATTATTTGGGAAATGATATTAGAGCTTGTATAGATAGAGGAAATAAGAGGATAGAAATTGAAGTTAACTCTAAAAAATTCTCGCTACAATACTTTCAAACTATTGGGCATATTGTTATTATTGATGGTTTAACTGGAGATATTAAATTTTTTCAAGAAAAGGGCTATAGTATAAGAAAAGAAGAAGTGGCTACTCTTTTAAGAGGAAGCAGTTTTTTGGGAAAAGATGATAAGTCTCCGTCACCCTCTGTTAAAGATTTTGATTTTATGCAGATGTTTGAGGATTCGGAGATAACTAAAAACTTAGCATCTTACTTTAAAAAAGAAAGTGATATACTTTCAAACGGGTTATATTATCTAAATAAAAGATTGGTCTACTGCTCTTTTTATGTGCATTCAGAAAACGCTAAGAAAAAAGGAGTTTATTTAGTTATTAAGGATGGAAGTGAACTTGAAGATTATCTTATTGATAGAAATGAAATACTTGAACAGATTGAAAAAAAGCTTAGATATGGAGAAGTTTTACATAAAGAAGTTCCACCAGACACTTTTAATTTATTTGCAGGCAATACACCTGAGACAACAGAAGTCAAATATCTTGCATATAAAGCTTCTCAAACTAAATTTAACGTTATATTAACTGGAGAAAATGGGACTGGGAAATCTCTTCTTGCCAGGGAGATACATAACAGTTCTAAAAGGGCAGACGCACCATATGTTGAAGTAAACTGCAATTCTATAGCGAAGAGTTTGTTTGAGAGTGAATTATTTGGATACGTGGGGGGAGCATTTACAGGGGCGAATCCAGCTGGTAAAATGGGTTATTTTGAAGCAGCAAATGGAGGGACCATATTTTTGGATGAAATAGGAGACCTTCCTCTTGAGATACAAGTAAAGTTGTTGTATGTTTTCCAAAACAAAACAATTTACAGAGTTGGTTCATCTAATCCTATTGATATTGATTTTAGGATGATTGTAGCAACAAATCTAGATTTAGAAAAAGAAGTTGAAGAGGGAAGATTTAGACAAGATCTGTATTACAGAATTAATGTTTTTCCAATAGAAATTCCACCTCTGCGAGAGAGGAAAGGTGATTTATATATTTTGATAAATAAGCTACTCAAAAAGTTCTGTTTAAAATATGATGTTGAATTGAAGCAGTTTTCTGGTGAAGCTTTGAGTAAAATAATGAGATATGATTGGCCGGGGAATGTTAGAGAACTCGAAAACATACTTGAAAGAGCGATTACACTTTGTTCAACAAATATAATCTATCCAGAGCACATTAAAATAAAAGAAACTAGGAGTAACAATACTTTTAAGGAAATGCTTGCAGCTGAAGAAAAAAGAATAATAAAGACTTGCCTTACTAGGAATAATAATGATAAATCGAAAGCTATAAAAGAATTAGATATTTCAAGAAGTGCATTTTACGAAAAAATTAATAAATATGGTATCAAATAAATTAAACTCACATTTGGTTTTTTATAAAAATCAAATGTGAGTTTGTTCTTATTGTTGGACGCAAATCCAGAAAAACGGACAATTATATAAATGTTGGTAAAATGTATATATTTAGAATCCTAGAACCGCTTGATTTACAAACTTATAAAATTCGCTTGGGGAAAAATAGTTGGCACGATATTTGCAATAATATATCACTAGCAACAGAAGCAAAGGGGGAATAATTATGAAAACATGGGACAAAGATGGGATTCTGTATTTTGATGACTGTAATACTGTAAGTTTGGCGAAAAAATATGGGACGCCACTATATGTATATTCAGAAACAGAAATCATGTGCAGAATCAATGAACTAAAGGATTCTTTTATAGATAAATATAAGAACACTAGAGTTGCTTATGCGGCAAAAGCCTTTAGTGCAAAAGCAATATTCAAACTAATGGAAAGAGAAGGTTTAAGTATTGATGTAGTATCAGGAGGAGAATTGTACACAGCTATAGCAGCAGGTTTTCCTGCGGAAAGAATAGAGTTTAATGGAAATAACAAACTTCATGAAGAATTAGAGATGGCTATAGATTATGGAGTGGGCAGGATAATAGTAGATGGTTTGCAGGAATTGAGATTAATTGAAGAGATTTGTAAGAGTAAAAATCAGAAAATGAAAGTACTTTACAGGATTACACCTGGTGTAAAAAGTGACTCCCATGATTACATAGTTACAGGGAAGAAAGACTCTAAGTTCGGAATACCATTAGATGAGGAAGTATTTTATCCAGCTATAAAGGATGCGATAGATTCACAATGGGTTGATTTTTACGGACTACATTTTCATGTTGGATCACAGTTATTTGACAATGCTTCGCATCTTGAAGCTTTGGATATTATGCTCTATCATACAGATGAAATCAGAAATAGGTTCCAATATGAAATAAAAGAGTTAAATGTTGGAGGTGGATTTGGTATCACATATACAGAGGAGGAAAGAAAGTCTTATGCGTATTTCCTAGATCCAATAATGGAAAAGATAGAAAGCCATTTTAAAGATTTAGGAATCGAGAGGCCATCAATTGTAATTGAACCTGGAAGAAGTATGGTTGGTGAAGCGGGTATAACACTATACACTGTTGGTAGTATAAAGGATATTAGTGGACTAAGAAAATATGTATCTGTAGATGGTGGCATGACAGATAATATAAGGCCCGCCTTATATAGTGCAAAATACAAGGGAGTTGTTGCAAATAAGCTCGATAAAGAAGCTGATGATTTGGTAACGATATCGGGAAAATGCTGCGAATCTGGAGATATCTTAATTAAGGATATAAAAATCCCAACAGTTGAAGCGGGAGATATATTTGCTATTTTTTCAACTGGGGCTTATGGTTATTCGATGGCAAGCAATTACAATAAAAACCCTATACCTGCGGTTGTATTAGTAAAAAATGGTGAGGATAGCCTTATAATAAAAAGACAAAGCTATCAAGATATGATTAAAAACGAAACAATAGCTTCTTGGATGGAGGAATAAAGATGCAGTTTACAAAGATGCATGGAGCAGGAAATGACTTTATAATAATTAACAACATAGTAGAAAAAATCTCCAAGGAAAAGTTTGCAGATATAGCTTCTACACTGTGTAAAAGAAGATTATCAATTGGTGCAGATGGGATAATGTTTGTTGATAATCCGACAACTGAAGGCGATTATAGAATGCATTTTTTTAACGCTGATGGAACTGAAGGAGAAATGTGTGGAAATGGTGCAAGGTGTATTTGTAGATATGGTTATGAGAATGGTTTAGCTGGAGAAAAACAAAGGGTAGAGACTTTATCTGGTATAGTTGAAGGAATTAGAATAGATAAAAGAAACTACAGAATTAAGCTAAATAAGCCTACAGTATTTGAACGGGATTATCCGTTGGAATTTTCTGGGAAAAGATACGATTGCTCATATGTAGAACTTGGAGATCCAGGGTTGCCACATTTAGTGGTTGAATTACCAGGATTTCAAGATATGCTAGAAGAAGATTTATATAAAATAGGCAAGGGCTTAAGAAGTCATAAGATGCTAGCTAAAGGTGCAAATGTAAACTTTATTTCATTTGATACTCAAGGGAACCTGAGTGCTAGAACCTTTGAAAGAGGAGTTGAAGATTTCACTTTAGCATGTGGAACGGGAGCCGGATCTATTGGATTTGCATTAATAAAAAAAGAAAGGTTGAAAGTAAAAGTAGTACAAGTTATTATGCCTGGTGGAATATTAAGCGTAGAGTTAGAAGAAAGTGACAAGGGTTATGAAGATATAATTATTAGTGGTCCGACGAATATCGTATCAACAGGAATTATACTAGATGAAGAATTAAATTTATAGTAAAGCGCAATAATTTTAATGTACAACAGAATATGACTGGAGGTTATAAAATGTCAAATAGTATTAATAGAAATTCATTATGGAAGAATTACAGATTTCCACTTCTTTTATTAACCGGTATTATAGTAGGTTCTATTATAGGAATAGTGTTTGGAGAAAAGGCAAAGGTATTATCACCACTAGGGGATTTATTTATCAATATGATGTTTACAGCAGTAATTCCTTTGGTATTTTTAAGCATTAGTAGTGCTGTCGGAAACATGATGAATATGAAAAGACTTGGGAAGATACTTGGAAGTATGTTTTCTGTATTTATGGTAACTGGAGCAATTGCTGCAGTAATTATAATATTTGTAGTTAAAATATTTCCGCCAGCAGAAGGTGTAAATATTGTCATGGAAGCAGCATCACTTGAAAAAATAAGCGTTGGAGATGCACTTGTAAATGCTTTTACAGTAAGTGATTTTCCACTATTGTTATCTAGATCTCACATGCTAGCATTAATTGTATTTTCAATCCTTTTTGGATTCTGTGTTAGTGCTGTAGGTGGGGAAGATAATAAAATTGCACAAGCTCTAGACATGTTAAATAAAGTTATGATGAAGATGATTAGTATAATTATGTACTATGCACCAATAGGGCTTGGAGCTTATTTTGCAGCACTAGTAGCTGAATATGGGCCACAATTATTAGGAGCTTACTTAAGATCTATGGCAGTTTATTACCCACTATGTATAGCGTATTTCTTTGTTGCATTTGCAGCTTATTCATATTGGGCAGGCGGGATAGAGGGTACAAAGATTTTCTTTAAAAATATAATCACTCCAGCAGTGACATCTCTTGCAACTTGTAGTTCAATAGCTACATTGCCAGTAAACTTTGCAGCTACTGAAAAAATGAATGTTCCAAAAGATATCAGAGAGATAGTATTACCAATAGGAGCTACAATGCATATGGATGGAACTGCATTATCATCAATACTTAAAATATCTTTCCTATTTGGAATATTTGGTATGGAGTTTGCAGGTCTTGGAACATATGTAACAGCAGTTTTAATATCAGTTTTAGGTGGAGTTGTAATGTCAGGAGTTCCTGGAGGCGGACTTATAGGTGAAATGTTAATAGTAACAATCTATGGTTTTCCACCAGAAGCTTTCCCAATTGTTGCTACAATTGGATTCTTAGTAGATCCACCTGCAACAATGATAAACGCTTCAGGAGATGCAGTTGCAGCTATGATGGTTACAAGAATTGTTGAAGGGGAAAATTGGCTTACTCAAAAAATAAGTGGAACTGTTTCTACAGAAGTATAATTCAGGAATAAAGGCCTACATTTGTGGGCCTTTATTAATATAGAAGGGAGATTAAGCTTATGAAATATAATTTTGATGAAATCATTGATAGGGAAGGATTTCATGCTGCGAAGTATGATGAAAGAAAGAAAAAATTTGGAAGAGAAGATGTTATCCCACTATGGATCGCTGATATGGATTTTAAGACGGCTAAGCCAGTGATAGATGCAATGGTAAAGAGAGCTGAACATGGTATATTTGGATATGTATCTAAGCCAGATAGTTATAAAATAGCAGCTACCTCTTTTCAGAAAAGAAGACATGGTTGGGATATAGATAAGGAAAAGATGAGTTTTGCTGTGGGCATAGTGCCTGCGATTGCAGAATTAGTTAGGGAATTTACTGAACCTGGAGATAGCATTTTAATTCAAACTCCAGTTTATCCAGAATTTTATGAAGTTGTTGAAGCGTGGGATGGTCGTAACGTAATTGAAAACGAATTAATAAATGAAGATGGCTATTATCGAATGAACTTTGAAGATTTAGAAAAGCAGTTAAAAACTTCTCCCAAATTGATGATTCTTTGTAATCCTCAAAATCCAGTAGGAAGAGTTTGGAGCAAAGAGGAACTTGAAAAGTTGGGGAACCTTTGTTTAGAATACAATGTTCCAATTATATCGGATGAAATACATGGGGATATGGAATTGTTCGATAATAAGTACATTCCTATGGCAACTGTATCAAAAGAGATACAAAATAATACTATAGTATGTTTTTCTGCAACAAAATCATTTAATCTAGCAGGGCTTCAAGCATGTTTTGTAGTTTTTCCTAATGAAGAATGGAAAGATATATTTGATGCATATTGGGGTGGATTAGATATTCACAGAAATAATTGCTTTAGTCTTGTAGCTATGGAAACAGCTTGGAATGAAGGAGAAGAATGGCTAGATGGAGTTATTGAGTATATTGAAGATAATATGAGATTTGTAAAAGACTATATAGATAACAACATACCTAAAATTAGCCTAAACCTTCCAGAATCTACATATTTACTTTGGCTAGATTGTACAAAACTAGGAATGAATCCACAAGAACTTGAAGAATTCATGGTAAATAAAGCCGGAGTGGGCTTAAACAATGGAAGTAATTTTTGCCGTGGTTTGGAAGGATTTATGAGGATGAACGTAGCTTGCCCTAGAAGTATGCTCGAAAAAGCATTGAATCAGATAAAAGATGCGATAGATGAGCTAGTGGAATAAACTTTTGAAAGTATAAGGCTTAGAGTAGTGTAGTTAACAGATATAAGGTGCCGATATTCATTGTGGCACCTTATATCTGTAAATGTCAATCCCAAATTGTACATTTATTAGAATCTCAAAATGTACAATTATTAGAATCAATTATTGCTAGTTTTTTTAGACTCCATCATATCTATCTTGCCTTTTA
>JAVERT010000001.1:0-321699 GCA_034006985.1 Gudongella sp.
AAGATGATGATTCAAGGCTTTCTTTTTTACAGGGGAACTTTATAACATTAACAAATATGAATGATGATGATATAGATAGAATTATAAACTATAGATTAAGCCCCATAAATGTATCTGTTCATACAACGAATCCTGAATTAAGAATCAAAATGTTGAAAAACAAAAATGCTGGTAAAGTTTACGAAATCTTAAAGAAATTTCATAATGCTAAGCTTGAAATCAACTGTCAAATAGTTTTAGTTCCAAATGTTAATGATAAAACAGAACTAGAAAATACAATTGCTGACCTATCAAATTTATACCCGTCAATTGCTTCAGTTGCTGTAGTACCTGTTGGAATTACAAAATATCGATCAAACTTAGAGAAATTAGATATATTTGATAAAGAATTATCTAAAGATTTAATTAAACAAATAAAAGCTATGCAAGAGAAATACCTAAAACATTTAGGTTCAAGATTTGTGTTTGCAAGTGACGAATTTTTTTGTGTATCTAATGAACCTTTACCACTTGAGGAAGAATATGAAGGTTATCCACAATATGAAAATGGTGTTGGTCTATTAAGGTCTTTCAAAAATGAAGTGCAAGAAAGGCTTGAAGAACAAAAAGATTTAGTATCATTTACAAATAGAATTATTTTTGCAACAGGGGTATTAGCTTTCGATTTCATCTACGATATTTCAAAACTGATAATGATGAGGTTTAAAAATCTTGAAATTAAAGTAATACCAATTAAAAATAAGTTTTTTGGTGAAACTATAACAGTATCTGGTCTGATAACAGCTTCAGATTTGGTTGAACAATTATCTAGTTTAGAAAATTACGATTATGTTTTAATTCCAGATTCTATGTTAAAAAAGGGTGAAGATGTATTTTTAGATAATATATCTTTAAAAGATGCTACTGTAATGCTAAATAAAAAAATTTATGCAACACCAGTAGATGGAAGTAAACTAATAGATATAATAGAATATGGGGTGGAGTAATGAATAGACCAATTGTTTGTATAGTTGGAAGACCAAATGTAGGGAAATCAACGCTTTTTAATAAAATTGCAGGTAGAAGAGTTGCAATAACTGAAGATAAACCTGGGGTAACTAGAGATAGAATATATGCCATAGGAGAATGGCTAGGTAAATATTTTACACTAATTGACACTGGTGGCTTAGAGCCAGAAAAAGACGATTTAATAATGCATAATATAAAAAAACAAGCAGATATAGCGATAGATACAGCTGATGTAATACTATTCGTAGTAGATGGTATAGAAGGGTTAACTTCAACTGATTTAGAAATTGGGAATATTCTCAGAAGGTCAGGTAAAGAAGTTATTGTGGTTGCAAACAAAATTGATACTAGAAATACTCCTGATGATATATATAATTTATATGAACTTGGTTTAGGTACACCTATGGTTATTTCATCTGAACAATCTTTAGGTTTAGGTGACTTGTTAGATGAAGTAATATCGCATTTTCCAGAATATAAGGATACAGAAGAAGATGACGATGTTGTAAGAGTAACTTTTATAGGAAGGCCAAATGCAGGGAAATCATCCTTAATTAATTATATTTTAGGAGAAGAAAGAGTAATCGTAACTGATATACCAGGCACAACTAGAGACTCTATCGACAGTCAATTTCAAATAGGTGAAGAAAAGTATATCTTTGTTGATACAGCAGGATTAAGAAGAAAAAGATATATTTCTGAAAAAGTTGAAAGATATTCTGTGGTAAGAACCTTAACTGCAGTAGATAGATCTGATATATGTGTAATGGTAATAGATGCTACAATGGGTCTTACTGAACAAGATACAAAAATAGCAGGATACGCTCATGATAATGGAAAAGCTATTATTATTGCAATAAACAAATGGGATTTAGTTGAAAAGGATAATAAGACATATTTAAGTTTTGAAAAAGAGGTAAGGGAAACTCTTGGATTTATGCCATATGCACCAATTGTGTTTATTTCTGCAACAACAGGAAAAAGAGTAGACAAGCTACTAGAAATGCTTAAAACAGTAAATAATAACTATAGTTTGCGAATAAGTACAGGCGTTTTGAATGATATTTTAAATAAAGCAATATTAATGAATCAACCACCTTCTGATAAAGGCAAAAGAGCAAAGATATATTATGGAACACAAGTTTCAGCAAGACCTCCAAAATTTGTAATTTTTGTAAATACGAAGCAATTAGTCCATTTTTCATACGCAAGGTATTTAGAGAATCAAATCAGAAATCATTTTGGTTTTATGGGTACTCCAATAAGAATGGAATTTAGAGAAAAGGGAGAATAAAGATGCGTCTATTTTTAATTCCTGCATTTGCATATTTGATTGGTAGTTTTTCATCTGCATATGTAGTAGGGAGAGTTTTTAAAAAAATAGATATAAGAAAACACGGAAGTGGTAACCCTGGTACAACTAATGCGATGAGAGTTATGGGGAAAAAATTTGGCTTATTGACCTTTGGCTTAGATTTTTTAAAAGGTATAGTTGCATCTTTGATTGGACTATACTTATATGGATACTATGGGGGGTTATTAGCTAGTCTATTTGTAGTTATTGGACACAATTGGCCGATATTTTTTAAATTTAAAGGCGGGAAAGGTATAGCAACCACGATAGCAGCATTAGCAGTTTTACAATTTCCATTGACTCTTATAAGTGTTTTAATTGGAGTAGTTGTGGCTGCAATAACTAGATATGTATCATTAGGTTCAATTGTTTTTTTAGCTGTGAATTTTATATTATCGTTTTCAGCGATTGTAAAAATTGATATATACACTCAACTAACATATTTTTTATTGTTTTTATTAGGTTGCTATAGGCATAAAGATAATATAAAGAGATTAATAAACGGAACAGAGAATAAAATTGGTAGGTGAAGACTTTGGAAACAAGAGTAGGTATAATTGGAGGGGGAAGTTGGGGTACTGCATTAGCAGTTCTATTAGCCAGTAAAGGTGTTAGGACAACTATTTGGCTAAGGAATGAAAAACAAGTAAGTGAAATAACAAAAAACAGAATAAATATGAAATATTTGCCAGAGATTTTTTTAAATAATAAAATAAGTGTGACATCAGATATAAATGAAGCTATATTAAATAAAGAAATTGTTGTACTTGCAGTACCTACACAAAGTGTAAGAAGTACTTTAAGTTCAGTCGGAGATAGAATTAAAAAAAATCAAATCATAGTAAATGTCTCGAAAGGAATTGAAACAGAGTCTCTAAAGAGAATTTCTGAAGTAGTTAATGAATTCTATCCAGATAATCCATTTTGTGTTTTATCAGGGCCTTCACATGCTGAAGAGGTTGCATTAGGAATACCAACAACTGTTGTATCAGCTTCTAAAGATAAGTATATTGCAGAAGCTATACAAGATTTATTCACAAGCCCAAATTTTAGAGTTTATACAAATCCAGATGTAATAGGGGTAGAACTCGGAGGAGCATTAAAAAATATAATTGCATTAGGTGCTGGAATTTCCGATGGATTAGGATATGGCGATAACACTAAAGCTGCTTTAATGACAAGAGGAATATATGAAATGTCTAAACTAGGAATTGAATTAGGGGCAGATCCGGACACATTTTGGGGACTGTCAGGAATAGGAGATTTAATTGTTACTTGTACTAGCATGCATAGTAGAAATAGAAGAGCTGGGATTTTAATAGGTAAGGGATACAGTTTTGATGCTGCAGTAAAAGAAATAGGTATGGTTGTAGAAGGAATTAAAACAACAGAATCAACATATAAACTTGCTAGATTAATTAAAACTAATATGCCAATAACAAATGAAATATATAATGTACTTTATCAAGAAAGTAATGTAGAGGAATCTGTTAGAAGACTTATGGGAAGATCTAAAAAACATGAGATGGAATTAATTGTAACACAAGAAAAAGTGAGCTGGTGATATGAATCACAAGCTCACTTTTACGTCACACTCTATTACAGACATGATTATAACTGAATAATTTGATTTTGCAAAGTAGTTTAAAAACCTAATATATTATGATATACTAAATTTATTATATATAAGGGGGCTAGCGAATGTTTGAATTTATTATATTATTTACAAGTGTAGTATTATTTGCTGGTATTCTAGGATATACACTTGTAGTCTTTAAAGAAAAATTTTATTTGAAAAAAAATATTATTTACATTGATAATAGATTTATAAGTCAGGAAGAGATTGAAGATACGGATATGCAAGAATTTTTTCTTGATGGTACAAAGCTAAAAGCTGGTGATGAGGTTTCTATTTTAACCAAATCTAAAAAAAAATTCAAAGGGATATTATTGGGCGCAGTTAAAAAGGAACAATCAATAAAAATGATAACATATGCAAATGAAGTAATAAAACTTAAAATAGAAAGTATAAACCAATTCAAGATAATGAGCAAATACGGAAAATTTTTTAGTTAGGTGTGAGTTAGAATGAAAAAATCTAATAATCTTGGCTTAACTAAGGTTATCTTATCAGTAATATTAGTCTTGTTTATTCTATTGGTAATAAATTATATTCCAAAAATATTAAAAAGAGAAGTGTCAACAATTCTTCCTATATATTTTGAATATAAAGAGACATTACCAATTCAAGGGGTTACAATAAAAGATGAAAAATTGTATTTTAGTGAAACAGATGGTGAAATATATGGTATTATTGACGAAGGTTTAAGAGTGCCTGTTGGTATGGAAATTGCAGAAATATTATCTCCAAAAGATATGACATTTTATAAAGGCGAGCTGGATTCCATAGAGAGTTTAATCAACCAATTAAGTATAAATACATCAAGTACCACCAATAATGCGAGTAGCACGGTACAAATGACAAATACTCTGATAAAACAAATTCAGACAGATATCCAGAGTGAGACATACACTAGCCTTAAAAAAACAAAGGAAAACTTATCTTTTGCTTTTAAAAATCACATACAAACACAAGAAACTAACAACTCAGACATTCTTAGCAGTGAAAAGTTAGTAGAAAAAAGAAGTAAACTTTTACAAGAAATCTCTAATTATAATGAAAGATTGTTTTCAAAACATTCAGGGATTGTATCTTACAAAATAGATTCTTATGAAGAAATGCTTACATCTAATGATCTTGATAGCTCAGCAGATCATATTTTTGATTCTGATATAAGTATTAAATTATCGAGTAATCAAGCTAGTAAAGTTGCCTTTAAAATAATTGATGGCTATGATTATTATATTGCTCTTAAACTATCCAAGTATAATTCTTTATTGCTAAAAGATAAAGATAAATTAGAAATTGAGGTTGAGATAGATGAGTTAGATGAACATAATATTAACTTTGTGCTTCCAGTGGTTAAGAGATATTCTAGAGGCACCGAGGAGATTGTATTATTAAAAAGTAATCAATTTTTAGAGATAGTTTACAATCATAGATTGTTAGATTTGAACATAGTAATAGTTAAAAAAGATTCTTATAAAATTCCATTAGAGTCTGTTATAACAATTAATAATCAGCAAGGAGTTTTTGTTAGATCTTTCTATGATGTGGTAGTATTTAGACCAATCATATTAAACGCCAAAGATGAAAAGTTTGCATATATTGATATTGGAGACACTGATAATAGAATAGAAATTAAAGATAAATCTTATAAAACTATTAATGAGTTTTCGGAAATAATTAAGAGTCCTAATCTTGTAGAAGATGGTCAAATTTTAAACTAATGGAGGTAATTAAAATTAGTATAGCAGATAATATTAAAATCATTAAAGAAAATGTAAATCAGGCAATAGCTAACTCTAGTAGGAGCAATGATGTTAAAATAATAGCTGTTACGAAAACTTTATCTGCACCAGTTATCGAACTGGCTTTGAATGAGGGAATGATAGATATTGGAGAGAATAAAGTTCAAGAATTAATAGAAAAGATGACAATATTTAAAGATAGACCTAATTATCATATGATTGGTCATTTACAATCGAATAAAGTTAGATATATCATCGACAATATTTATTTGATACATTCTTTAGATAGAGAGTCTCTGGCAAAAGAAATAGATAAAAGAGCAAAAAGTATTAACAAAATTATTGATTGTTTAATTCAAGTTAATATATCAGAAGAAGAATCAAAATTTGGGATAAAAGAAGAAGAGGTAATTTCTTTTGTTGAAAAACTACTCCAATATTCTAATATTAATATCAAAGGATTGATGACGATTGCACCATTTACTCAAGAAGAGAAAATCATAAGAGAATCTTTTAGTGGACTATATGAATTAAATGAAAAACTAAAATCAAGGAATTACAAAGAACTAGATATGAATATTCTATCTATGGGTATGTCAAATGATTATAAGATTGCAATAGAAGAAGGCTCAAATATGGTAAGATTAGGTACAGCAATTTTCGGTAAAAGAAATTATTAATGGGAGGTTAGTTATGGGTGATTTATTTAACAAGTTTAAGTATTTTATTGGAATTGATGACTACGAGGAGGAATATACAATGGAAGAAGAGGACGCATTTGATACCATTGAACCGCCTATAAGTAGCAAAAAGATTGGTGGCAAAGTAGTAAATTTGCATACTAACAGCAATATGAAAATAGCTGTTCATGAGCCACTAAGTTATGAGGAAGCCCCCGCTATCATAGATGATCTTAAATTAAAAAAAGCGGTAGTTGTAAATTTCGAACAGTTAGATACAACTGTAAAAAGACAGATATTTGATTTTGTAAATGGAGGAATATATGCAGTAGAAGGTAAAATACAAAAAGTTACAAGAGATATTTTTATACTTGCACCTTTAAATATTGAAATAGATGGTTTAAAAGACGAATTGAAAAATAGGGGAATATTCCCATGGTAAGGAGACATTCATGTATACATTATTAAGATCCATTGGAATATTAGTAGATTTAATTGAAATTCTAATTATAATAAGAATTTTTATAAATATATTTAGAGTACCAATGAATAACATATTCGGTAAAGTTCTCTTTGAGCTAACCGACCCAATATTATCTCCTGCAAAAGCTTTACTAGATAAATTAGGCTTAAATAAAGGATTTATTGATTTTTCACCTTGGGTTGCTATAATATTTTTACGATTATTTTACTCTGTTATTATAAGAATTTTGGGTTGATAATATGCTAGAAATAAATTTCAATTTAGATTATATTGAAGATGTGAAAACTAAGTTGAAAATGAAACAAATCATAGATAAAATAAGAATCGTTTTAAAGAGTCACACTGTTGAATCAACAGATTTTTTAGACCCTTATGAAATAAGATTAGGTAGATCTATTTTAAATCAGATTTCTGAAATATCATATACTGAATATGGTGGTTTAGAAAAAGCTGAAAGAAAAATACTATATATATTCCCTGAATATATGAACTATACTGATATAGAATCAAAGATTGGTTATCTAAATTCAGATAGATTTGAGAGCTTAACTCATAGGGATTACCTAGGTTCTATTTTAAGTTTAGGCGTAATACGGGAGAAAATTGGGGATATATTGTTATATAAAGATAAAACAGTTTTCATAGTAAAAAAGGAAATTATAAACTATATTATAATTAACTTAACTCAAATTGGTAACCACTCAACTAACATAAAGGAATTAGAAGGTCAAGTGATAGACTCACCAGTAGAAGACTATGAAGAATTTAAGATATTTACTTCATCTTTAAGATTAGATTCTTTTTTGAGTTCCATTTATAAAATATCTAGAAGCGAAAGTTTGAAAAAAATCAAATCAAATGATGTAAAAATCAATTGGGAACATATAACAAAAGCTACTAAAATACTAAATGTAGGTGATATAATCTCTTTAAGAGGTTTTGGGAGATCAAAAATATTTTCATATGAAGGACAGAGTAGGAAAGGAAAGAATATATCAACAATAAGAAAACCTAAATAATGGAGTGATATTATGATAACGCCTTTAGATATTCAAAATAAAAATTTCAAGAAATCATTTATGGGGTTTAATAAAAATGAAGTCAATTTTTTTTTACAAGAGATGATTGAAGATTATGAAGAAATGTATAAAGAAAATATAAACCATAAAGAGAAAATTAATTTTTTATCAGAACAACTAAATCAGTTTAAAACGTTAGAAGATACTTTAAAAAGCACTCTTTTAGTAGCTCAAAAATCAGCTGATGAATTAACACTTAATGCAAGGAATAAAGCTGATCTTATTATAGATAATGCAGAAAATAAAGGCAAAGAAATAATAGATAAATCAAAAGATGATGTTAAACACATAAAAGATGAATATGAATTTCTGGAAAAAGAGCTCTTTATATTTAAAACTAGATTTAGTTCTTTTTTACAATCTCAAATAACGAGTTTAGACGATTTCTATTTAAATATGGGAAAAGAACGATTAACTGATAATAATCTATTGCATGAAGAATAACATATTTAAGAATTACATAAAATAGGAGCAAAAGCTCCTTTTATTTGTTTTGGAAGATAAAAAGTTCTACTCTATATCATCTGAAAATGGGGTTCTAGATGATGGAATGCCAATCGTATTAGAGAAAGTGCTCGTGAAAAACGTAGTTATAATCTAAGGAAACTGAGTATTTCATAATAAGAACGTCAAATTCGCTATTTTTTATAAGTGGGAGGAAAGCAATTGAGTTTTATAGTTAGTATTTTAATAGTAGTTGCTGATCAGCTAACTAAGTACTTAGCTGTTGAGTTTTTAATGGATAAAAGACCCATAGTTTTGATTAATAACTTAATAGAATTACATTTTGTTAAAAACTATGGTGCAGCATTTGGTATCATGCAAAATAAACGTTGGTTTTTTATTGTAATAACACTGATTGTTCTTATGGCTATTATCATTTTTATAATAAAAAACAATTATATCTTGCATAAATTAACAAAGATTGCATTAGGCTCTCTGTTAGGAGGAGCGACTGGAAATCTTATTGATAGGATTAGGTTAAGCTATGTAGTAGATTTCATCAAGGTAGACTTAGGTAGGCTTTATGATTTTCCTGTTTTCAATATAGCAGATATATTTATTGTAGTAGGCACTATACTATTAGTCCTTTTGATCTTATTCGATAAACACGAAGTAAAGCAGGGGAGATAGGATGGAAGAAATAAATATTTATGTAAATGAAGAAGATAATGAAAGACTAGATTTTTATTTAGCTTCTGAACTTGATGAAATATCACGAAGCTTTATTAAAAAGTTAATTAAAGAAGAAAGAATTTTTGTAAATAAAGAACTTAAAAAAGCTAGCTATTTAGTTAAAGAAGGAGACCAGATATTAGTAGAGCTACCAGAACCTAAAAAATTAGAAATAATTCCACAAAATTTGCCTATTGAGATAGTATACGAGGATGAATATTTAGCCGTTGTCAATAAGCCCCAGGGAATGGTTGTACATCCAGCACCAGGAAACTATGATAAAACCTTAGTTAATGCACTTTTATATCATCTCGACAAGCTCTCGTCAATAAATGGCATTATAAGACCCGGAATCGTGCATAGGCTTGACAAAGATACCTCAGGCTTATTAGTTGTAGCTAAAAATGATGTTGCCCATAGAGGCCTTTCAGAGCAACTTAAAACTCATTCAGTTCAAAGAGAATATATTGCTTTGGTTCATTTTAATTTAAAAAACGATGCTGGTACCATTAACGCACCGATAGGAAGAGATACAAGAGATCGAAAAAAAATGGCGGTTACTTATAAGAATAGTAAAGAAGCAATTACTCATTATAAAGTATTGAAACGCTACAATAAATATACATTAATTTCAGTTAAACTGGAAACTGGAAGAACACATCAAATAAGAGTACATTTTTCTAATATTAATCATCCAATTGTAGGAGACCCTGTTTATTCTAAGATTGCTAATGAATTCAAAATAGAAAAACAACTACTACATTCTAAAAAAATAGCATTCACTCATCCAATTACTCATATTGAAATGATATTTGAATGCGAGTTACCTATTCACTTCACAAGCATTTTGGAAAGGCTTGAAAAGGAGGCCTCTGATGGATATTAAAGCTACTATTATGGATCAAAAAGCAATTGCCCGAGCAATTACTAGAATTTCTAATGAAATTATCGAACGGAACAAAGGTGTTAAAGATGTAGTATTTGTTGGAATAAAAACTAGAGGAGTACCTTTTGCGAACAGAATTGCTGATAAAATATTTGAAATAGAAAATGAAAAAATCCCTGTTTATAATTTAGACATAAGTCTTTATAGAGATGACTTACAAGAAATCACAGATCAGCCAATTGTAAATGAGCCATTTGTTGGTGATATTAACAATAAAATTATAATATTAATAGATGATGTAATATATACTGGAAGAACTGTAAGAGCAGCCTTAGATGCATTAATAGATAAAGGAAGACCTAAAAAGGTGCAGCTAGCAGTATTAGTAGATAGAGGTCATAGAGAACTACCTATTAGGCCAGACTATATTGGCAAAAATGTTCCAACTTCTAAAACAGAGTTAGTTAATGTGAAATTCATGGAAACAGATTCTAAAGATCAAGTAGTAATAAAAACAAGGTAGAAGATTAATTAATCTTCTACCTTTGTAATTTCTTGAGATTTTAATAATTGAGGGTTGACCAATAGAGTTTTTTGATTTGTATATATTACCATTCCTGTTTTAGCATTTTTAGGTTTTCTAACATATTTTTTATCAGTATAATCTACTTCAACAGAAGAAGAATTTCTACCACTACTATAAAAAGCTGCTAAAATAGCAGATTCTAACATAGTTGATTCTGGAATCTCTTTTCCTTCTGTCTTTAATATAACATGACTACCAGGAATTCCTTTTGTATGGAACCATATATCCTCTTTTTTTGCTATTTTCATAGTTAAAAACTCATTTTGTTTGCTATTTTTCCCCACATATATATGGAAGTTATCTGAAGATATAAAATGGAGTGGTTTCAAAGGTTTTTCTTTTATTTTTTTTCTTGACTTGGTTTTTATGGTTATATATCCACCAATAATTAACTCTTCTTTTATTTCTTCAAGGTCTTCAACACTTGCAGAGTTTACTATACTCATAATCACATGTTCAATATAATCAATTTCTGCTTGTGTATCTGGTATTTGCTTTAGCAATAACCTATTTGCAGTTTTTAATTTTGCGTACTTTTTATAATAATTTTGAGCATTTTCTGCTGCAGAAACCTTGCTATCTAATGGTACTAGCAATTCTTTTAAATTTTCATCGTAATAATTTTCCAACAAAATTTCGCTTGAACCTTTTGGTATTTTATGAAGACTAGATTGTAATAAATCAGCATATATTTTATATTTTTCTCTATCTCTACTATTTAACAAATCTTCTTTTTGATTAGCTAATTTTTTTTGAGACCTTTCCAATCTATTGACTAGCATTTTTCTGAAATTAGCAGATTTTTGGATAACTCTATCAAAAGTATCTTTTTTAGAATAAACATAATCTAATAGTGCAGAAATACTATCTACTTCTGTAAATTCAATATTTCCGTATTGTTTTAAAGGCATAGCGTAGAAGGCAATTATTTCTTCTGTATCCTCCCTTGAGATATACATAGGTTCAAATTCATTATTATTAACTTTAGTCATTATAATACTAAAAGCATCGTATAGTTTTAAAATAGAATCTGAATTTAAGCTAATAATTGTCCTATTTGATTCTAAATCAGCTAAGAAGCAGATTTCTCTACTAATCAATGGACTTAACCCCATATAAGATCCATACAAAAATTTCAGCAATTTTTGATTCTTTTCTGCCTTTTCTAAATGAGATTTAAACTCTTTTAAATTTAAATCAATAGGATTTGATTTTTCATCTATATCTATAAATAAATATTGTAGCCCAGGTAGTATTTGTCTAACTCTAGAAATACTGAGTGGTACTCTTTTTATAGAATCAAGTATAATATGGGATTCTTTATCTACTAAAATAATATTACTGTGCTTACCCATTATTTCAATTATTAGTTCTCTGTTTTTTTTGTTTCCTAGTTCATCAAATCCAGATAGCGTAAATACAACAACACGATCCATCTTATATTGCTCTATATTCAAAATAATAGAACTAGTAATATGCTTTCGTAGTAGCATACAAAACATAGGTGGAGATAATGGATTTTTTTTAGACTCATTAGTAATATACAATCTAGGATTGTTACTACTAGCAGAAAGTAGTAGTTTATAATTTTTCCCATTACTATAAACTTGAATTAAGAGTTCATCTTTTTCTTGTTGATGAATTTTATCTATACGGCCTCCTATTAAGAGTTGGGATAGTTCATGGACAATAGCCCTTGTAGTTATACCATCATAAGACATATGTTACCTCCTTGTGATTATTATCAATCTTAAGTATATCATAAATCAGAATCTGCGAATAATAATACTTATTCAAGAAAAAATATTAACAATTCGTAACAAAGTGTATAAATAGTATGAAATAGATGTATAATTATATATTAAAACTGGGAGTGATATTAATGGTAAAAAGTATGACCGGTTATGGAAAAGGAGAAGCAGAAAATGCGTTGTTTAGATTAAAGGTTGAGTTAAAATCAGTAAATCATAGATATTTAGATATAAATATAAAGTTGCCTCGGTATTTGATTTATTTAGAAGAAAGAATAAAAAAACTTATAAAAGATCAACTTAATAGAGGCAAGATAGATATTTTTATAAACCTCGATTTCATTAATCAATCTTCAATAGATGTAAAAGTAGATATACCACTTGCAAATAGTTTTAAATCAGCATTAGATAGTTTGATATTAGAGCTTGGTATTGATGATAAAGTTAGATTAAGTAATATTCTTCAAATATCTGATGTTATAAAAACAGAAAAGAAAGATTTAGATGAAGATTTAACCTGGGGTACACTTCAATTAGCTGTTTCAGAAGCATTGGCTGGTATTACTCAGATGCGAGAATATGAAGGAGAACAGCTAAAAACTGATATTTTATTAAAGTTAAACGAAATTGAACTTATAATGGAAAAAATTAAATCTAGATCTCCTTTAGTAGTTGAAGAGTATAGGATTAAGTTAAATGAAAGAATAAAGTATCTTATGGATGACAGCAATTTTATAGATTATGATAGGTTAGCACTTGAAGTTGCAATAATTTCTGATAAGAGTAGCATAGATGAAGAAATAATTAGATTAGGCAGCCATATAAATCAGTTTAGGGAAATTTTAAATCAAGAATCACCTGTAGGGAGAAAGTTAGATTTTTTAATCCAAGAGTTTAATAGAGAAATAAATACTATTGGTAGTAAATCCAGTGACTCAATTTTAGTAAATTCAGTTGTTGACTTAAAATCAGAGGTAGAAAAAATAAGGGAACAAATTCAAAATATAGAGTAGGGGGCGATAAAATGATAGTCTATTTTATAAATATCGGATTAGGAAATGTCGTTGCCTCAAATAGAGTTATTAGCGTAATAAGTCCAGACTCAGCTCCAATCAAAAGAGTTATTCAAGATTCTAAGGAACAATCAAGGTTAATCGATGCAACTTACGGAAGAAAAACTAGAGCAGTTATCATAATGGACAGTGGGCATGTCGTATTGTCATCTTTGCAACCAGAGACTATTGCACATAGGTTGCATACAAAAGAAGAAGTGCATGAATAATACTGAAAGTTGGTGGGAAGTAATGGCAAAAGGATTTTTAATGGTTCTTTCAGGTCCATCTGGAAGCGGAAAAGGAACTGTAAGCAAAGCTTTGATGGAAAGAAATGACGATATAGTATTTTCTGTATCTGCAACAACTAGACAGCCCCGGCCTGGAGAAATAGACGGAGAGAATTATTTTTTCTATACAAAAGAAAAATTCAATGACATGATAGACAATAATGAATTTTTAGAACATGCATTTGTTCATACAAATTATTATGGAACTCCTAAAAAATTTGTTATGGAACAAATTGAAAAAGGAGAAATAGTACTCCTAGAGATAGATGTACAAGGAGCTCTTCAAATTAAGAAGAATCATAAAGAAGCTGTATTTATATTCTTGCTTCCACCAACTATGGATGAATTGAAAGACAGAATTACCAAAAGAGGAACAGAATCTAAAGCAGATATTGATACTAGATTCTCAAATGCTTTTAAAGAATTAGATTTTGTAGGTGAATATGATTTTTTCGTAGTTAATGATAAAGTAGAATTAGCCGTTTTAGATATTGAAGCGATTATCCACTCTGAAAGACTTAGAGTAAAAAGACATAAAAATATAAAAGAACAAGTTACAAAAAAACAAGTTACAAAAAAAGGAGGTAATTGATATGACTGATAAAATTAATGAATTTGCACTTGAAGAAGAAAACAGATATACCCTTGTAATGATTGCTGCAAAGAGGGCTAGACAAATAATTGAAGGTTCAGAACCTAAATTAGAATCGAAATTTAATAAACCAGTTACTATTGCTCTGGATGAGATAACTCATGGATTGATAGAATATGTTAAACCTCCAACAATAGTAACTAACAAGTAGGTGTTCTAAATGTTAAAAGGGAAAACTGTTTTATTAGGTATAACTGGAGGTATTGCTGCTTATAAATCAGCAGATCTTGTTAGTAAATTGAAGAAGGCAGATGTAAATGTTGATATAATAATGACAGAGGCAGCAACAAAATTTGTAACCCCATTGACATTTCAAACTATGTCTCAAAATAGAGTGCATGTTGAAATGTTTGGATTAGAAGATGAAATGAATGTTGAACATATTTCACTTGCTCAAAGAGCAGATGTTATTCTTATTGCACCAGCTAGTGCAAATACTATAAGTAAAATAGCTAATGGTATAGCAGATAATTTATTGACCACAACAATCTTAGCCTCAAAGGCTAGGATTATATTTGCTCCTGCTATGAATTCCACTATGTATTTAAATGAAGCAACTGTTGAAAATATTGAAAAATTAAAATCTCGTGGTCATATATTCTTAAAGCCAGGTGAAGGTAGATTAGCTTGTGGTGATATAGGTCCTGGCAAAATGAGTGAACCTATTGAAATAATTGATGCCTTGGAAGAGTTTTTTACGCAAAAAGACTTTATAGGTAAAAAAGTAATCATTACTGCTGGACCTACTATCGAACCTATAGACCCAGTAAGGTATATAACTAATCACTCTAGTGGGAAAATGGGTTATTCGTTAGCAAAAGAATTCAGAAACAGAGGGGCTGAAGTAATTCTAGTGACAGGCCCAAGTTCATTGGATGTTCCATTAAACATCCAGACTATAAGAGTAAATACAACTTTAGAAATGCTAGATGCTGTAAAAATGAATTTTGAATTTTGCGATATACTAATAAAATCTGCTGCCCCATCAGATTATAGAGTTGAAAATTATCAAAATAAAAAAATAAAAAAATCTCCAGATAAAGATGAAAAACTAACAATAGATCTAGTAAAAAATCCAGATATAGCTAAATATTTTGGTGAGATTAAGAGAGATAAAATTATGATAGGGTTTGCAGCTGAAACAAATAATTTAATAGAGTATGCTAAGAAAAAGCTTATTGAAAAGAATTTTGACTTTATTGTTGCAAATGATCTCACAAAAGCAGGAGCAGGATTTAAAGAAGACACAAACATTGTAACTATAATTCATAAAAATGGAGAGATAGATGATTTACCAATTATGAAAAAAGCTTTATTATCAAAGGTAATTGCAGATAAAGCTCTAAATTTGATCGACAAAGGCTAGATGATTCTAGCTTTTGTTCTATGATGCTAGGAGGGTAATTACTTGAAATACGCAGAAATAATTATTGATCACAAAGCATCTAAGTTAGATAGACCATTTACTTATCGTATTCAGACTTTACATGAAGATGATATACAAACGGGGATAAGAGTTGTTGTTCCTTTTGGTAACAACAATAAACCGACTATGGGTGTAGTAATAAGTACTTCAGATACAACAGATTTAAATGGAAATATAAAGTGTGTAATTCAATCACTAGATACAAAACCCATAATCACAATGAAAATGATCGAGTTAGCTAGATGGATAAGAGAAGAATATTTATGCACATTTTTTGAAGCTCTTAGTGTGATTTTACCTCCAGGAGATTTCAGAGAGATTAATAATATTATAATCCTATCTGAAAAAAATATTAAAGAAGAAATTCTAGATGATGATGAAAATAGAGTAATAAATATACTTAAAGTTGAAAACCAAATATCCTATATAGAAATAAGAAATGCATATAATTGGAAAAGTCTTAACAAAACGCTTATTAAACTTGAAAACAAAGGTATTATATATATAAGTATTGATATAAAAAAAAGAATTATTGTAAAACATGAGAATATAATATGGAAAACAAAAGATATAAGTATTGAAGATGGTTTAAAAATTATTGGTAAATCAGCAAAAAAACAAATAGTAATTTGGCAGTCAATATGGGATAAATATATAAAAACTGAAAAAGAAATATTAAGAGAATTTAACACTAGCTCAACTGTATTAAAAGAACTAATTTCCAAAGGACTACTTCAAGTTGATAAAAGAATCATTAATGATGAAGCTATAGAGGTAGCTATCCCTAAATATGAAAAAATCAAATTGAACAAGGAACAAGAGCGTGTATATAATAAAATTACAAATTCTGACTGTAATAGTTATTTATTACATGGAGTAACAGGAAGTGGTAAAACAGAGATATATCTTCAGTTGGTTGAAAATTATTTAAATCAAAAAAAGGACTCAATTATTCTAGTACCTGAAATATCATTAACACCTCAAACAATTGATAGATTTGTTGGAAGATTTGGCAATAAAGTTGCGATACTTCATAGTAAGCTTACTAAGAAGCAAAGATTTAGCCAATGGCGAAGAATCAAATCTGGGGAATATAGTATTGTTATAGGTGCTAGATCTGCAGTTTTTGCGCCATTCAATAATTTAGGATTAATCATCATAGATGAAGAACATGAAAACACTTATAAATCTAACAATAACCCTAAATATGATACAATAGAAGTGGCTAAAAAAAGAATAGAACTTGAAAATGCTAAATTAATTCTTGGTACTGCAACACCATCTATTGAAACCTATTATAACAGCTATAGAAAAAAATATAGTTATTTGGAATTAAAAGAAAGAGCAACTAAAATGCAGTTACCAACAATAGAAGTTATCGATATGAGAATAGAACTTCAAAATGGTAATAAATCAATATTTAGTGAATGTTTAAAGCAAAAAATGGATATTGCTCTATCAAACAATGAACAGATTATATTATTTTTAAATAGAAGAGGTTATGCAGGCTTTGTTACTTGTAGAGCATGTGGGTATGTTGTAAAATGCGAGAATTGTGATATAAGTATGACTCTTCATAAATCTAGTAATAGGCTACGCTGCCATTATTGTGGAGCAACAAAAAAAATACCCACTGTATGTCCTAATTGTGGTAGTAATTATATTAGAACATTTGGAATAGGAACAGAAAAAATAGAAGAAGAAGTAAAAAAAACATATCCTTATGCGAACATTGAAAGAATGGATAGCGATACAGTAAAAAAAAGAAATGATTATGATATTATATTAAATAGGATGAAGGGAAAAAAGATAGATATTTTGATTGGGACTCAGATGATTACGAAAGGTTTAGATTTCCCTAATGTAACTTTAGTTGGTATTATTGCTGCGGATACAACCTTAAACTTACCAGATTTTCGTTCTCCTGAAAAATCATTTCAATTAATAACTCAAGTATCAGGAAGAGCTGGTAGAGGAGACAAACCAGGCAGAGTAGTATTACAAACATATAATCCAGAGCACTATAGCATTACAAGTGCAAGGGAAAATAGTTATAGAGATTTTTATGATATAGAGATAAAGCTGCGTAAAGAGTTTAAATATCCACCTTTTGTAAATATAATATCTATTCTATTTTATGGTAAAAATCAAACATTGATAATTAATAATATTCAAAAAGCAAATAGAATTATTAGAAATGAAATAGAAAAATTGCAATCAAACGTAATAGAGATAAATAATCCTTTGCCCGCACCATTAGAAAGAATAAATAATCAATACAGATGGCAAATGCTTATTAAATATGATGAATCTAGTTCTGTTGAAATAAAGAGGATTTTAAAAAGGGTATTGATTTTAGACGGAGCAAAAATTAAAAATAAAGGTATTAAAATAAGTATAACAGTTAACCCAGAAAGCGTATTATAGGAGGTATATAAATGGCACTAAGAAGAGTTAGAATAGATGGTGATCCAATTTTAAGAAAGAGATCTAAAGAAATAACTAAAATAGATGATAAACTAGAAATACTGATTCAAGATATGATTGAAACTATGAGATATGAGAATGGTATTGGATTGGCATCGCCACAGGTTGGAATACTAAAGAGATTAATAGTAATAGATATTGGTGAGATCCCAATAATTGCTATTAACCCTGTAATAGAAAATGCAGAAGGTAAAGTAGAAGATATAGAAGGTTGCTTATCAGTGCCTAATTTACGAGGAAAAGTTGATAGACCTGAAAGAATTAAAGTGAAATATACAAAACAAAATGGAGAAGAAATCACAATGGACGTTGAAGGATATGCGGCAAGAGTTTTTTGCCATGAAATAGACCATTTAAATGGTATATTGTATACAGATTTAGCTAATACTGTATTTGACTATGATCCAGAGGATGATGACGAATGAAGATAGTATTTATGGGTACTCCAGAATTTGCTGTACCTACTTTAGAAAATTTATATAATAAAGGCTATGATATTCCTTTAGTTATAACCCAACCAGACAAAAGAAAAGGAAGAGGTAAAAAGACACAATTTAATCCAGTAAAGCAAAAAGCTCTAGATCTTAATATAGGGATTTTTCAACCTGAAAATATTAATAGCGAAGAATCCATAGCTAGAATAAATGAATACAATCCAGATTTCATTGTAGTAGTTGCTTATGGACAAATCTTAAAAGAGAGCATATTGAATATTCCCAAATATGATTGTTTAAATATACATGCTTCGCTTTTGCCACATTATAGAGGGGCAGCTCCGTTAAATTGGGTTATAATAAATGGGGAGAAAGAAACAGGTGTTACAATAATGAAAATGTCAAAAGGTTTGGACTCAGGGGATATGTTAATTAAAAAAACTATTCCGATTACTATAGATGATGACTCTATAACTATACATGATAAACTTTCTAAAATAGGTTCAGAACTTATTATAAATGCAATTGAATTAATTATTTCTGAAATTGCCGTTTATTCCCCACAAAATAACGAAGAATCTAGTCATGCTCCCATGTTAGATAAAGAACTAGGAAAAATAGATTGGTGTAAATCTGGCTTTGAGATTCAGAGACTTGTTAAAGGGCTAAAGCCATGGCCAATGGCATATACAATTTATAAAGATCAGCAGGTTAAAATTCATGAAATACAGATTGAATTAAAGGAACATACTAAAGAATTCGGACTTATAAATGAGGTATCAAATGATGGTATTTGGGTCGCAGTTAAAGATGGGTATGTAATAATTAAAAAATTACAATTTCCCGGTAAAAAGGCAATGGTTATTAAAAATTATTTGATGGGAAATAAAATAGATGAAAACTATATTTTATAATATATAAATATTTAACTTCATATCTTATAAAAATGGTATTGTTGATAATTTTAATTTCATCCCTTAATAAGAAAAAGACTCAGATGAGTAGTATATGAAGAAGGAAACTAGTGTTCATATCTAAAGCGTTTAAAACGCTATTTTAAAGAAATGAGTGATCTAAATGTATATGGGTTATTATGGTAGTTCATGGTTCATTTTTGTGCTTCCTGCATTGATATTTGCTGGATATGCTCAAATGAAAATTAAAAATACATTTTCTAAATATCTAAAAGTACCAAGTCAATCTGGTTTAAATGGCGCTCAAATAGCAAGGGTCATTTTGGATAAAAACGGATTAGAAGATGTTAGAATTGAGTTAGTAGCTGGGAATTTAACTGATCATTATGATCCAAGAACACGAGTTCTTAGATTATCTAAAAATGTTTATTCTGGATCTAGCGTAGCGTCAGTAAGTGTTGCTGCACATGAGGTTGGGCATGCTATACAGCATTCTGAAGGTTATTTCCCACTAATATTAAGAAATAATATTGCCCCAATAGCTAATATTAGTTCTAGGATGGTCTGGATATTCGTAATTCTAGGTTTTTTAATCAGTCCTTTTTTTATAGATATAGGTATTGCATTATTCCTAGCAGTTGTTTTATTTCAAGTGGTGACACTACCAGTAGAGTTTAATGCTAGCAATAGAGCTATGCTTCAATTAGAACAAGGCTTAGTACCAAATGACAGTCTAAAGCCTGCTAGGAAGGTTTTAAATGCCGCTGCTTTGACATATGTAGCCGCTACACTAGTAGCAGTAGCGGAGCTATTAAGATTGTTAGTAATGTCTAATAGAAGAAGATAACATTTTATGTTATGGAGGGTAAAAATGATAAATGCAAGAGAGGCTTCCATTAAAGCTTTATATGATATTAATAATGACTCCTTATATTCACAAATTGTTATAAAAAACTACGATGACAATATTTTAAAACTTGAAGATAGAAACTTGTTTCGCGAATTGGTTTATGGTGTTCTCGAAAATCAAATGTTTTTAGATTATATTATCAAAGATTTATCAAAAATAAGATTCAATAAAATTCATCCGTTGATTCTTGAAATACTAAGAATAGGCTTGTATCAGTTGTTTTTTTCAGACAGAATACCTGAAAGTGCAGCTGTAAACGAATCCGTTAAACTTGCAAAAAAATATGGTCATAAAGGTAGTATAGGATTTGTAAATGGAATACTCAGAAATGCAAATAGGAGAAAAGAGGAGTTTTTAGCCATCGAATTAAGTGATTCAAATGAAAAACTTTCAATTAGATATTCTCATCCCATTTACTTAATAGAAAAATGGATTGAACAATATGGGAAATTTTTCACACTAGCTCTACTAAAGGCTAATAACTCCTCCCCAAAACTTAATATTCGTGTTAACACACTAAAAACCGATAAAAAATCTTTAGAAAAGAGTTTAAAAGAAAAGGGATTAGATGTAATACAATGTAAATTCGCAAAAGATTGTTTGATACTAAATAATCCCAACAGAGTTACTGAAACGGATGAATTTAAAAATGGCTTGTTTACTATCCAAGATGAAAGCAGCATGCTAGTTACAGAAGTTATGCAACCTAAGGAAAAGAGTAGTGTCTTAGATATATGTAGTGCACCTGGAGGTAAATCTACTCATATAGCACAATGGATGAATAACAATGGACAAATAATAGCTAGAGACTTAAGTTATAGTAAGTTGGATCTTATTAAAGATAACATTGATAGATTAGGAATAGATATTATAGAAACACAACATCAAGATGCATTAGACCTAGACAAAAAATCTATTTCTAAGTTTGATTATTGCTTAGTTGATGCTCCTTGTTCCGGATTTGGGCTACTTAGAAGAAAACCAGAGATTAAATTTAATAAAACTAAAGATGATATCGAATCACTTATTGATTTGCAAAGCAAAATTTTAAAAATAGCATCTGAATATGTAAAACCAAATGGATATCTTATTTATAGTACTTGTACTATAAATAAGGATGAAAATATAAAGCAAATAGAAAATTTCATAAAACAAAACCAAGAGTTTGAATTAGTACCTATAGTCTTAGAAAGTGATATGATAATATCACCAACTCAAGGATTAGGTTATATAGAGCTTTTTCCAAATATTCATGGAACAGATGGATTCTTTATTGCTAAGATGATTAAGAAAGATAGCTTATACAAATAAAATACTATATAATATAGAACAAAGTGGGTTGAATATATGGAATTAAATAGCATAACTTATGAATTATTATCTAACTTATTTGTCAGTTTAGGCGAAAAAAAGTATAGAGCAGAACAATTATTTAAATTTATGCATCAACAAAATGGGAAAAGCATCCAAGACTTAAATTTGTTTTCAAAAGATTTAAGGGATACTTTATCATTAAATCATAAAATAGATTCAATTAAAATTCTCCATAAATACAATTCAAAACTAGATGATACTGTAAAATATCTATTTTTAATGGAGGACAACAATATTATTGAGGGAGTTGTTATGAAATATACACATGGTTATTCTATGTGTATTTCCACTCAAGTTGGTTGTAAAATGGGATGTAGTTTTTGTGCTTCAACTAAAGAAGGCTTAATTAGGAACCTCAAAGTTTCTGAAATGGTAAATCAAATTTATATGGCTGAAGAAGATCAGAACATAAGAATTTCTAATATAGTGTTGATGGGTAGTGGTGAACCACTTGATAATTATGAAAATGTAATTAGTTTTATAAGGATTATAAATCACGAAAAAGGTAGAAATATCAGTTTAAGAAATATTGCACTTTCAACATGTGGAATTGTGCCAAAGATTTATGAATTAGCAGATGAGATGATGCCAATTACATTATCAATATCTTTGCATTCCCCTTTTGACGATAAGCGAGCTGAAATTATGCCAATTGCTAAGAAGTACAAGTTAAAAGACTTAATGAAATCCTTGAAATATTATTATGAAAAAACTAATAGAAGAATTACATTTGAATATACCGTAATTGAAAACGTAAATGATGGAGAAGAAGAGGCTAGAGAAATTGCAAAATTACTTAATGGTTTACTTGCACATGTAAATCTTATTGCACTAAATCCTATTAAAGAATTTGATAAGCAAAGACCTAGTAAAAAGAGTGTAGTTTTATTCCAAGAAAAACTTATCAGACTAGGTATACAGACTACTATCAGAGCTGAAAAAGGTTCGGATATTAGTGCTTCATGCGGACAACTAAGAAGAGGAGTTCTAAACGACTTAATTTAATGAGGTGATACTGTGATTATAGGTGGTGGAAGCAACAAAGGATTAGTCCGAGAGATTAATCAAGATTGTATGTATATTGCTAGGAAAAATTGTCTTCCTTTGTTTATTGTTGCTGATGGTATGGGTGGGCATAAAGCAGGAGAAATTGCTAGTAAACTAACAGTAGATATTGTAAGAAAAGATATTACTTTAAATGCTTCGAAAATCTCTAATCAGGATGAAGTATATAGTACTATTAAAAAAGCCATTGAATTGGCTAATTCAGAAGTATATAATTATTCATTAAGTCATTCGGAATGTAATGGTATGGGGACAACAGTTACCTTAGGTTATGTATACAATAATAACTATTTTATTGTTGCGCATGTTGGAGATTCTAGGGCTTATTATTTAAGAAATAAGCATCTTATTAAGATAACAGAGGATCATTCATTAGTAAATGAATTAATTAAAACTGGAGAAATTACTCGTTCCGAGGCTCTTACTCATCCTCAAAGAAATGTTATATTGAGAGCTGTGGGAACTAGTCCTGAGATAGATATTGATATATACAGCATAGAAATAAAGAAAGAGGATATTTTTATAATATGCAGTGACGGCTTAACTAACATGATTGATGAGCCCGAAATACAAGATATATTTGAAAAAACAGAAGATATTGAGAACGCTTGTGAATTAGCAATTGAATCTGCTATTAATAAAGGTGGCAAGGACAATATAACCGTCATAGGTATTAGATTTTAATTGGGGTGAAAAAATGATAAGTAGATTATTAGGAAATAGGTATGAAATTGTAGAAAAAATAGGTAGTGGTGGGATGGCGGATGTATATCGAGCAAAATGTCATCTTTTAGACCGCTTTGTAGCAGTTAAAATTTTAAAAGATGAATTTACTGAAGATGAAGACTTCATAAGAAAGTTCAGGAGAGAATCTCAAGCTGCTGCGAGTCTTTCACATCCAAACATATTGAATATATATGATGTAGGTTCAGATGAACAAGATGGTAAAATGGTTCACTATATTGTTATGGAGTATATCAAAGGGAAAACACTAAAAGATATAATTATAAGTAAGGGGAAATTATCCGAAGAAGAAACACTTTATTATGCTACACAAATCGGCGAAGCTTTAAATCATGCACATGAAAACCATATAATTCACAGAGATATCAAGCCTCACAACATTATGGTTACAGAGGATAAAAGAGTTAAAGTAACTGATTTTGGAATTGCAAGAGCTGTCACCTCTTCTACAATAACTACTACATCAGATGTATTGGGTTCAGTACATTATTTTTCACCTGAACAAGCAAGAGGTGGATATACTGATGAGAAATCTGATATTTATTCACTTGGAATTGTAATGTACGAGATGATAACAGGCAAGCTTCCATTTAATGGAGATACTCCAATTGGAATTGCTTTAAAGCATGTTCAAGAAGAGATGATTCCACCAATGGAAGCCTTAAGTGGAATTCCTGTTGAATTGAATAATATTATTATGAAATGCGTTCAAAAAAGACAAGGTGATAGATATCCTTCAGCAAAAGCTTTATTGCTAGACTTAAAGAATTATAGTTCAACAAGAAAACTATCACAGGAAATTGTCTCTGAGGATACCGAACAATTAACTCGAGTTATACCTGTTGTATCAGTAAATGGAAATGGAAATCAAAATATAAAGGAAGAAAGCTTAAATATGCCACCAAGTACATCTAAAAGAAAGATAATTAATAAAAAGAAAAAACCAAACTGGAAATTATTTGTTTCAGCTATTCTAGCTGCATTTATTATAGCGACATTGATATTTAGTGGTTATATAAAGCTTAAAAACGCGGTAGTTTCTGAAAGTGAAATAGTAATGCCTATACTATTAGGGCTTAATGAAGAAGAAGCAAATGCAATAGCTGCAGAAAAAGAATTTCAAATTAATATAATAGATAGTAAGTCAAGCTCAGAATACGAGAGCGGTTTAATAATGCAACAAAATGTAGATGAAGGAGTTAGAATTAAAAAAGGCTATCCTGTTGGAGTAGTTATTAGTTTAGGCTCTAAAACCACAACTGTTCCAATGTTGCTTAACAGAACAATTTCAGAAGCACAAACTCTATTGGATGAAGCTGGTTTAAGAATTAATATAATATATGAATTTTCTGAGACAGTTCCATTAGACGTTGTAATAGAACAAAGTGAAAAGGCTACATCTAATGTTGAACCAAACATAAGAATAGATGTAACTGTTAGTAAAGGGCCAGAGATTACAGATGTTATAATGATCCAACTAGTTGGGCAGCCTATAAGTAAAGCTTTAAATGAAATTGGGGAATTGGATTTAGCTGTTGGAGAAATAAAGTATGAGCCTAATGAAAAAGTTGAAGCAAATATTGTAACTTGGCAATCTTACGATGCTGGTACAACCTTAGAAACAAAAACAGCAGTTGACCTTTATGTAAGTTTAGGACCGGATACAACAATTCCAGTTGAACCTACTGAGCCAGAAGAACCAACACAGCCTCCTACAGAAACTGAAGATGAAGGTCCATACACTCTTATATTAACGCCTTTTTCTGACAAAACAGAAACAGATGTAACCATATTTAGAAAGCAAAACTCAAATTCAGTACTTGTATATTCAGAAAAACATAGTCAAAGTGCTGGCTCTTTTGAAGTTAATTTAAGTGGTATTCCAGGCGCAGAATTTGAAGTGTATTTTGATGGCATTTATCAATTTACAAGGATAAAAGAGAATTGATTATGCTAGAGGGTAGAATTATTAAAGGCATTGGTGGTTTCTATTACGTTGATCTAGAGACTGAGATAATTGAATGTAGAGCAAAAGGTTTATTTAGAGAACAAAAAATTACTCCTTTAGTAGGAGATGTTGTAAAGATTAGAATTAGTTCTGAAGATAATACAGGATACATTGAAGAAATAATGGGAAGAAAAGCAGAACTTGTAAGGCCTCCGGTTGCTAATATAACTCAAGTTGTAGTAGTTGCTAGTGTTAAAATGCCTGAGTTTAATACATGGTTAGTAGATAAAATACTAGTAATGGCTGAAGAAAAAAGCTTAGACATAGTGCTATGTATAAATAAGGCTGACTTAAACCTAATAAGATCAGAGCAGCTTAAAGAATTATATACTAAAGCTGGCTATAATGCTATTTTGACAAGTAAATTAACCGGTCTAGGCATAGAAGAGCTTAGAAATGAATTAAAAGATAATATAAATGTATTTGCAGGTCCTTCAGGAGTAGGAAAATCGACATTATTAAATACATTAAACCCATCATTTAAACTTGAGACAGGAGATATAAGTAAAAAAAACCAAAGAGGAAAACATACAACCAGACATGTAGAGCTTCTAAAATTGGATATAAACAGCTTCATACTAGATACTCCAGGGTTTAGTTCCTTTGATCTTGACTTTATTGAAGATTATAAAGATTTAAGATACTATTTTAGAGATATAGCGAAATACAATGGGGAATGCAAATTCAATAGTTGTATTCATGTGAACGAACCTAATTGTGCTGTAAAGAATGCAGTTAAAGAAGGTATTATAAATAAAGAAAGATATGATAATTATCTTTTGATTTTAGATGAAATGAAAAACAAAAAAAGGAGATATTAATATGATAAAAATTGCACCCTCTATACTATCATCAGATTTCTCTAAATTAGGCGAAGAAATAAAATCAGTTGAAAGAGGTGGCGCTGATTTTATTCACCTTGATGTGATGGATGGCAACTATGTACCAAATATTACTTTTGGCGCTCCAATTATTAAAAAAATAAGAAGTCATACGAATCTTATTTTTGATACGCATTTAATGATAGATAGACCAGAAAGATTTATAGATGATTTCGCAAAAGCGGGAGCTGATATAATTACTGTCCATGTAGAAGCAACAAATCACCTTCAAAGAGTATTGCAAAGTATTAGAGAAAAAGGTATAAAAGCAGGAGTTTCTCTTAATCCTGCAACACCTCTAGACTGTTTAGATTACATATTAGATGATCTTGATCTTATTCTGATAATGTCTGTCAATCCAGGTTTTGGAGGACAATCCTATATACCTGCTATTACAAATAAAATAAAACAAGTTAGAGAAATAATAAAAAATAGTGGAAAGCATATTCTTTTAGAAGTTGATGGAGGGATTAAACTAGACAATGCAGAGGATATTGTAAATGCTGGAGCGGATGTCTTGGTTGTTGGATCAGGTATATTTTCTAATGGAGATCCTTACAAATCTACTAAAGAATTTAAAGATTTGTTTAAATAATATTTAATTTCATAATTAATTATATTATAAGTGATATTGCTTATAATATTTGAGTCAATGAAGAAAATAATGTAATAAAGGTGGTTTTTATGAATGGCCTTATTGTAGCTGGAGGTAGCGCATTAAATAGCAAAGAATTAAAAAAGCAATGTAATTATTCTGATATAGTAGTCGCCGCGGATAGAGGAATAGAATCTCTATTGAAAGCAGATTGCAGAGTAGATTATCTTATCGGAGATTTTGATTCTATTAAGCAAGAGGTATTATTAGAAGTCGAAAAAACTAAGATTGAAATAATAAAACATCCAATTGCAAAAGATAAAACAGATACAGAATTGGCAGTTGATTTATTATTAGACTTAGGATGTAAAAGCATCATTTTAGTAGGAGTTACGGGTACAAGATTGGATCACACGATGGCAAATATTTCGATTTTAAGAAATTTATATTTTAAAGGTATTATTTCTAAAATAATTGACGATAACAATATAATTGAGTATCTCGGTAAGAAAGTAAATATTTATAAGGCAAAAAGTCGTTATATTTCAATATTACCTATTTCGCTCGAAGGTGTAGTTGTAAGTTTAGAAGGATTTTTTTTCCCTATAACTAAAAAAAATATAAGTTATGGATCTAGCTTAGGAGTTAGTAATTACCTAGTTAAAGATAAAGGTGAGATAGTCAAGCATAGTGGAGAAGCTCTAGTTTTTCAATCAAGGGATTAGAAAAAAGGCTTATTATGATAATTATCATAATAAGCCTTTAACCTTTTATAGATTTTTTAAACCGCTCTTTTAACATAACCAGATCTTAAACATCGCGTACAG
This sequence comes from Gudongella sp., assembly GCA_034006985.1. Lineage (GTDB taxonomy): Bacteria > Bacillota > Clostridia > Tissierellales > Tissierellaceae > Gudongella. The sequence goes on from JAVERT010000001.1 coordinate 28,036, forward strand.
ACATTAATTCTTTTAACTGTACCGTTTACCTCAGCTTTAACTCTTCTAATATTTGGAGACCAAGTTCTGGAACTCTTTTTATTTGAGAAAGTCACCTTATTTCCGAAAGATTTAGTTTTTCCACAAATTTCACATATCTTAGACATAAAGACACCTCCTTGCATTATTAAAACACTTAATATTATTATTAATATTTCCTTAGCAACATATTACATTTTAACATAAAGACTAATAAAAAAGCAACATAATAATCTAAGTATATGTTTTAAGTTGAATATTTTCTATTAATAATGTAGAATAATAAGGATAACACTATATAGTTGGGAGGTATATTTATGCCTGTAAAAACAAAAAATGATCTTGGGATTATAAGTATTGAAGATAGTGTCTTAGCTTCTTTAGCGGGTATATCAGCAATGGAGAGCTATGGCATCGTTGGTATGGCAACTAAAGATGCAAAAGATGGGCTTTTCAAGTTGCTTAAATCTGATTTATTGACAAAGGGAATAAAAATATACATAAAAGATAATTCAATTACTATTGATATGTATGTTATTTTAGAGTATGGGGTAAAAATATCAACAGTTTGCAAAAATATAATAAATAGTGTAAAGTTTAATATTGAAAATTTAACCGGATTTAAAGTGGATAAGGTAAATGTATTTGTCCAAGGAATCCGAATTGATAAGTAATTAGGAGGACAAATATGACAATTAATAAAATAGATGGGTTTAAACTGCAGGTAATATTTAAAAGTGCAGCTGAAAAATTAGAAGAAAATAAAGAAGAGGTTAATAGTTTAAATGTATTCCCAGTACCAGATGGAGATACTGGAACTAATATGTTGCTCACTATGAAGTCAGCTTTAAAACAAGCATTAAGTGTAGAAAAAAATGATGCTTCTTTGGTTGCTCAAGCTGCAAGTCAGGGATCTTTAATGGGTGCAAGAGGAAATTCAGGGGTAATTTTATCTCAATTATTTAGAGGATTTGCAACTGGAATTGGAGAAAAAGATACTATAGACTCAAAAATCTTTGCACTAGCACTTAAATCTGCTGCTGATACAGCCTATAAAGCGGTAATGAAACCTACAGAGGGAACAATATTAACAGTTGCAAGAGAATGTGGTGAATTTGCTATATCTAATAGTAGTAATTATAATGATTTGTCTACATTCTTAGAGGAGATAATTAAACACGGTAATAAAATATTAGATAAAACGCCGGATATGCTCCCAGTATTGAAACAAGCAGGAGTTGTAGATGCTGGTGGTAAAGGTTTAATATATCTTTTTATAGGGATGCACTCTGCTTTAAATGATGAAAATAGATCTCTTGTAACAACTACTCAGAATATCGTAGAGCCTATAATTATAAAAAAAACACGACCATCAATCGATACTGACAATATAGAGTTTGGGTATTGTACAGAATTTATGATAAATACGGGCTACAAGGATGTAGAAAATTTTAGAGATGATATTTCTGTCTTTGGAGATTCACTTTTAGTAGTTGGCGGAGAAGGGCTTATAAAAGTGCATATACACACAAACAATCCCGGCCAAGTTTTAGAAAAAGCATTGAGTTTAGGTGGTTTAAGCGATATTAAAATAGACAATATGAGATATCAGCATGAAGAAATACTACTAAAAGACGAACTTTTAGAGATGTCTAAAAAGACATATAATACAAATGAAAAGAAAGAATACTCTATAGTTGCCATATCTGTTGGAGAAGGCATAGATGCTCTTTTTAAAGATTTAAATGTTGATGTAATAGTTTCAGGTGGACAAACAATGAATCCTAGCACAGAAGACATTTTATCCGCAATAGAAAGCACCACTGGGAATAATGTAATTGTTTTACCAAATAATAGTAATATTATATTATCTGCTGAGCAAACTAAGCATTTATCAAACAGAAATATTAGCGTTGTTCCAACTAAGTCTATTCCACAAGGACTTGCAGCATTAATAGCTTTAGACGAAGAGCTTGGAATTGAAGAAAATATTCAAAGAATGAATGAATCTTTAGAAAATGTTTTAACAGGACAAGTTACATTTGCTGTTAGGGATACAGAATTTAATGGGAATAGTATAAAAAAAGATGATATTATTGGCTTATCTGACAAAGATATATTATCATCAGGTAGTAACATCACGCAGGTTTCATTAAGTTTATTAAAGAAATTAATAAATGAAGATACATCTATTATTACCATAATTTATGGTAATGATGTTTCAGAAACGGATGCAAATAACTTAGCTGAGAAAGTAACAGCTGAATATGGTGACATAGATATCGAATTAGTATATGGTGGACAACCGCTTTATTTCTATTTATTTGCAGTTGAGTAACCCTACCTTAAGGTAGGGTTGTTTTATTTAAAACACTTTTATAGTCAAAAAACAATACAAAGGAGGTATGATTTTGGATATTTTAAATAGTGATATTAGATATTTAAAAGGTGTAGGCCCAAAAAAAGCTGCATTATTAAGAAAAATGAAACTTGTTTCAATTGAAGATTTAATTTATAATATACCAAAATCATTTGAAGATAGAAGTAAATTGAATAAACTAATCGATGCTATTCAAGGAGAAAAACAACTTTTTAAAGTCACAGTAACAGAAAAGCCAGTGGTTTTAAGTACGAGAAAAGGACTTCATATATTAAAAGTAGCAGTTGAAGATGACTCAGGTAAAGCTTATTTAGTTTGGTTTAATCAAGATTATATAAAGCAAAAAATAAAATTAGGACAAAATTATATGGTATTTGGTAAGATCTTATTAAACAAATTTGAAAGACAAATACAAAGTCCTATTATTGAAATTTGGGGACCAAAACATTATCAAAATAAACTTTATCCTATTTATGGTTTAACTAGTGGTCTTAGCAATAAAATAATGACTAATATAATAGAAAGTGCTTTAGAACAGGGCTTAGATAGCATAAAAGATATTGTGCCTTATTCAATTCAAAAAAAATATAGTTTTATAGAGAAGAAGGAAGCAATTTATAATCTGCATCATCCAACTTCAATAAATGAATATACTAAAGCAAGGAAGCAATTAGCCTATGAAGAACTATTAATTATGCAATTAGGTCTCTTTAGCCTAAAAGAAAAAAATATTAAATCAGAAGGTATCAAGTTTAGACTTGATAAAAACATAGCACCTTTCATTGATGGATTGGAATATAAATTAACTAAAGCGCAAGCTAAAGTATTGGACGAGATTTTTTCTGATATGTCTAAGCCTACGCAGATGAATAGACTTGTTCAAGGGGATGTAGGCTCTGGTAAAACTATTATTGCTATAGCAGCAATGTATAATTGCGTTTTAAATGGGTATCAAGCTACAATGATGGTACCTACTGAAATATTAGCTACTCAGCATTATGAATCATTGGTTGAAATTTTCAAAGAAACAACCATTAAAATTCAAATTTTAACTGGTAAACTATCTAATAAGAAAAAAGAAGAAGTATTGGCTGATTTAAAAAATGGCCAAATAGATATTTTGGTGGGAACGCATGCTTTAATTCAAAACAATGTAGAGTTTTATAAACTTGGATTAACTATTACGGATGAGCAACATCGTTTTGGAGTTAAGCAAAGACTAAATTTGGTGGACAAAGGTGTCTTTCCAGATATACTTGTTATGACTGCTACTCCTATACCAAGAACTCTAGCACTTATTTTATATGGGGATTTAGATATTTCAATTATTGATGAATTACCTCCTGGAAGAAAAGACATAAAAACATATACTGTGGGGAGTGATATGGAGGAGAGATTATATAGTTTTATTGAAAAACAATTAAATGAGGGTAGACAAGCTTATATAGTTTGCCCTTTGATAGGGGAAAATGAATCTCTCGATATTATTTCAGTTGAAGAACAATATATAAAATTAAAAGATCATATTTCTAGTCAATATAGAATTGATTTAATGCATGGAAAGTTATCACAAAAAGAAAAAGATAAAATAATGCTAGATTTCAAAGCTAATAAAATTAGCGTATTAATTTCTACTACGGTTATTGAAGTTGGTGTAAATGTTCCAAATGCTAATATTATGGTAATTCAAAACGCAGAAAGATTTGGGTTAGCTCAGATACACCAGCTAAGAGGAAGAGTTGGGAGAGGTCAATTTCAGTCATATTGTGTTTTAATAAACAATAGTATATCAAAGATAAGTAGAGAAAGAATGAGAGTTTTAGAATCTACTTCTGATGGATTCATTATTTCCGAAAAGGATTTAGAGCTAAGAGGTCCAGGGGAATTCTTTGGAACGCTACAACATGGCCTTCCAGAGTTAAAAATTGCTAATTTAACACAGGACTTAGATATATTAAAGATAGCACAGAGAGATGCTGATTTTATTATAAAAAATTTCTCTGATGCAGAATACTTAGAAATTAAATTGAGGATAAAAGACTTGTTTTCAACTATTGATAGTGAATTAGTTTTTAATTAAGTATAAATTAAATGCAAAATATGATAAAATATTAGCAAAAGTAGGTGAAAAAATGCGAGTAATATCAGGCTCAAGAAAAGGACATAAGTTATTCGCCCCAAAGGGAATAAATATAAGACCATCAGAGGATAGGTTAAAAGAATCACTTTTTAATATAATATCTCCAATTAAATATGAATCTGTAGTATTAGATTTATTTGCAGGTACTGGATCTATAGGAATAGAATTCTTAAGTAGAGGCTCAAAAATAGCTTATTTTGTTGATAATAGTAGGGAAAGCATATCATATATAAATAAAAATCTGGAGCATACTAAATTAAAGGAAAAAGCGAACGTTTTAAATATAGAAGCGAAAAAAGCTCTAGCAATTTTTAAAAAGGATTCAATAACTTTTGAATATATATATCTAGACCCACCCTATGCTGATTTTGAGTTATTCAATAGTACAATAAATTTAATTGAAGATCTAAGCTTATTAGCTAAAGATGGAATATTAATTGTCGAACATGATGGAAGAGTCACACTAGATGATAATTATTTAAAATTTATTAAAATTGATCAAAGAAAATACGGTAAAAATTTATTGACATTTTTTAAATACAAAGAGGTGCTTATATGAGAGTAATTTATCCTGGAAGTTTTGATCCTGTAACAAATGGACATCTTGATATTATTAAAAGATGCTCCGATAAATTTGATGAAGTTATTATTGCAGTATTATCTAATATTAATAAAAAAAGCGTATTTACAATGGAAGAAAGAATCTATTTATTAAAAGAGACAACAAAAGACTTACCTAATATTCAAATAGACTTTTTTTCTGGCTTATTAACTGAGTATGCAAAAAAAAAGAAATGCTCTAATATTATTCGAGGGTTAAGAGCTGTATCTGATTTTGAGTTTGAAATGCAGTTGGCTTTAGTTAACAGAAAAACTTATAATGAGCTGGAAACATTTTTCATGGTAGCATCTAGTCAAGTGTCTTTTTTAAGTTCAACAATTGTAAAAGAAATTGCTTTTTATAACGGTGATATATCATGTTTTGTGCCTAGGGTAGTTGAAAATGCTCTTAAAGAAAAATTCAAAGGAGGAATTAAATGATGGATTTACTAGCTTTGATAGACGAGGTTGAAGATATTTTAGAAGCTGGAACAAGCGTTCCTTTGACAAGTAGAGTTATGGTTAATAAAAATGAGCTATTAGATATTGTAAAAGAAATAAGAATTAAACTTCCTGACGAAATCAAACAAGCTGCTTGGATTAAAGAGGAAAGACAACGGATTATTGATGAAGCTCAGAAAACAGCAAGCACAATGATCGAAGATGCGGAACAAAAATTAGAAGAATTAATAAATAATGAAGAAGTATTAAAAGTTGCAAATGAAAGATCTGAAGAGATTATCACGAAAGCTCAGTTAAGCTCTGAAGAAATAAGAGTAGGTGCACTAGAGTATGCTGATGAACTATTATATGAAGCACAAGAAAAATTTAAAGATATTATTCAATTACTTAACGATAATAGAAAGGAACTTAGAGTTAAAGATTAACTATTCGATAAAAAGTCATTTGATTTCTATTAAATTATTTGATAGTCGCGTTATGTGAGTATTTTTATTATTATTTACGGATATATGGACTAGTTGAAAAATCCATACCTTTTAGTGGTTTAGGCAAATCTAAACCTAAGAAGTATAAATCAGTAGCAGTTTGCTCAATAGATAGCATCTTTTTAGATATGCTATCTATATTTTTATTTACATCTGAAAATTTATTAATGATTTCAATCTCTGATTTATTTTTTATTAAATTTATAAGTTCAAAGCCTTTTTTATTACTAGCAAGTATTCTTATATATTTTGGTCTGTGGTTAAAAATATCCACTATTTCTTCTTTTGATAATCTTATTAACAAATGAATTAAAATTCTACTTATTCTAGTTTTAGGATACCGCTTTGAACTTATTGCACTAATAAGATTATCAATATCACTATATTCTTTAGAATATTGTAATATTCTATTTTCAAGTCCTTTTTCCATATCAAAAATCTTTATTAACTCTGATTTTTTAGAGATTGCCAGTATATAAGATATAATTCTAGAATAATTATTTAAATAATTAAATTTGCCGTATTGTTTATTAAATAATAGTAAATTATGATATGAGCTTTCAGGTATCAAGTCTTTCAATATATTGAATTTTTGATCTTTAATTAGACTTCTTATCCCAGTAGCAGAAGCAATGTTGTCTTTTATTTCTATCGAGTTATAAGAGGCACCTATTCTTTTATATGTAATTGGACTTATTTTTGAGTCTAGCTTTTTAAGAGCTTTTAAGTATTCTATCCCAAGAATATTGTTTGATCCCCTTACAAGACTTTTTATATCAAAGTCTTGGTTATTATTTCTAAACAATTCTTTTTCAATCGCTATGCTTCTTGAAACAGCGAATGATTTACCTATCTCTAATGAATCTTTTAAGTTTTTTTTAAAAAATGGTGTTTCATTTAATAAAATATCAGCTATTTCTTCGATTTCACAAATATTTCCAGATTCACTTCCAAAAACTACAGAATCTACAATGTTTAAAGAATCTAAAATACTAATTGCACCATAAGAAAATAATTCAGCTGATTGAGCAGCATAAACAAAAGGAAGTTCTATAACTAAGTCTACGCCATTTTCAATAGCTGTTTTAGCTCGGCTCCATTTGTCAATAATAGCTGGTTCACCTCTTTGGACAAAAGAACCGCTCATAACTGAAATTATATGAGATGCATTTGTTATCTCTTTAGTTTTTGCAATATGCTTTATATGGCCATTATGGAATGGATTGTATTCAGTTATTATTCCTGCAATTTTCATAGTTTTTCCTCCAATATATTTAATATGATATTATCATTTTTTTTAGTTACATACAATTATGATTTTAAAAAGGAATTATTTCATTATATTTGGCTTTATTATGTTGATTTTTTAACATAAATATAATACTATTAGTTTAGAAAAAGGAATTGGAGGTCATTAAATGAAAATATTAGTAATAAATTGTGGGAGTTCATCCTTAAAATATCAGCTTATTGATATGGACGGCGAAAAAGTACTTGCTAAGGGTTTGGTAGAAAGAATTGGAATTGAGGGTGCACAGGTTAAGCATGAAACAACAGGAAAAGAAAAAGTTGTAATTAAAGAACCTATGGAAGATCATAAAAGAGCATTGACACTAGTTTTAGCAGCTATCATAGATGAAAATTATGGTGCAATAGACTCAATGGATGAAATAAGTGCGGTTGGTCATAGAGTTGTTCATGGTGGAGAAGATTTTTCAAGTTCAGTAATAATTAATGAAGCAGTAATGGATGCTTTAAAGAAAAACATAGAGTTGGCACCATTACATAATCCTCCTAATATTATGGGTATTGAAGCTTGTAAAGAACTAATGCCTAATACACCTATGGTAGGCGTGTTTGATACTGCTTTTCATCAAACAATTCCAGCTGATAATTATATTTATGCAATTCCATATGAATACTACGAAAAATATAAAATCAGAAGATATGGTTTCCACGGAACATCTCATAAATATGTAGCTTTGAGAGCTGCTGAAATACTTGAAAAAGACATAAAAGATTTAAATATTGTAACTTGTCACTTAGGCAATGGATCAAGTGTAACTGCTATCCAAGGTGGCTTATCTGTAGATACAAGTATGGGCTTTACACCTTTAGAAGGTTTAGCAATGGGTACTAGATCTGGTGATATAGATCCAGCGATTATTCCTTTTTTGATGGATAAAGAAAAGATGTCCTTTGAAGAAGTAAACAATATGTTAAATAAAAAATCAGGTGTTTTGGGAATTTCTGGAATTAGTAGTGATTTTAGAGATCTTGAAATTGCAGCTAATGAAGGCAATGAAAGAGCAAAACTTGCTTTGGATGTCTTTACTAACAGAGTAAAAAAATATATAGCAGCATATACTGCTCAAATGTGTAGAGTAGATGTACTTGTATTTACTGCAGGTATTGGTGAAAATTCAGATACAATTAGAGAAATGATTTGTAATGGATTAGAGTGTATTAATATTAGAATGGATAAAAACCTTAATGATGGCGTAAGGGGCAAAGAGGCTATTTTAAGTAAGAATTTAGCAAGTGCAACTATAATGGTAATTCCAACAAATGAGGAATTAATGATTGCAAGAGATACTTTAGAACTTGTTTCAAATAGTTAATGGTTGACAAAAATTACCTAGATATATATAATAGTACTGTTAGTCTAAGAGGTGAAAATAATGATTATTGACTTATCACATTTTCTAGTTGATAATGAAACAGTATACACGTTTTCTTTTGATTTTGAAAATGGAGATATACGAGAACTTGATGATTCTATTATAATTCATCCTTTAACATTAGTGGGTGAAATTTATAAAGCTGATAAAGATCTTATATTGACTATTAAGGGTAGTTATCTATACAAATCTATTTGTGATAGATGCCTAATAAAAACTGAAAAGAATATAAACTTTAAATCATCTGCGAAACTAGAAAAAAAAGGTACAGAGAACACAGAAGATATTGATGATGCTGAAGATATAATATATTATTCGGACACTAAAGTTAATCTTTTAGAGTATGTGTGGAATCAGATACTAAGTTCTCTACCAATGAAAAATTTGTGTAACGAAAATTGCAAAGGATTGTGCCCCGTATGCGGAATAGATCTTAACAAAGATGATTGCAAGTGTGAAATTGAGACCGGTAATTTGCAGTTTCAAAAATTGAGGGAACTTTCTTTAGATGATTAAGGAGGTGTTTTAAATGGCAGTACCAAAGAGGAAAACGTCTAAAACCAGAAGAGATAAGAGAAGAGCTTCTTCATACAGACTAAATAAAGCAACTGTTGTTGAATGTCCACAATGTCATGAGGCAAAACAACCACATAGAGTTTGTAGAAGCTGTGGCTATTACAATGGCAGAGAAGCAATTGTAGTCGAATAGACTCTAAAAAAGATAGTGATTAGCTTCACTATCTTTTTTTAATATGTAGTTCATGAAATATAATTATATTTTAGGAGATAAATAATATGAGAATAATAGTAGATGGTATGGGTGGAGACAATGCTCCAGAGTCAACCGTAAAAGGATCAATAGAAGCTATAAAAGAGTATGACATAGAAATTCTTATTACAGGGCCAACAGAGCTCTTAGAAAAAGAATTGGGTAAATATGATTATCCTAAGGATAAAATAAAAATACTACATGCTTCAGAAAAGATAGAAAACACTGATAATCCTACAATAGCTATTAGGAAGAAAAAGGATAGCTCCTTAGTTGTTGCTTTAAAAGCAATGACTGAAAACATGGGTGATGGAGTAATTTCTGCTGGAAACACAGGTGCATTACTTGCAGGAGGCCTTTTTATTGTAAAGAGAATAAATGGAATACATCGTGCGGCATTAACAGTTATATACCCTACAACTAAAGGAGCCTCTTTATTAGTTGACGCAGGTGCCAACATGGATTCAAAACCGGAATATTTAGAGCAATTTGCAATTATGGGGTCTATATATGTTGAAAATGTAATGAATATAAAAAATCCTAAAATAGGTCTTGTAAATGTTGGTACGGAAGATGAAAAAGGAAATCAGCTTACAAAAGAAGCGTATTCACTAATAAAGCAAAGAGACGTAAATTTTATCGGAAATGTTGAGGCAAGAGATTTGCCTGATGGAATAGTTGATGTAATAGTATGTGATGGATTTGTAGGAAATATAATTTTGAAGCTTACCGAAGGAATGGCAAAATCTATTTTTACTTTGCTTAAAAGATCATTCGTTAAAAATACAAGATCAAAACTAGGTGCTTTATTACTAAAAGCTGAGATGCTGAAACTAAGTAAAGTTCTTGATTACAGAGAATATGGAGGAGCACCCCTATTAGGAACTAAGCAACCAATAGTTAAAGCACACGGAAGTTCTGATTATTATGCATTTAAAAATGGTATTGCGCAATTAAAAGCTTTCATTGAAAAAGATGTTATATCAATTATCGAAGCTAATTTTAAATAAATTATGAGGAGAGCTATATAATGATATTAGAAAAAATTATAAAAATTATATCTGTACAATTTAATGTTGCTGAGGAAGAAATAAGTAGAGAAACTTCTTTTAATGATGATTTAAATGCAGATTCTTTAGATCTTGTAGAATTAATAATGTCACTTGAAGATGAATTTGAGTTAGAAGTATTAGATGATGATGTAGATAAAATAACTACCGTTGGAGAAGCTGAGAGTTATATTAAAAATAGAATGTAATTGAAGCTATATGGAGGGAAAAAATGATAGATTACCCTAATCTTTCTAAACTAGAAGAACTTCAGAAAGAATTGAAATATCAGTTTGAGGACGTGGATATATTAATTACGGCATTAACACACAGTTCGTACGCAAACGAACAAGGACTGCATCCAAGTAAGAGCAATCAAAGGCTAGAGTTTCTAGGAGATACTATTCTAGGTCTTGTTGTCAGCGAAAACTTATTTATGAAATATCCATTTTATCCTGAAGGTGAATTAACAAAGATTAGAGCTAAAGTTGTGTGTGAGTCTTCTTTAGCAATGGTTGCTAAAAAGATAAATTTAGGAGAATACCTTTTATTAGGGAAAGGCGAAGAAATTACCGGAGGTAGAAATAGAGATTCTATTCTTGCAGATGCCAGTGAATCAATTACTGGAGCTATTTTTACTGATAGTAATTATGATAGAGTAAAAGAATTCCTTTTATCTAATTTTGAAATTGATATAGTAAAAGCAGTTGCAAAGGGAAATCTTTTTATTGATTATAAAACCGAACTACAAGAAAGATTACAAAAACATACTAAGGGACTCATAGAATATAGGGTTATAAAAGAAGAAGGACCTGATCACAATAAAATATTTTATGTCGATGTTTTATTTAATAATGAGGTAATAGGTTCGGGAATAGGACGAAATAAAAAGGAAGCTGCTCAATTATCTGCTAAGGAAGCATTAATTCTAATGGGTGAAGATTATGACTAAACATTATATAATACCAATATTTGTACCTCATTATGGTTGTCCACATGATTGCGTTTTTTGTAACCAAAGAAAAATTACTGGAGTAAGTAGTGGTGTAACTGAAAAAGAAGTAGAAAGAATTATACAGGACCATTTATCGACATTTAAAGAAGATTCTTTCATCGAAGTAGCTTTTTTTGGAGGTAGTTTCACTGCAATTGATATAGAAGAGCAAAAAAAACTATTGAAAATACCTTTTAATTATAAACAAAATGGCTTAATAGATGAAATAAGATTATCTACAAGACCAGATGCTATAGATGTTGATATCTTAACGATGTTAAAGGATTTTTCCGTTGACACCATTGAATTAGGAGTACAATCTTTAGATATTGATGTTTTAGAGCAGAGTGAGAGAGGCCATAACGATATTATTGTATACGAATCGAGTAAATTAATAAAAGAAGCAGGATTTAAACTAGGACTTCAAATGATGCTTGGCTTGCCATTTGATACAAAAGAAAAATCATTATTAACTGCGAAAAAGATACTCCAGATAGAACCATCTTTTATTAGAATTTATCCTACTTTAGTTATCAAAAACACTAAATTAGAATTTTTAATGAATAATAATCTTTATACGCCTATTACGATTCAAGACACAATTGAAGTCTCGGCTAAAATATTAATGCTTTTTACCACACATAATATTCCTGTTATAAGAATTGGGCTTCAGACAACTGAAAACATACAATTAGGCAAAGATGTAGTAGCAGGACCATTTCATCCAGCTCTTAGACAATTGATTGAGGAATGGATTTTTAAAACCTTATTTATAAATTATATAAAAGAAAAAAAGATTGATTTAACTGCTAAAAATGTTGCAATAACTTCTTCTAGCCTATATACCTCAGTTATTTCGGGACAAAAAAGTAAAAACAAGAATGAAATAATTGAAGAACTTGGAATACAAAAATTAAGCATATATACTAGTGATATGGACAAATATTCGATAAAATTAAAGTTCGATGAAGAAGAATTAACTATTAATTTAATCGATAAAATGAAAGAGTATATTGAAAACAATGCATTTTAATTATTTATAAATTTTTAAAATCATTTTATATTGGAGGTGCTATAATTGTATCTTAAAAAAGTTGATATTCAAGGTTTCAAATCATTTGCTGATAAAACAGAGGTTGCATTTAATAATAGGATAACTGCAATTGTAGGACCAAATGGGAGTGGAAAGAGTAATATCGCTGATGCTATAAGGTGGGTGCTTGGTGAGCAAAGTGTAAAAAGTCTTAGAGGAAATAAAATGGAGGATGTTATCTTTTCTGGAACTGAGAAAAGAAAAGCTCTAGGTTATTCTGAAGTATCTATTACATTTGACAATGCAGAAGGGAAAATTCCCCTTGAATATAGAGAAGTAGTAGTAACAAGAAGAATGTTTAGATCTGGAGAAAGCGAGTATTATATAAACAAAAATAGTTGCAGATTAAAAGATATACGAGAATTATTTATGGATACTGGAATTGGTAAAGAAGGCTATTCTATAATTGGACAAGGTAAGATAGATGAGATTTTATCAAATAAACCAGAGGATAGAAGAAATATTTTTGAGGAAGCAGCCGGAATAGTAAAGTACAAGACAAAAAAACAAGAAGCATTAAGAAAACTAGAACGAACTAGAACAAATCTTATAAGAATAGGAGACCTTTTGCAAGAAATAAAAACTCAAAAGGATAATTTGAAAATTGAAGCTGATAAAGCAATAGAATTTCAACATTTGTTTAATAAACTTAGAGAGATAGATGTAAATCTTTTAGTTCTGGACATAGATAAAATGAACAACAAACTCGAAACTATAAATGAAAAACAACTAGTTTTAGATCAAGAGAGGGATATAATCGAAAAAGATAATGCTGTTTCTGATGATCATTATCTTGACCTAAAAAGTAATCTTTCAATATTAGAAAAAGAAATTGAAGAAAAAAGAACTTTAAAGTTAGAGAATGTGCAGTCTTATGAAAAAAGCAACACAGCTTTAAAAATAGTTGAAGAGAAAGCAATATACTTAAATAAAGAAATTAATCGTTTAAAAGAAGATTTAGGAAAAAACAATTTATTATTATCAAATGATGATAATAATAATGATACAGCCAAAAAATTAGATTTATTAATAGAGCAAAGAAAAGAATCTTTATCTAATCAAAATAAAAAGTTAAATAATAGAGATTTATTGATTAGAGATTTAGAATTACAAAGCACAAAAACACATGAACTAAAAAACCAAATGATGCTTTTATACAACAAAATATCCGATAAAAGAAGTGAACTAAACACAATTACTTTGTTTTCAGGGAATATTACCAAGAAAAACAATCAAATTGATCTTGAATTAAAAGATGTCTATAAGAAGAATATAGAAATAGAAAATAATATTATAGTAACTAAAAAGGATTTAAATGCTAATGCATCTCTTTTAACAAATAAAAATTTGGAAATCATTAAAATTACTAAAGATATAGATAAAATAAATAAAGAAATACTATCTTTGCGTAAAATACTAACAGAAAAAGAAAATGAATTGATTAATTCTACTAATTCTATAAAACTTTATAAAACCATGGAATCTCAATATGAGGGCTACTTCCAAAGTGTTAAAGATATTGTCAAAGTTGCAAGTAAAGATTCGAATCAATATAAAGGATTTATTGGTGTAGTTGCAGAACTTTTTGAAGTGAATAAATTGCACCTCAAAGCAATTGAAATTGCACTAGGTTCTTCTATACAGAATATAGTTGTTGAAGATGATTTGACAGCAAAAAGATTTATTGAACATTTAAAAGTAAGTAAGAAAGGCCGTGCTACTTTTTTGCCATTAAACACAGTTAGAGGTAATAATATAAGCATTTCTGAAAATATGAAAACCAGCTACAATCTCTTGGGTACTGCAGATGAACTTATTGAATATAATCCAAGATATCAGAATATATTTAAAAATTTATTAGGTAGAACCGTAGTAGCTAAAGATATTGATAGTGCAATTTTGTACTCTAAAAAAACTGATTTTAAAACAAGGATTGTAACTTTAGATGGTGATGTAATTAATCCAGGAGGTAGCTTAACTGGTGGTAGTTTTAAAAACAATAGCATCAGCATTTTAAATAGAAAAGATATAATTAAAGATTTATCTTTAAAAATTCAAAATATTAACGATAGCATAAAAAAATACAATATTGAACTTGAACATAATATTACGAATTTAAACACTGTTAATGATAAACTAAATATCCTAAAACTTGAAGAAGAAAAAGTAAAGACAAAGATAATGGATTTGGAAAGTACTCTTAGAAATAGCAATATAGATTTAAAAAGAGCTACTAATGATATTCAAAGAATAGAATTAGAACAAAAGCAATTGAAAACAGAGTCAGAGGATTTAATAGATAAAGAAAGTAAATTAAAAACTGAAAATGATAAAATGAATTTACAACTGCAAGAGTATCAGCTTGAAATTAAAAAATCAGAGGAAATATTAGAGGATTTAAAAACTAAAAAAGAAAAGTTTGATGATGAAATAACAGAATTAAAAATAATGATTAATCAAATGGATTCAGAAATTAACGAAAAAAATAGATTAATCCTACAAAACAAAAAAGATTTAGATGATATAAGAAATACAATTGAATTAAAAAGTAGTGAACTTATAGAAGCAAAAAAAATGTTAGAATTAAATATACAAGAAAAGAATGAAATTAAGAGTGGTTTAGAAAAATTTTCTTTAAATGAAAGCATGCAATCTAATACTTTAAATGAATTGATAGTTATAAAAGATAAGAAAATGAATGAATTTTATGAGTATGGTGAAAAGCTAAAAGTATATAATAGAAGATTAACTCAGTTAGAACGAGATATAAACAAGCTTGAAATTGAGAAAACTAGATCTAATATGCAGATTGAAACCCTAACAGAAAAACTTGAAAATGACTACGATTTAAATTATGAATCAGCCTTACAATATACTTTTGAAGTAAAAGATATGAAAGAAGCAAAGACTTCTGTCATGGATTTAAAAGATAAAATAAGATCCTTAGGAAATGTAAATATATCTTATATAGAAGAATATAAAGCAGTCAATGAAAGACATGATTTTCTTTCTAAGCAATTAACAGATTTAAGTATAGCTAAAGACGATATTGAAATTGTAATTAAAGATATTGACAAGAAAATGAGAATTAGCTTTAAACAAGCATTTGATCAAATAAACATAAGATTTGGGGAGACTTTTTCTGCATTGTTCAATGGCGGTAAAGCAAGATTAGAGATGTATGATGGAGATGATATCTTAACTGCTGGAATAGAAATAATGGCACAACCTCCAGGCAAAAAACTTCAAAGTCTTACTCTTCTTTCGGGAGGAGAAAAGTCTTTAACAGCTGTTGCACTTTTATTTGCAATATTAAAGATAAAACCAGCACCGTTTTGTATATTAGATGAAATAGATGCAGCTTTAGACGAAGCTAACATTACAAGATATACTGATTATTTGCAAAAACTTGATAATAAAACTCAATTTGTTTTAATAACTCACAGAAAAACTACAATGGAGATTGCTGATGTTTTATATGGAGTTACTATGGAAGAAGATGGCATAAGCAAACTATTGTCCTTGAAATTAAAAGATTTCAATGAAGTTGCTAGTTAAGACAAGGGGGACTATATGATTAATTGGTTTAAAAAAGAAAATAAAGAAAATAATTTAAAACCTTCAATTACTGAATCAGAAGATAAAAATACAGGTTTTTTAGAAAAACTAAAATCTGGACTTTCCAAAACAAGAAAAGATATGAGCAATAAAATAGAAGATGTTTTAAAGATTTACAAAAAAGTCGATGATGAGCTTTTTGATGATCTTGAAGATATTTTAATATCAGCAGATATAGGTGTAAGTTCTACTATGAAAATAATAGAACGATTAAAACTCCGCATAAAAGAAGAAAGAATTTCTGAATCAACAGAAGTTAAAAACCTATTAAAAAATGAAATTAAAATTATTATGCAAGAATCAGTAAAAAATAATGACTTTTTACTAGAACCACACCCCTCAGTTATATTAATAGTAGGTGTAAATGGTGTTGGTAAAACTACTACTATAGGAAAGTTGGCTTATGCTTTTAAAAATAATGGTAAAAAAGTCCTGATAGCTGCAGGAGATACATTTAGGGCTGCTGCTATAGAACAGCTTACTGAGTGGAGTAATAGAGCAGGTGTCGACATAATATCTCATAGTGAGGGAGCAGATCCTGCTGCTGTAATTTTTGATGGCATTCAAGCTGCAAAAGCAAGAAAAACTGATATATTAATATGTGATACCGCAGGTAGGCTTCATAATAAAGCTAATTTAATGAATGAACTTAATAAGATATTTCGAATAGTAGACAGAGAATATAGCGAAGCAACTAAAGAAGTATTATTAGTCTTAGATGCAACTACAGGCCAAAATGCTATAAACCAAGCTAAAGTTTTTAAAGAAGTAGCTAATATAACAGGAGTAATTTTAACTAAATTAGATGGGACAGCAAAAGGAGGAGTAGCTATAGCACTTCAGACAGAATTAAACTTACCAATAAAGGTAATTGGTGTTGGTGAAGGAATTGATGATATTCAACCCTTTGATGTAGATAGCTTTATAGATGCTATTTTTTAATTAATATATTGACAAAACAGTATATTTAGTCTAATATATTATTGTCAGGTGAAAAGCTTGACAGTAATTTAAGCAGGTGATAAAATGGAAAAGTTATTTAAAATAAATATATATTTTGACTTTTATGGCAAATTACTTACACCAAAACAATATCAAATTATTGAGTTATACTATTTAAATGACTATTCTCTTTCAGAAGTAGCTGAATATTTGGAGATAACTAGGCAAGCAGTATTTGATACTCTAAAAAGAGCAGAGGAAAAACTTTTTAATTATGAAAAGCAATTGGGCTTAGTAGATAAATTTCAACCTAGCCAAATTGCAATTAAAAACATTAGGCGTTTAGCATTAGAGATAAATAAAATTGGAATTAATATTAACAATAAAGATATAATTATAAAATCACAAGAAATTGAAGAAACTATTTCAAAAGTGATTATATAATATAGGAGGTTTCTCAATTGGTATTTGAAAGTTTATCAGAAAAACTTCAGAATGCTTTAGGTAAATTAAAAGGCAAAGGCAAGATTAGTGAAAAAGACCTTGATGCAGCTTTGCGTGAAGTAAGATTAGCTCTGCTAGAAGCTGATGTAAACTTTAAAGTTGTAAAAGATTTTATTAAAAAAATAAAAGAAAGATCGCTTGGTTCTGAAGTTCTTGAGAGTTTAACACCTGGGCAGCAAATAATAAAAATTGTTAATGATGAATTGACATCATTGATGGGTGAAAAAGAATCTAAACTTAATATATCTTCAAATTCTCCAACTGTAATTTTGATGTGTGGATTACAAGGAGCTGGAAAAACAACAACTGCAGGGAAATTAGCTAACAATCTAAAAAAGCAAAATAAAAGGCCTCTTTTAGTTGCTTGTGATATTTATAGACCAGCAGCAATAAAGCAGCTGGAAGTAGTTGGAGAAAAGGTAGGAGTTCCAGTGTTTTCAATGGGAGATAAACATAATCCTGTTGACATAGCAAAAGCAGCAGTAGAACATGGAAAAAAACATGCTAATGATTTTATCATTATAGATACTGCAGGAAGACTCCATATTGATGAAAACTTAATGCAAGAAATTATCGATATAAAAAAAGCTACAAATCCAAACGAAATACTATTAGTATTAGATGCAATGACTGGTCAAGACGCTGTAAATGTAGCTGAATCTTTTGATAAAGAGCTCAATATAACAGGAGTCATACTTACTAAATTAGATGGAGACGCCAGAGGTGGTGCCGCCTTATCTATTAGAGCTGTAACTCAGAAACCAATTAAATTTGTGGGTATGGGTGAAAAGCTGGATCAACTTGAAACATTTCACCCTGACAGGATGTCTTCTAGAATCTTAGGGATGGGAGATGTACTTAGTTTAATAGAGAAAGCACAATCTAGTATAGATGAGAAAAAAGCTATTGAACTTGAAAAAAAAATGCGAACTTCGCAGTTTACTTTTGATGATTTTTTAGACCAATTAGAACAAATGAAGAATATGGGCCCACTAGATGAACTCTTGGGAATGATTCCTGGTATGAATTCAAAGGCATTAAAAGGTTTAAATGTTGATAATAATGAACTAACAAAGATAGAGGCTATTATTAAATCTATGACTAAAAAAGAAAGAGACAATCCGGATTTAATTGATAGTAATAGAAGAAAGAGAATTGCTTCAGGTAGCGGTACAAATGTTTCAGAGGTAAATAAATTGTTAAAACAGTTTAAAGAAACAAAAAAAATGATGAAAAAGTTTACTGATATGAACAAACAATCGAAGAAAAGAGGGAAAACAGGTTTTCCCTTTTTCTAATAAATACTAATTTAACAGGAGGTGAAATAAATGGCAGTTAAAATAAGATTAAAAAGAATGGGTGCTAAGAAAACTCCTTTCTATAGAATAGTTGTTGCTGATTCAAGAGCACCTAGAGATGGTAGATTTATAGAAGAGTTAGGATATTACAATCCGCTTACAGAACCAAAAATAGTTAAAGTTGACAATGAAAAAGCTCTAAAATGGATGAAAAATGGTGCAAAACCAACTGAAACAGTAGAGAGATTATTCAGAGACAATGGAGTATTTGAACAAGCAGAAGAAAAGACTGAAGAATAGATTATGGAGGTTAAGATCAATGGGTGAATTGGTAGAATTTATTGCAAAAGCACTTGTAGATAATCCAGATGAAGTCAGTGTAAATGAAATAGAAGGTTCTCAGTCAATTATTATAGAATTAAAAGTAGCTTCAGACGATATGGGAAAGATAATAGGAAAACAAGGTAGAATTGCTAAAGCTATAAGAACAGTCGTTAAAGCAGCTGCAATAAAGGATAATAAGAGAGTCGTTGTAGAAATAATTCAATAAAACTAATGTTTTGATTGTAGGTGTAGTATGGATTATACTATTATAGGAAAAATAATAAATACACATGGAATAAAGGGAGACCTTAAAGTTTATCCTTTAACTAACTCTTTAGATAGATTTTTCGACTTGGAAAAAGTATATATTGGCGATTCTAAAGAAGAAGTGTTTATCAAAGAAGTTAAAGTTCACAAGGGTTTGGCACTATTAAAGTTTAAAAATCTTGAAAATATAAATGATGTATTAGCTTATAAAGAACAATTCGTTTATGTTGATGATGCAAATAAAGTTAAGTTACAAGAAAACCAATATTTTATATCAGACTTAATCGGTTGTAAGGTTATACTTGAAGATGAAACAGCTATTGGCTCGCTAATAGATGTTCTCCAAGGAGGCGCAAATGACGTTTATGTTGTTTTAAGCCCAGATAAAAAGGAATTTCTTATACCAGCAGTAGGAGAATTTATTAAATCTGTTGATATAGAAAACAGTTTAATTGTTATCGACCCTATAGAGGGGATGATAGAATGAAAATTGATATATTGACTCTGTTCCCAGAGGTCTTTGATTTTCTTTACAATTACAGCATCGTAGGGAGAGCAATAACGAATGGAATTATAAATATTAATACAACAAATATTAGAGATTATTCTAATAACAAACATAATAAAGTTGATGATTATCCATTTGGTGGTGGAAAGGGTATGGTTATAAAACCAGAACCTTTAGCTGCAGCTATAAAAGCTCAGAGAACAGCATCAAGCAAAATAATTTACATGTCTCCACAAGGACAATTATTAACTCAAAACAAAGCTAAAGAGTTATCTCAGGAATCACATATAATATTGTTGGCTGGTCATTATGAAGGAATTGACAATAGAATAATTGAGAATTATGTTGATGAAGAAATATCAATAGGTGATTATGTATTAACTGGTGGTGAGATACCTGTAATGGTGTTAATTGAATCCATTATTAGGCTTATTCCAGGAGTATTATCATCTAATGAGTCTTTTGAGGTAGAATCACACTATAATGGTTTGCTTGAATATCCACAGTATACTAGACCACGCATCTTTGAAAAAAAGAAAGTGCCTGAAATATTACTTTCTGGAGATCACGCTAAAATTGAACAGTGGCGGAAACTTAAATCTTTAAAGACTACCTTGGAAAAAAGACCTGATTTGATTAGTAAATATACAAATTTAAATAACGAATTAGAACTTTTAGATTATCTTATTGAACGAATTTCAAAAGAAAGTTGAATTGAGATATTCTATATGCTATAATACCATAGATGTGATTAAGGGCGGTCCTCTATTCAAAATGAATAAGAACGTCTTAGAGAGAGGGGAGGAAACAACAATGAATTTAATTAAAATGTTAGAGGATGACCAATTAAGAACTGATTTAACTGCATTTAATGTAGGAGATACTATTCAAGTACATTATAGAATTGTTGAAGGAACTAGAGAAAGAATCCAAATATTTGAAGGTACTGTCTTAAAGATACAAGGTAGTAGTGCAAGAAAAACTTTTACTGTGAGAAGATTATCTTATGGTGTAGGAGTTGAAAGAACATTTCCTATTCATTCACCAAGGATTGATAAAATAGTAGTAGTTAGAAGAGGTAAAGTAAGAAGAGCTAAGTTATTCTACCTAAGAACAAGATTAGGTAAATCAGCTAAAGTTAAAGAAAAGAGATTTTACTAAATGGGACTGTTTCAGTCCCCATTTTTATATAGTGGGTGTTTAATATGGATACAGGCATGAATATAAATTGGTATCCTGGTCATATGAAAAAAACTAGGGAATCTATACAAAAGAATTTGGTTATGATAGATATAGTATTTGAACTATTAGATGCTAGAATACCATATAGTAGTCAAAATCCGATTATAGATGAACTAGTAGCTTCCAAACCTAGGATAATAATATTAAATAAAGAAGATTTAGCTGATAAATCTTCTAATAAATTATGGCAAGAATATTTTATTGAAAAAGGGGTAGATTCTGTTTTAGTTAATTCTCAAAGCGGAAAAGGATTGGATACTCTTATTTCAACTACGAAAGAAATAATGGATAAAAAAAGAATTAATAATAAGAAAAAAGGTATAATTAATCAACCAATACGTACTATGATTTTAGGCATACCAAATGTTGGCAAATCTACAATAATAAACTCTCTTGTGAAAAAGAAAACCGCTAAAACTGGAAATAGACCTGGAATTACTAAAACTAATCAATGGATAAAAACAAAAGGTGATATTTTGTTACTTGATACTCCAGGAATACTGTGGCCTAAATTTGAAGACAAACAAGTAGGAATAAATCTAGCTTTTACTGGCGCTATTAAAGATGAAATTTTAGATAAAGAGACTTTGGCTTTAAAATTACTCGAAAAATTATTATCAATCAACCCAGAATTAATTAAAGAAAGATATAGAGTAGATGTTTTAAATAAATCTCCATTAGAAGTAATGGAAGGAATTGCCTTAAAGAGAGGTGCTTTAATAAAGCATGGAGAACCTGATTACGAAAAAATTAGTAGAGTAATTTTAGAAGAATTTAGAAGAGGGATTATCGGAAAGCTTACACTAGAGTATCCTCAAAGAGGTGTCTAAATTGTTTGAAATTGAACTAGAATTATATGAAAATGGTCATCGGTACATAGCCTGCATCGATGAAGTGGGACGAGGATGTTTGTATGGGGAAGTTATAGCAGCTGCTATAATCCTACCCCCCTTTTATTCTATTGAAGGTTCAAAAGATTCTAAAAAACTATCTCCAAAAAAGAGAGAGTTTTTATATGATTATATTTTAAAGAACTCTCTAGGTATTGGAATTGGTTCTGTTAATTCACAAATTATTGATAAAATAAATATAAAACAAGCTACCAGGCTAGCAATGAAAAAAGCATTAGAAAATCTAATAAGTAATTTAAAATATAATATTGAGCCAAGTATTGTATTGATAGATGCTGAAACTATAGATACAAATATTCCACAAAGAAGTATAATTAACGGAGATAATCTAGTTCATGGAATAGGTGCGGCTTCAGTAGTAGCAAAAGTCTATAGAGATAGACTCTGTAAAGATTGGGATAAGATTCACCCTGGATATGATTTATGCAAAAACAAAGGATATGGGACTAAGACTCATATACAATCTTTAAAATGCCTAGGACCAACATTAGATCATAGGAAAACATTTATAAAAAAGATATTGGAAGGTAAATAATGAAAACAAATATAGCCACAGGTAAATTCGGTGAACAACTAGCAATAGAATATTTATACACTAAAGGATATACTATTGTTGAAAAAAATTATAGAAATAAAATTGGTGAAGTTGATATTATAGCATATGATGAATCAATATTAACTTTTATAGAAGTTAAAACAAGAAATAGCTATGAATATGGTTATGCATATGAATCAGTAGATGCTCGTAAACAAAAAAAAATTATTAATGCATCATTAATGTATCTTCAAAAATTCAACTTACATGATGTCCAAGTAAGATTCGATGTAATAGAAGTATATCCACTAGAAAAAGAACCCATAAATCATTTTGAAAACGCTTTTTCTTTATAATTTATCACATATATAAGGAGAGATACTATGTATTCTAAAGTATTTACTTGCGTCCTACTAGGTTTAGATGGATCGTTAATAGAAGTAGAGTGTGATTTATCTAGAGGGTTACCTATGTTTACAATTGTAGGTTTGCCTGATACAGCTATTAAAGAATCTAAAGAAAGAGTGCGAACTGCTATAAAAAATAGTGGTTATGAATTTCCTTTAAGTAGAATTACTATAAATCTTGCTCCGGCTAATCTAAAAAAAGATGGTTCACAGATAGATTTAGCTATAGCAATTGGTATATTAGTTGCCTGTGGAAATGTTAGTAATGCTAAAACATCAGATACATTATTTATTGGAGAATTATCTTTAGATGGGAATGTAAATAAGATTAATGGTGCTTTACCTATGGTTATTTCTATGAGAGAAACTGGAATTAAAAGATGTATTATTCCTAGTGGTAATAAAGAAGAGTGTTCAATTATTGAAGATATTGATATTATACCAGTTGAAAATCTTTTAGAACTCACTCAATATCTAAATGGCGAAATAGATATTAAACCATATAAATCTATCGATGAAGATTTGATAGATTCTAATGAAGAAGTTGAATTCGACTTTGCTGATATAAAAGGCCAAGAAGGCTTAAAAAGAGCAATGGAAATATCTGCAGCAGGAAGCCATAATATTATAATAATTGGACCACCAGGTTCTGGTAAAACTATGGCGGCTAGAAGAATACCCGGAATATTACCTCAATTAAACTTTGAAGAGTCTATAGAAGTAACAAAATTATATAGTATTTCTGGATTGTTAGAAAATAATCGGCTTATAAAAGAAAGGCCCTTCAGAGCCCCTCATCATTCCTCATCTGGTGTTTCAATTATTGGTGGAGGAAGAATTCCGAGACCGGGGGAAGTTTCTTTAGCACATCATGGGGTTTTATTTTTTGATGAATTGCCAGAATTTCAGAAAAATGTATTAGAGATTTTAAGACAACCATTAGAAGATGGATTTGTACAAATTTCTCGTGCCAGTGCATCTCTAATTTTTCCTTCTGATTTTATGTTTGTGGCAAGCATGAATCCTTGTCCTTGTGGATTTTTTGGAGATCCTTTACATCAATGTACTTGTACTCAAGGACAAATAGATAAGTATTTAGGCAAGATAAGTAATCCATTATTAGATAGAATAGATTTACATATTGAAGTATTACCTGTAAAATATGATGAGCTAAATAGTATAAGTACCGCAAAATCATCTAAAGAAATAAAAACCAAAGTAATAAAAGCGAGAACTATTCAAGAGAATAGATTTAGAGGTGAAAAAATATTAACTAATTCACAAATGTCTAATAAAGATATTAAAAAACATTGCAAATTAGATTCAACAAGTGAAAAAATAATGAAAAATGCTTTTGATAAATATAGATTTAGCGGTAGAACCTTTAATAAAATTTTAAAAGTAGCACGAACCATAGCGGATTTGGATGAATCAGAGAATATAAATGAAAACCATCTACTTGAGGCTATAGGTTATCGTAGCTTAGATAAAAAATATTGGGGGTAGAACTATGCAATATAGTACACGTGATACATTAATATGGCTTAATAATTTAGGTATTCTAAGTGATAAAATTACAAAATTGGAGAATTATCTTGGAGATATAAGAGAAATACATAAACTAGATAATGACTATCTTGTAGATATTAAACTATTAAGTAAAGAAATGTTAAATAAGCTAAAGAATTCTAATTTTGAAATAGAAGTAGAAAATCAAAAGAATAGAGCTCAAGAACTAGGTATAAAAATTATAACTGATACTGATGTAGATTATCCACATCCATTATATATTATTGAAGATAGACCTAGAGTAATTTACCAAAAGGGTTCATATATAGATGATGATAATTTATCAATTGCTATAGTGGGTTCCAGAAAGGTTACAGCGTATGGGAAATGGGCTAGTGAAAAATTCGCAAAAGAACTGGCTGATATTGGAGTTACAGTAATTAGTGGATTGGCCCACGGTGTAGATAGAGTAGCTCATTTATCAACATTAGAAGCAGGGGGTAGAACAATTGCAGTCTTAGGTAATGGGATTGACAATATATATCCTAAATCAAACAGAAGTATCTATGAAAGCATACCTAGTAGTGGTTGTTTAATTAGTGAATTCCCTTTAGGTACTCAGCCATTGAATTATCATTTTCCTATGCGTAATAGAATAATTTCTGGCCTTAGTTTAGCAGTAATTGTTATTGAAGCGCAGGAGAAGTCTGGTTCCCTGATTACTTCGAGCCACGCGATTAATCAAGGAAAAGATGTGTTTGCAGTTCCAGGGAATATTAATAGTTTATATAGTAAGGGAACTAATTTATTAATCAGAGATGGTGCAATACCTCTTTTAGATATTGATGATATCTTAAGAGAGATTGACGAACTTAAGATTAAAAGAAACAATAAAAAGTTTGAAGAAGTTTTAAATATTCCTCTAAGTGAATCGGAAATAAAAATTGTAAATGAATTAAAAACCGGTCCACTGCATTGCGATATCTTATCTTTAAACACAGGTATGAACATACAAACAGTTATAAGTATCATAATGATACTCGAAATAAAAGGCGTAGTTAGGGAAATGGGCAGTAGAATCTTTATGTTAAATTGATTCTAATTGTTTCGGAGGTGTAAAGATTGGCTAAAAATTTAGTTATTGTAGAGTCTCCTGCTAAAGCAAAGACTATAAAAAAAATGTTAGGTAGAAACTATAATGTCGTAGCTTCAGTAGGGCATATAAGAGACCTTCCTAAAAGTAGATTAGGAGTAGAAATAGAAAATGATTTTGAACCCGATTATATAAATATTAGAGGCAAGGGTCCACTAATAAAAGAATTAAAAAAAGAAGCTAAAAAATCCGAAAAAATATTTTTAGCAACTGACCCTGACAGAGAGGGCGAAGCAATCTCATGGCATTTAGCATATATACTCGGATTAGATGAAACAGAGAATATAAGAGTTGAATTTAATGAGATTACTAAAGATAAGATAAAACAAGCTATAAAAAATCCAAGAGTATTAGATAAAAATTTAATAGATGCTCAGCAGGCAAGAAGGGTTTTAGATAGACTTGTTGGTTATAAAATAAGTCCTCTACTTTGGAAAAAAATAAAAAAGGGATTAAGTGCAGGAAGAGTTCAATCAGTTGCTGTTAAGCTAATCTGTGATAGGGAGAGTGAAATTCAAGAATTTATTCCCCAGGAATACTGGACTATAAAAGCTAATTTAAAAAAAGAAAAAGAAAATTTCGAAGCTTCTTTTTATGGTATGAACCAAAATGGTAAAGACATAAAACAAGACTTAAAAAATGAAAAAGAAGTAAAAGATATTATAAAGGCACTTAAAAACAACGAATTTATAGTCAATGAAGTTAAAAAAAGCAAAAGGAAAAGAAATCCTTATGCTCCATATACAACAAGCACACTACAACAAGATGCATCAAAAAAATTGAATTATACAACTAAAAAAACAATGATGATTGCTCAACAATTATATGAAGGTATAGATATTAAAACTTCTGGAATAACTGGATTAATAACATATATGAGAACAGATTCTACCAGAGTTTCAAGTGAATCAATAAATGCTGCAAAAGAATATATAACAAATAATTTCGGTGAAAAATATAGTAATGGTGGAAAAAATTACTCTAATAAATCAAAAAAAGAAACACAAGATGCTCACGAAGGAGTTAGACCTACCTATATTGATTATTCACCAGAAGATATAAAAAAGTATTTGACAAAAGAACAATTTAAATTATATAAATTAATTTGGGATAGGTTTATTGGTTCTCAAATGAAATCTGCTGAATACGATACTTTAAGTGTTTCAATTTTAAATTCTGGTTATATATTTAGAGCAAATGGATCACAACTCATATTTCCAGGTTTTCTAAAAGTATATTCTTCTTCGGATGAAGAAGTATCTGATATGAATTTACCAAAATTAGAAAAAAATGATATTTTAGAATTAGATAAATTAATTCCAAAGCAAAATTTCACTCAGCCTCCTGCAAGATTTACTGAAGCATCTTTAATTAAAATAATGGAAGAATTAGGGATTGGAAGACCAAGCACTTATTCTCCGACTATTGCTACAATATTATCCAGAGGATATGTATCTTTAGAGAGTAAATCATTCTTTCCTACAGAGCTCGGAGATTTAGTAAATGAACTCTTAACAGAATATTTTAAACAAGTAATCAATGAAGAATTCACTGCTAAGCTAGAAAATGAATTAGATGATGTTGCATCAGGCAACGTAGAGTGGAAAGAAGTAGTTAGAAAATTTTATAAAGAATTTTATAAAGAGTTAAAAATTGCAGAAGAAGAAATAGATAAGATTGAAATACAGGACGAGGTAAGCGATGTAATATGTGAAAAATGTGGGAGAAATATGGTTGTTAAAAATGGTAGATTTGGAAAGTTTTTAGCATGTCCTGGTTATCCTGATTGTAAAAATACGAAACCGATTATTGAGACAATTGGAGTAGAATGTCCAGATTGTGGTGGAGAAATTGTTAAAAAGAGATCGAAAAAAGGGAGAGTATTTTTTGGATGTAATAATTATCCGGAGTGTAAATTTGTATCCTGGGATGAACCTATAAAAGAAAAGTGTCCACAGTGCAATGGACCGATGGTTATAAAAAGGTTTAAAGCTAAGAATGTAATAAAGTGTTTAGATGAAAAATGCGGGTATACTAGAACAATTAAGGATTAAAAATTATCTTTGAGACTTTGGCTATAAAATAATATGTTTCTTAATCTATAGCTATGGTAATCGCCTGCCTCTTTCTAATACGGCAGGCGATTTCATCCCTATACACCTATATTATATTATGTTATGCAATACTATAATATAAAAAATACTGTACATCTACTCTTTAGTGTAGTATCTTATATATAGGGTGAATATTCAGAATTGTTTATAAGCCAATTTAAATAGGAGGTATTAAATGGAGAATTTATTAAAGAAAACAAGAAAGCTAAATAAAACATTACAAGGTTATGCATCAAATCAAGTTTCATTTTCCGAACTAAGCAAGATTCTATCGGATATGTTGGTTGCAAATGTATATATAGCTAGTAAAAAAGGTAGAGTTCTAGGATATGCTTTAGCGGATAATTTCGAGTGTGATATTATTAATACGGAAATTGTAAAAGATAGAAAATTCCCTAAAAAGTACAATGAAGAACTCTTGAGAATTAATGAGACTAGTGAGAACATCAAAGAGGTTACAGATTGTGTATTTGATCATATCACTGAATGTAATTATCCAGATAAAATTACTACTGTAATTCCAATAAACTCAGGTGGAAATAGACTAGGTACACTTGTTATTGCTAGATTTGGAGAAGAATTCAATGTTTCTGATTTAATTCTTTGTGAGTATAGTGCTACTGTTGTTGGTATGGAGATACTTAGATCCACAACAGAAGAAATAGAAGAAGATGACCGTAAAAAAGCTATAGTTAAAATGGCTACTGATACTCTTTCATATTCAGAACAAGAGGCTATGACACATATCTTTAATGAATTAGATGGTATGCAAGGAGTTCTCGTTGCAAGTAGGATCGCTGATAGAGTAGGAATTACGAGGTCTGTAATAGTAAATGCGCTTAGGAAGTTAGAAAGTGCAGGAGTTATTGAATCAAGATCTTTAGGCATGAAAGGAACATTTATTAAAATATTAAATGAAAAGCTAATTGATGAACTTAAAAGCAAACAATAAAATAATGACATCTTTTGATGTCATTATTTATTGTCAATCTTCAAAATAAATATCAATAAAAGATATTTGTATTGGATAAGATATTATGTTATAATACTATGGTGATTACACACACGTGGTGATATCAATGGTAGTGCTCAGAAGAGTCCAAAGATAGATGAATTGCGTGGAGGGAAAAAACTTGGAGGTGAAAGTATGTCAGTAGTATCAATGAAAAGCTTATTAGAAGCAGGAGTACATTTTGGACATCAAACACGAAGATGGAATCCAAAAATGGCACCGTATATTTTTACAGAGAGAAATGGTATTTATATCATTGACTTACAAAAAACTGTTAAAAAAATTGACGAGGCTTACAATGTCATGAAAGAAATCGTTGCTGATGGTGGAGGAGTACTTTTTGTAGGTACAAAGAAACAAGCTCAAGAAGCAATAGCAGCAGAAGCAAAGAGATGTGGCATGCATTATGTTAACCAAAGATGGTTAGGTGGTATGCTTACAAATTATAAAACAATCAAGAAAAGAATTGACAGACTACATGTATTGGAAAAAATGGAAGAAGATGGAACATTTGAAGTTCTTCCCAAAAAAGAAGTTATTAAACTTAGACATGAGGCTGAAAGACTTGAAAAATTCTTAGGCGGAATAAAAACCATGAAAAAAATTCCTGATGTTTTATTTGTAGTTGACCCTAGAAAAGAAAAAATAGCAGTACAAGAAGCTCATATTTTAGGAATTCCTGTAATAGGAATTGTAGATACAAATTGTGATCCAGATGAAATTGATTATATCATTCCTGGAAATGATGATGCTATAAGAGCTGTCAAGTTATTAACAGAAACTATGGCTAATGCAATTATCGAAGCTAAACAAGGAGAGCAAACAGAAGAAAATTAATTGAAATAGTATTACTAAGAGTTGTTTTTATAGCAGCTCTTAGTTTTTGAAAATTAGGAGGTATACAATGACAATAACAGCTTCTTTAGTAAAAGAACTTAGAGAAAAAACATCTGCTGGTATGTTAGATTGTAAAAAAGCACTAGAACATACTAACGGCGATATAGATAAAGCAGTTGACTATCTTAGAGAAAAAGGTCTATCTTCAGCTGCAAAAAAATCCGGTAGAATTGCTTCTGAAGGTTTAGTCGAATCATATATCCATGGTGGCAAAATAGGAGTATTGATAGAGGTAAATTCAGAAACTGATTTTGTTGCCAAAAATGCTGAATTTAAAGAATTTGTAAGAGATTTAGCAATGCAAGTTGCAGCTACTAATCCAAGAGTTGTTTCAAGAAATCAATTGACTGAGGAAGAAATAGAGCATGAGAAAGAAGTACAAACAAAAAAAGTTATTAATGAAGGGAAACCTGAACATATAGCTATAAAAATAGTAGAAGGTAGAATGGAAAAATTCTTCGAGCAAGTTTGTTTACTTGATCAAGCGTTTATTAAAGACCCAAGTATTAAAGTAAATGAGCTTTTAGCGCAGAAAATTTCTAAAATTGGAGAGAATCTAGTTGTTAGAAGATTTATGAGATATGAAGTTGGAGAAGGTCTTGAGAAAAAAGAAGAGAACTTTGCTGAAGAGGTTGCTAAGCAAATGAACATGTAATAAATATAGGAGAACACTGGTTGTTCTCCTTTTAATAAATTTTTTTATTTATACATGAAATATTTCATTATGAGTTTCAAAAAGTTACTTTAAGAATTTTTTAGATTTTTTTACAAAGGAGCGTAAATATGGAGCCAATTTTTAAGCGAGTAGTCTTGAAATTAAGTGGAGAAGCATTAGCTGGACCAAAAGGCACAGGTATAGACTCTGAAACAATTATAAATATTTCATCACAAATAAAACAATTGCGTTCATTTGGTACAGAAGTTGCTATAGTAGTAGGTGGAGGTAATTTTTGGAGAGGCAAATCGACAGAAAACATGGACCGAACTACATCTGATTATATGGGTATGCTAGGAACAATGATGAATGCATTAGCTCTCCAAGATGCATTAGAAAATATGGAAGTTATAACTAGAGTTCAGTCTGCAATAGAGATGAGACAAGTTGCCGAACCATATATCAGAAGACGAGCAATGAGACACTTAGAAAAAGGTAGAATTGTAATCTTTGGAGCTGGAACTGGGAATCCATACTTTTCAACTGATACAACAGCTGCATTAAGAGCTGCTGAAATCGAAGCAGATGTTATTCTTTTAGCTAAAAAAGGTGTAGATGGAGTATATGACTCTGATCCTAAGCTAAATGAAAATGCAAAAAAGTTTGACACTTTAAAATATATTGATATACTAAAGTTAGGATTAGGTATAATGGATTCAACTGCTACTTCATTGTGCATGGATAACCAAATACCTATAATAGTATTTGGTATAGATGAACCAGATAATATAGTTAATGTTGTTTTAGGTAAAAAAATAGGGACACATGTGAGGGAGGAATAATTATGGAACTTGCTATACACAAAGAAGCTTCTTCGAAAATGGAAAAAACTATATCGATTTACAAAGAGGAATTACAGAGTATTAGAGCTGGAAGAGCTAACACAGCAATTCTAGACAGAATTAATGTAGATTATTATGGCCAGATAACACCATTAAAACAAGTTGGAAGTGTATCTTCACCAGAACCTAGGCTTTTAGTTATTCAACCATGGGATTCAAAACTTATACCTATAATAGAAAAAGAAATACTTAAATCAGACTTAGGATTAAATCCTTCTAATGATGGTAAATTAATTAGATTAATAATACCTCAACTGACTGAAGAAAGAAGAAGAGACTTAATAAAAGTGGTTAAAAAGAATAGTGAAAATGCGAAAGTAGCTATTAGAAATACTAGAAGAGAAGCTGTAGAAAAAATCAAAAAACTTGAGAAAAGCAAAGAATTAACTGAAGATGATAGAAAACTTGCAGAAGAAGAAATACAAAAAATAACAGATAAATGTACCACAGAAATTGATGAAATTACTGCAAAAAAAGAAGAAGAACTAATGGAAATATAAATAAAACCCCTTCTTTAGTAGAAGAAGGGGTTTTGTATTAATGGAGGCTAATATGGGTATTGTATTAGATGAGAATTTAACTAAAATTGATACAACTAAGATACCAAATCATATTGCAATTATAATGGATGGTAATGGAAGATGGGCTACAAAAAGATCTTTACCAAGACAACTCGGACATCAAGAAGGTATGAAAAGGGTCGTAGAAATAGTAGAATGTTCCAAAGAAATAGGAATTAAGCATCTTACTTTATATGCTTTTTCAACTGAAAATTGGAAAAGACCTAAAATGGAAATTGATGCTTTGATGAATTTATTGATACTTTTTATTAGAAATGAATTAGATAAAATTCATCGAAATGATGTTAAGATAAAAGTGTTAGGGGATCTAAAAAAACTGCCATATCTAGCTCAAAAAGAAGTTAATCGAGCTATTAATAAAACTATAGATAATAAAAGTATGACACTTAATATAGCTTTAAACTATGGCGGTAGACAAGAATTAGTAAATGCAACTAAAGCTATTTTAGTTGATATAAAAATGGGTATTATAAACATAGATGATATAAATGAAAATACTATATCAAATTATTTAGATACTAAAGGTCAACCTGATCCGGATTTAATAATTAGACCTAGTGGAGAGTTAAGACTGAGTAATTTTTTAATATATCAATCTGCATATTCAGAATTTTATTTTTCAAATGTATTATGGCCAGATTTCAAGAAAAATGATTTGTATAAAGCTATCATAGATTTTCAAAGTAGAAATCGTAGATTTGGAGGTGTTTAAGTGGGGGATTTGGGCAAAAGAATATTATCCGGAGCCATAGGACTCATATTGCTAATCATTGTAATTTTCATAGGGGGAATTCCCTTAAACATAGCAATAATATGTCTTTCATTAATCTCATTATTTGAATTGTTTAGAGCTATAAATAAGATTGGATTTAAACCAATTTATATTGTTGCTTATATAGCTACTCTACTTATATATCTGAGAGTATCCTATGCGGATTTAACTATGAACTTTATTATTACATTATTTATTGTTTTACTTTTGTCTCTTACTGTTTTACTTAAAAATAAAAACTTAATAGACGTTTCATTGACTCTTTTAGGAATATTATACATACCTTTTTTATTATCATTTTTAGTATATTTAGATGGAACAAAATTTATTTGGATTATATTCTCGATAGCATTTGGAACTGACACATTTGCATATTTGATTGGTTCTAAAATTGGTAAACATAAGTTATGCCCTACAATAAGTCCTAAAAAGTCTGTAGAAGGTGCTATAGGAGGAGTAATAGGTAGTATTATAGTGACTTCAATCTATTGTTATATACAAGGGATTGGCCCTTGGTGGAGTGTTCTAATATTATCAATAATAGGTTCAATTGCTTCTCAATTAGGTGATTTAACAGCATCTAGAATTAAAAGATATACAGGAATTAAAGATTTTGGTAAGATTATGCCTGGTCACGGTGGTATGTTAGACAGGTTTGATAGTATAATATTTGCTTCACCAGTTGTTTATTATTATGTAGCTTATTTTTTAATGTAAAAATTTGAGGTGATTATATAAATGTTAACAGCAATAGCAGCAATTTTTGTATTCCTACTAGTTGTAGTTATCCACGAAGGTGGACATTTTACAGTTGCTAAATTAGTTGGTATTAAAGTAAATGAATTTGCGATTGGTATGGGTCCTAAATTATTCCAAAAAACGAAAGGTGAAACAGTATATACATTACGAGCACTTCCTATTGGTGGATATGTAAAAATGGAAGGTGAAGATGAAGATTCTGATGACCCTAGAGGTTTTTCAAAAGTTTCTGTATGGTCTAGGATAGCAGTTGTTTCAGCAGGCGCGATAATGAACTTTGTCTTAGCAATTGTAGTTTTAAGCATAGTTGCCTTTAGTCTTGGTCATCCCACTACAACAATTGATGAAGTCCTTGTCGATTCTCCAGCAATGGAATATGGAGTTTTATCTGGAGATAAAATAGTATCAATCGATGGAGTAGAGATAAAAGAATGGAATCAGATAGTTGATACTATAAATTCATCTGAAACTTCAAAAATATTGAATATAAATGTACAAAGAAACGATAAAATAATTTCATTACAAGTTAAACCAATGCTTGATAATGATAGAGTAGTAATAGGTATAGTTCCAGAAAGCGAAAAAAGTATTTTAAAATCAATAGGAGCAGGCTTTGAGGATACGGCATACTTTATAAAATTAATGTTTAATTTTATAGCAATGCTTTTTCAAGGTCAAGTAAGTACTAACGATCTTGCAGGTCCTGTTGGAGTAATAAGTGAAATTGGAAATCAAGCTAAATTGGGATTTATCAATTTACTATATATTCTAGGATTTATAAGCGTTAATTTAGGGTTTTTCAATTTATTACCTATTCCTGCTTTGGATGGCAGCCGAATAGTATTTTTATTGGTAGAAGCTGTAAGAGGAAAACCTGTAGATCCTAAAAAAGAAGGATTTATACATTTTCTAGGTTTTATATTTTTAATTTCTCTTATGCTATTAGTAACTTATAAAGACTTAATAAAAATAAATTTGTTTTAAGGTGTGATTAAATGGAAAGAAAATCAACTAAGAAAATCAAAGTTGGGAATATATATATTGGTGGTGATTCACCAATAAGTGTGCAGTCTATGACTAATACTAAAACATGTGATATAGAAAATACAATTGATCAATTAAAGCGATTAGAAGATGCAGGCTGTGATATTATTCGTATGTCAGTTACTACTAAGGAAGATGCATTAGCAATAGACAAATATAAGCAACAAACTAAAATGCCAATTATTGCTGATATACAATTTGACTATAAAATAGCATTAGAAGCTATTAATAGTGGAATTGATGGCTTAAGAATCAATCCTGGAAACATGGGAAACAAAGAAAAAATTAAAGAAATTGTAAATGCGTGTAAAAAAAATCAACTTTCTATTAGACTTGGTGTAAATTCAGGATCTTTAAATAAGGAATTTCTTAATAAATTTAATGGAGTAAATGAGTATTCTATGGTAGAAAGTGCCATGGAACAGGTGAAAATTCTAGAAGAAGTGGATTTTTATGATATAAAAATTTCTTTAAAGGCTAGTTCTGTTCCGCTAACTATAAGTTCTTATAAATTAATAAGTGAAAGAGTTGATTATCCTCTACATTTAGGTGTAACAGAAGCTGGAACTTCTTTTAGAGGCACCATAAAATCATCAGTTGGAATAGGATCTTTATTGGCAATGGGAATTGGTGATACTATTAGAGTATCCTTAACATCAGACCCTGTTGAGGAAGTAAAGGTTGGTAAAGAGATATTAAAATCATTAGGATTATTAAAAGAAGGTCTTGAATTTATATCTTGTCCAACCTGTGGTAGAACAAATATAGATCTAATAAGCTTGGCTAAAGAAGTTGAAAGAAGATTAGAACATATAAAGAAGCCCTTAAAAGTAGCAGTCATGGGATGTGCTGTAAACGGACCTGGTGAAGCAAGAGAAGCTGATATAGGTATTGCTGGAGGAGACGGCGAAGGTTTGATATTTAAGAAAGGTATAATAATAAAAAAAGTACCTGAGGAAAATTTACTAGAAGAGCTCCTGAAAGAAATTGAAAAGCTATAGATTATAGAGGAAGTGAATTATATGGCTCACAGTAAAAAGACTATTAAAGAATTATTTCCTACTAATGATATAATTCAAAACTTAATAAAGGATATAACAATAACCAATGTAGAAATAATAAAAGAGAATTTCCAAGTTATAGTTTCGATTGTAGAAGAAGCTTGGATTTCAAATAATGATAGAAAAGATATAGAAGAATCCTTTAAGCATAAGTTAAAGGATTTTAACTTTGCTTTCAATTATACCAATGTAATTAAATCCTATTCTAATCAAGAGATATTAGAAATAATCAAGCTTAAAATAAATAAATATATTAAATCTAGCCTCTCATTTATAGATGAAATAATTCTAAATGAAAAGGATGAGTATAATTTGATTCTTCCAAGTGTTGTTGCTTATCAATCAATTACATCAAATGGTTTAAGAGACGAGTTATGTTTTTTCGTAAAAAAATGTACTGAAAAAAATCTAATAATAACTTACTCTGAAAATAAAGTATCCGATGATTTTCTTTACAATAAAGAAATGGAAGAGAGAATTATACTAAAAGACATACTAAGTAAATCAAGTGAAATTACTAAAAAGAACAAAAAATCTGATTTTAAATATGGCAAAAAAATTAAAAATGAAATTATAAAAATAATTGATATAGAAATGCAACAAGGTGATGCGACAATAAAAGGTGAAATATTCCAATATGAAACAAAGACAATAAAAGATGGGAGGACTCTAGTTATCTTTTATGTCTCTGATGGGTCAAGTTCAATTTCTTGTAAAGCATTTTTAAATAAAGATCAAAGTGATGACTTTCTACGAAATGTAAAAGAGGGTAACCATGCTTTGGTGCATGGAGATATAGTTTATGATACATATAATAAAGAAGTATCATTAATGTTAAAATCTTTAGAATTAATACAAGAAAACATACGACAAGATGATGCAATTAATAAAAGGATAGAGCTTCATTTGCATACTCAGATGAGTGCAATGGATGGAGTATCACATACTAAAAATTTAATACAGAGAGCTATCGATTGGGGACACGAGGCAATTGCCATAACAGACCATGGGGTAGTTCAAGCTTTTCCTGATGCTATGGATATGGGTAAAAAAATCAAAATTATTTATGGCGTTGAAGCTTATATGATAAATGATAAAAAAGAGATAGTTACTGGAAATCTTGAAGGCAGGAAATTGGATGATTTTGTAGTTTTTGACATTGAAACAACTGGATTATCACCTAAGAATAATAGAATTACTGAAATTGGTGCTATAAAAATTATTAATGGCGAGATAGCGGAAAGTTATTCACAATTGATAAACCCAGGCGTTCAGATTCCTGAGCTAATTGTTAAATTGACTGGTATAACAGACGAAATGGTTGCTGAAAAACCAAGTATTAGCGAAGTTTTACCATCATTTAAAGAATTTATAGGAACTAGTGTATTAGTTGCACATAATGCAGCTTTTGATATGGGCTTTATTAGAGAAAATGTTAAAGCTCTTGACATTATAATTGATAATCCTGTTTTAGATACATTAGAACTTTCTAGAGCAGTATTCCCAACGCTAAAAAGCCATAAATTGAACCTAATTGCAAAACATCTAAAAGTCGATTTATTAAATCACCATAGAGCAGTTGATGATGCTCTTGCAACGGCTACTATTCTTTTAAAGATCTTAGAGATAGTTCAAGATAAAAAGTTTCAAGATTTAGCAGAATTAAATACTTTAAAATCTAGTGCTGATATAACTAAAGGCGACATTTACCATACAATAATTCTCGTTAAAAATCAAGCTGGATTAAAAGATCTTTATAAGCTAATATCAGATTCACATATGAATTATTTTCATCGTAAACCCAGAATGCCAAAATCAATTATTGAAAATCTTAGAAAAAATTTAATAATTGGAAGTGCCTGTGAAGCAGGAGAATTATACAAGGCTATAATAAGAAATAGACCAACTTCTGAAATAAATGAAATAGTTAGCTTTTACGATTATTTGGAAATACAACCTATTGCAAATAATGAACATTTAATAAGAGATGGAATTGTTAAAAATAATGAAGAATTAGAATTAATTAACAAAAAAATATATGATTTAGGTAAGAAGCACAATAAACTTGTGGTTGCTACTGGTGATGTACATTTTTTAGACAAAGAAGATGAGATTTATCGTAGGATACTAATGTCAGGTCAAAAATTTTCAGATGCTGATTCACAACCTCCTTTGTATTTTAGAACAACATCAGAAATGTTAGATGAATTTTCTTACTTAGGTGAGGATATAGCAGAGGAAGTAGTCATTTTAAATCCTAATAAAATTAACAACAAAATAGATGACTGTATTCCAATACCTAATGGGACTTTTCCTCCAAAAATTGAAGGTGCTGATGAAGAATTAAGAACTATTTCTGAAGAAATGGCAATAAAAAAATATGGTAATCCATTGCCAGAGATAGTTAAAACTAGACTTGATAGAGAATTAGACTCAATAATAAAAAACGGATACGCTGTTATGTATATAATAGCTCAAAAATTGGTATCGAAATCGATTGAAGATGGTTATTTAGTAGGTTCTAGAGGATCTGTAGGTTCATCTTTTGCTGCTACCATGAGTGGAATAACAGAAGTTAATCCTTTGCCTCCACACTATATATGCTCAAAATGTAATAAATCCGAGTTTTTCGTAGATGGTTCTATTGCTTCTGGTTTTGATTTACCAGATAAATTTTGTCCCGAATGTGGTGAACTTTATGTAAAAGATGGTCAAGACATTCCTTTTGAAGTATTCTTAGGATTCGAAGGAGATAAAGAACCTGATATAGATTTGAATTTTGCCGGAGAATATCAATCAAAAGCACATAAGTATACAGAGGAATTATTTGGTG
Organism: Gudongella sp.; assembly: GCA_034006985.1. Classification (GTDB taxonomy): domain Bacteria; phylum Bacillota; class Clostridia; order Tissierellales; family Tissierellaceae; genus Gudongella. The sequence goes on from JAVERT010000001.1 coordinate 66,555, forward strand.
AAGGAAAGGTATTTAGGGCAGGTACAATTGGTACTATAGCTGACAAAACAGCTTATGGATTTGTAAAAAAATATTTTGAAGAAAGAGATAAAATCATAAATGGTGCTGAACTAAATAGATTGTTAAAAGGATGTACAGGAATTAAAAGATCTTCAGGACAACACCCTGGAGGTGTAATGATAGTTCCAGATTATAAAGATATATTAGACTTTACTCCAATTCAATACCCAGCTAATGATAAAACCTCCGGAGTGATAACTACTCATTTTGATTATCACTCAATTAGTGGCAGAATTTTAAAATTAGATATACTAGGTCACGATGTACCGAGTATAATTAAAATGCTTGAAGATTTAACCGGAACTGATCCGCTTAATATTCCTTTAGATGATGAAAAAACAATGAAAATATTTACTAGTTTAGAACCATTGGGAATAGATTCGAAAAGTATAAATTCTACAGTTGGCACTTTAGGAATACCTGAATTTGGCACTAAATTTGTGAGGCAGATGCTTGTAGATACAAACCCGAGAACCTTTTCAGAACTTGTTAGAATTAGTGGTCTTTCTCATGGTACAGATGTTTGGGTGAACAACGCTCAAGATTTGGTTAAAAATAAGATTGCACCTTTATCTGAGGTAATATCAACTAGGGAAGATATAATGCTATCTTTAATAAAAGCTGGAATGGATAAAAAGCAATCATTTTTCATTATGGAGAAGGTAAGAAAAGGGAAAGGTCTTTCTTTAGAAGATGAAAAAAGCATGAGAGAATTAAGTCTTCCTGAATGGTATATTGAGTCTTGTAACAAAATAAAATACATGTTCCCAAAGGCTCATGCAGCTGCTTATGTAACTATGAGCTTTAGAATTGCTTATTTTAAAGTCTATCATCCAGAAGCTTTCTATGCTACCTATTTCACAACAAAATGGGCAGACTTTAATGCTGATTTAATAATAAAAGGTGAAACTGAAATTAGAGATAAAATAAAAGAACTTGAGCAAAAAGGATTATCGGCTACAGCAAAAGAGAAAAATGAATTAATTGTACTGGAAGTTGCGCTTGAAATGTATGCTAGAGGATTTAAATTTACAAAAGTAGATTTATACAAGTCAGATTCTGATAAATTTATGTTAAGCAAAGAAGGAATTATTCCTCCACTTAAGGCTCTAGAAGGCGTAGGAGAAAATGTAGCTAAGAAAATACATGAAGAAAGAGGTGTAACACCTTTTATTTCAATAGAAGATTTAATAGTTAGAGGCAAAGCAACAAAGCCAGTAATAGAAGCTCTAAAAAATCATGGGTGTTTAGATAATCTGCCACAAAGCAATCAAATTAGTTTGTTTTAACATTTGATATAAATGGGCAATTATGGTATAATCTAGAAGACAATTTAGTTACTTCAGGCAAGAGTGGGTTTTCCCACTCTTAGTTTTTGTCAAAGGCCAATATGGGGGGGAGATAATTGAAAAAATATGAATTTATGCCTAAAATAGTAACGATTTGTGATAATATTTGTGAAGATTTAGGATATGAACTTGTAGATGTTGAATATATCAAAGAGAAAAGTGACTATTATTTGCGAATCTTTATTCATAAACAAGGTGGAGTTAGTTTAGATGATTGTCAAATAATGAGTGAAAACTTAAGTATTATTTTAGATGAAACAGATATTATCAAAGATCCATACTATCTAGAGGTCTCTTCACCTGGTCTTGACAGACCATTAGTGACTGACAAAGACTTAGAGAGAAATATTGGTAAAGAGATAGAATTAAGCTTGTATAAAGCAGTTAATGATCAAAAAAAATATGAAGGCAAATTAATTGGCTATAATAAAAAAAATATTTCAATTGAAACAATCGATAATGAAAATATCTTTGATAGAAAAGATATTTCCATTATAAGATTAACAATTAAATTTTAAGGAGGAATACTTAGATGAACGTTGACTTCATCAACGCTCTTGAAGAGATTGAAAAAGAAAAGGGCATATCAAAGGATATTATCTTCGATGCATTAGAATCAGCATTAATATCCAGTTATAAAAAGAACTTTGGATCATCACAAAATGTATTTGTAGATATGGATAGATTATCAGGTGAAGTTGAAGTATACGCAACAAAGGATATAGTGAAAGAGGAAGAAATAGAGGATAAATCACTTCAAATATCCATAGAAGATGCAAAAAAAATTGATACCACCTTAGAAATTGGGGATGTAGTAAGAATTGAAATAACACCACGAGATTTTGGCAGGATTGCTGCACAAACAGCAAAACAAGTTGTTATTCAGAGAATTAAAGATGCAGAGAGAGATGTCATTTTTGATGAATTTGTAACTCGAGAAAATGAGATTATTACAGGACAAATTCAAAGAATTGCAAAAAGCAATGTTTATATCGATTTAGGAAAAACAGAGGGTATTCTACCACCAGCTGAACAAATAGTGAATGAAACATATGAACAAAGTGCAAGATTGAAATTATTAATCCTAGAAGTTAAAAAGACAACTAAAGGTCCTAGAATAGTTCTTTCAAGAGCAAATGTCGGTTTAGTAAAAAGATTGTTTGAATTAGAAGTTCCTGAAATATCAGATGGAATCGTAGAAATATTTTCTATTTCACGCGAAGCTGGTTCTAGGACTAAAATTGCGGTTTTTTCAAAAAATCCAGATGTAGATCCATTAGGTTCCTGTGTAGGATTTAAAGGTTCTAGAGTAAAAGCTATAGTAGATGAGCTAAATGGTGAAAAAATCGATATTGTCATTTGGAGTAAAAACGCTGAAGAATTTATAGCTAATAGTCTAAGTCCTTCAAAGGTAGTTAAAGTAATAGCAAATGAAAAAGAAAAATCAGCAATGGTTGTAGTTCCAGATTATCAGTTATCATTAGCAATCGGAAAAGAAGGTCAAAATGCTAGATTAGCTGCAAAACTTACTACCTGGAAAATAGATATTAAATCAGAAAGTCAGTATAAATTATTAAAAGAAACTTCTGAACAAAATAAAATTCAAGAAGAAGCAGAAGTATTTGAAGATGTTGATAGTATCGAAGAATAAGGAGTGTTATTATGAGTCCTAGAAAAATACCTCTAAGAAAATGTATCGGTTGCAATGAAATGAAACCCAAAAAAGAGCTTATTAGGGTAGTTAAAAACAAAGAAAATATTGTCAGTGTAGATTTAACTGGGAAAGCTAATGGGAGAGGTGCCTATATTTGTCCTGATATTAAGTGTTTTGAACAAGCTTATAAAACTAAGAAGTTTAATAGAGCTTTAGAAACTGAAATAACAGAAGAAGTATATGCCAAATTGAAGGAAGTCATAGATAACTAGAGAATCACCTTAAACACATAGGAGGTGTACGTATGACAAAAATCAGAGTGTATGAATTAGCTAAAGAATTAAATATAAGTAGTAAGGAACTTATGGAGAAGATAGAGGGACTCGATTTGAAAATCAATAGCCATATGAGCTCAATAGAAGATGAAGAAGCTCAGTTAATAAAAGAGTTGCTTTTAGAAGAAGATAATAGTTTGGAGGAAGATGATATAGAAACATTTAATAAAGATGAATTAAAACCAAAGAAAACAAAGAAAGTAATTAAAGATAAAACCTCAATTAGTAAAACTGAAGAAATAACACAAAAAGAGATTCCTAACGTAGCTAGAAGGAGTATAGAAATAAAATCTGAAATTATTGTGAATGAACTTGCAGAAAAAATCGAAGTAAATCCGGCTCAAATAATAACTAAACTTATCGGACTTGGAGTTATGGTTAATCAAAATCAGTTTATCGATAGCGAAATAGCAACGATAGTAGCTGATGATTTTGGATTTGATATAATTACTTTAGTGGAAGAAGAAGAAGAAACTGAAGAAGACTTATTAGACTTTGATGATGATATTAAAGACCTTATAGCAAGACCCCCAGTAGTAACAGTTATGGGACATGTTGACCATGGAAAAACTTCATTGCTCGATGCAATTAGACATACTAATGTCACTGGTGTTGAAGCAGGTGGCATAACACAACATATTGGTGCTTATGCAGTTAATATTAATAATAAAAAGATAGTATTTTTGGATACACCTGGTCATGAAGCTTTTACATCAATGCGTGCTAGAGGTGCGAAAATTACAGATATTTCTATATTAGTTGTGGCTGCAGACGATGGAGTAATGCCTCAAACTATAGAAGCAATAGCTCACTCTAAAGCCGCTGGCGTACCAATTATAGTAGCAATTAACAAAATAGATAAAGCTGATTCTAATTTAGATAGAATAAAGCAAGAGTTATCTGATAATGGACTAGTTCCAGAAGAATGGGGTGGTGATACAATAATTGCTCCTGTTTCAGCTAAAAACAAAATAGGTATAGAAGAGCTCTTAGAAATGATTCTACTAGTTGCCGAAATGCAAGAATTGAAAGCTAACCCAAATAGAAAAGCTGTTGGAACCATTATTGAAGCTCAACTTGACAAAGGTAAGGGTCCACTTGCCACAGTATTAGTTCAAAAAGGTACTCTTAATGTTGGAGATATGGTAGTTTCAGGCACTGCAAATGGTAGAATAAGGGCAATGCTTGATGAAAAAGGCAAAAAAGTAAAAAAAGCTACTCCTTCAATACCTGTTGTTATATTAGGTTTGTCGGAAGTCCCAAATGCTGGAGATTTAATATTTGCTGTTGAAAATGAAAAGGCTGCAAGACATCTTTCTAGCGTAAGGAAAGATAAATTAAGAGAAGTACAAATGAAACAAAGTTCAAAAGTTTCTCTTGATGATTTATTTGAAAGAATAAAACAAGGAGAAATAAAGGATTTAAACATAATTGTAAAAGGAGATGTTAGAGGTTCAATTGAAGCTCTTAGTCAATCTTTAAACAAATTAAACACTGAAGAAGTTAAAGTAAATCTAATACATGGTGGCGTTGGTGGAATAACAGAATCAGATATAATGCTAGCATCTGCATCCAATGCAATAGTAATTGGATTTAATGTAAGACCAAATATAAATGCTATTGAAGTTGCAAAAAAAGAAGAAGTCGATGTAAGAACTTACAGAGTAATATATGAGGCTATCGAAGATATACAAGCTGCCGTAAAAGGAATGCATGCACCTAAGATAGTTGAAGAAGTTCTTGGAAGAGCACAAATAAGAGAAACATTCAGACTTCCTACAGGGAACTCAATAGCCGGTATTTATGTAATAAGTGGAAAAATAACTAGAAATTCAAAAATTAGGTTGCTTCGAAATGATATAGTTATTTTTGATGGAAGCGTATCATCCTTAAAAAGATTTAAAGATGATGCAAGAGAAGTTCAAACTGGTTATGAAGCTGGTTTAGGGCTTGAAAACTTTAATGATCTTAAAGAAGGAGATAACTTAGAAGCTTATATCCTAAAAGAAATTAAAGCCTAAGTTGAGGTGTAAATTATGAATGATAAAAGAATAAATAGAATCTCAGAGGAAGTAAAAAAAGTTGTATCTGAATTATTGTTTAGAGAAATAAAAGATCCAAGAATTAGCGGGTTGCCTAGTGTAAACAGAGTAGTTGTAACCAAAGATTTAAAATCTGCTAAGATATATATTTCTGTTCTAGGTAGTGATCAAGAAAAAACAAACACTATTAAAGGTTTAGAAAATGCTAAAGGCTTTATAAGAAATGAAATTGGCAAGAGAATATCATTAAGACATGTACCCGAACCAATATTCTATCTTGATAATAGTATTGAAGAGGCTCTTTATATGACACAACTTATTGAAAAAGTAAATAATGAATCAACATTGAAAGAAACCTCTCCTGGGGACAAGGAAATAGAAAATGAATAGTGCGATTGATTTTATACGTTCATCTGTTACTCAAGGATTATCTATTGCAGTAGTATCTCATAAAAACCCAGACGGAGACAGTCTGGGTTCACTACTTGCAATGGGGCTTTCCTTAGAAAAGCTTACTAAAAATGTCATTTTTGTGAAACCAGATATAATTCCTGAAGATTATTTGTTTCTACCAGGGCTTGAAAAGATGAAAAAAATAGATGATATAAATACTGATATAGCAGTACTTATAGTCTTAGATTGTAGTGATCCAGATAGATTAGGATTAAATAAAATTTTATTTGAATCATCAAAAAAAATAATAAATATTGATCATCATATTAGTAACACAAAATTTGGGGATATAAATATTGTAGTGCCAGAATCTTCTTCTACTGGCGAAATAGTTTTTGACTTATTATCAAAAGCTGAGTTCCCAATAGATACTGAAATAGCAACTTGTATATATACTGCAATAAGCACAGATACTGGACGTTTTAGTTATGAAAGCGTAACAAAAAATACACATCTCATTATATCAAAGCTATATGATTTTGGTATTAATGGCTATAATATTAATAAGAATTTGTATCAAAAAAGAAGTTTATCAAGAACAAAGCTATTTATATTAGCTGTCTCAAATCTTAAGTTTTACGAAGATGGTAAAATTGCAATTGCAAAAGTTACTAAGGATATGTATTCAAAAACTAATGCACACCCTGATGAAACTGAAGGTATTGTAGAATTTCTTAGAGATACCGATGGAGTAGAAGTAGCTTGTTTACTAAAAGAACTAAATAATAATGATATAAAATTGAGTTTACGAACTAAAGAATATGTTGATGCAAATAAAATTTGTTCATTATTTGGTGGTGGAGGCCATATTAGAGCTTCTGGGGCAAGTTCTACTGAAACAATTGAAGAAACTGAAAAAATGCTATTACAAGAAATTAATAAATATTTATAAGATAAGGTGAACTAATGGATGGAATAATAAATTTTTTTAAACCAAAGGGCATGACATCACATGATGCTGTATATTATTTTAGAAAACTTTATAATACAAAAAAGGTTGGTCACACTGGCACATTAGATCCAATGGCTACGGGAGTTCTACCTATTTGCATAGGCAAAGCTACTAGAGTTTCAGAGTATTTATTAAATGTAAGAAAAGAATACATCGGTGAATTAACCTTGGGTTCTGAAACAGATACCCAAGATAAAGAAGGTAAAATAATAAAATATTCAAATAAAAAAACTAATGCAGAAACTCTAAAAATAGTTTTTAGTGATTTTAAAGGTCAACAAGAGCAAATACCCCCAATGTATTCTGCAAAAAAAGTTGGAGGAAAAAAGCTCTATGAATTGGCTAGAGAAGGAATTACAATAGAAAGAAAGTCTAATACTATAAATATTAGTGAAATAGATATTATTCATAATATAGAAAATAGAAGAATAGTCTTTTATACAAAGTGCTCAAAAGGAACTTATATCCGGACTCTATGTAATGATATTGGGAATAGGTTAGAAACCTATGGACATATGTCTTTCTTAATAAGAGTAGGTGTAGGTAACTTTAAGTTATCTAATTCATATGGGATGGAAACTTTAAACAAAATGACTCAAGAAGAAAGAGAAACTATTCTTTTACCGATGGATTATGCTTTAACACACCTAAAGTCAATCCAGATAAGTAACACTAATTATAAGCATTTAACAAACGGATTAAAATTAAAAGTTGATACACATAATGATATAATTGACAATGAATCAATAAGAGTTTACTGTAATGAACAATTTATTGGAATAGGAAAATTAATTACAGAAAATGAAGAAAGAATGATAAAAATGGACAAAGTCTTAATAGGGTGATAATAAATGGAGATAATTAGAATAGATTTTAATAGTGAAATTAGATTTCAAACAGCTTTAGCTTTGGGGAATTTTGATGGAGTGCATATTGGTCATCAAGAACTTATTAAATCAATGATAAAGAATGCAAAAGAAAGAAAATTAATGCCTTCTATCCTTATTTTTGAAAATCATACTAAATCATTTGTTTATGGAAATGGACCAAGGTTAATAAATAACAATAAACAAAAAAATGACTTTCTTGAAAAACTAGGTATTGAGGTTTTATATACAATGAAATTTGACAGAGATATTATGCAACTTGGTCCTGAAGAATTTGTAAAAGATATATTAATTCAAAAGCTTAATTGTAAATTTGTTACTGTTGGTTCTGATTATAGATTTGGTTATAGAGCAGAAGGTGATGCAAAACGCCTTCAAAAAATATCTAAAGAATTAGATATTGGAATTGAAATACTAAACCCTTTAAAAGACAAGGGAAAAGTTGTAAGCAGTACTCTTGTGAGGGAATATATAACAGATGGAAACATTAGAGAAGTAAATCATCTTTTAGCTAGACCTTTTTCTATTATTGGAGAAGTAATCCACGGGAAAGGCATAGGGAAAAAAATGGGTGTACCAACTGCAAATCTACTATTAAAAAATAAATATATAATTCCAAAAAAAGGAATTTACCAAACAGAAACAAAATTTGATGGAAAATGCTATCTAAGTGCAACAAATATAGGTATAAACCCAACATTTAAAGATGATGAGTTGAAAATTGAAAATCATATTATTGGATTGGATGAGGATATTTATGGTAAAGATATAGAAATATCTTTTTTTGAATATTTAAGACCAGAAATGAAATTTGATTCAATCGATATGTTAATCGAGCAAATGAATCGTGATATAGACTATATTAAAAAAAATTCAGATTTACAATCTTATTAAAATATGATAGACTTTAAATGTTAAAGATTACCTTAGCCATGCTAATCGTACCTCAGCGAGGGCATAGCTTACGGTGTAGATAAAAAATATGGAGGTGTTTTAAATTGTTAAGTAAAGAAGAAAAAGACAGTATCATGGAAGGATATAAACTTCATGAAGGAGACACAGGCTCACCAGAGGTTCAAATAGCTTTATTAACTTATAGAATTAATTCTGTTAATGAGCATTTACAATCTCATAAGAAAGATCATCACTCAAGAAGAGGACTTCTAAAAATGGTTGGTACAAGAAGAAATTTACTAAGATATTTACAGAATAAAGATATTGAGAGATATCGTTCTTTAATTGAAAAACTAGGAATTAGAGGTTAATTAGAGCGGGACTTCCCGCTCTATTGATTTATAGACAGTATTTGTAGAAATTAAGAATAAGGAGGTATTTTATGGAGAAACAATTTCGTTATAAATTAGCAGGGCGAGATCTTGTTGTCACTTTAGGCAAAGTTGCAGAGCAAGCAAGTGGAGCATGTCTAGTACAATATGGAGACACAGTTGCTATGGTTACTGCGACTAAATCAAAAAAACCAAGAGAAGGTATAGATTTCTTCCCATTAAGTTGTGATTATGAAGAAAAAATGTATTCGGTTGGTAAAATTCCTGGCGGTTTTATAAAACGTGAAGGTAGGCCAAGTGAAAAAGCAATTTTGACATCTAGATTGATAGACAGACCAATTAGGCCACTATTCCCTGAAGGCTTTAGAAATGATGTACAAGTTGTAGCTTTAGTATTATCCGTTGATCAAGACAATAGTCCTGAAATAGCTGCAATGATAGGATCATCAATTGCACTTTCTATTTCTGATATACCATTTAATGGGCCAACTGCTTCAGTTATGGTAGGTTTAGTAGATGGAGAGTTAGTAATCAATCCAAATAGTGCACAAAGAGAAGTATCTGATTTGAATCTAGTAGTTTCAGGAACTAAAAATGCTGTTATGATGGTAGAGGCCGGTGCAAACTTTTTATCAGAAGAGACTATGTTAAAAGCAATACTTATGGCTCATGATGAGATAAAAAACATTTGTGCTTTTATTGAAACAATGATAACTGAATATGGAAAAGAAAAAGTAGAAGTTAAACTATTTACTCCAGATCCAGAGGTTGAATTAAAAACAATAGAACTTTCAGAAGCAAAACTTTCAGAAGCTCTTAATACAGAAAATAAAGCAGAAAGAGATAATAAAGTTTCAGCTGTTAAAGAAGAGACTCTAGAAGAATTACTATTAATGTTCCCTGAAAAAGAAAAAGATATAAAAATAGTACTAGAAAATACAATTATAAATATAGTACGAAGGCTTATTACCACAGAAGGTAAGAGACCAGATAACAGAGCACTAGATCAAATAAGAGAAATTAGCTCTGAAGTAGGATTATTACCAAGAGCGCATGGTTCTGGACTATTTAAAAGAGGTCAAACTCAGGTGCTTACTATTGCAACACTAGGGGCTTCTGGTGATGTTCAAATAATTGATGGAATTGGTGATGACGAGTCAAAAAGATATATGCATCATTACAATTTCCCATCATATTCTGTAGGAGAAACAAAACCTATGAGAGGTCCTGGAAGAAGAGAAATTGGTCATGGAGTTCTTGCTGAAAGGGCATTAGCACCTGTTATTCCTTCAGAAGAAGACTTTCCATATACTTTAAGACTAGTTTCCGAAGTCCTTAGTTCCAATGGTTCTTCATCACAAGCGAGTGTTTGTGGTAGTACTCTTGCTTTAATGGATGCGGGCGTACCAATAAAAGCTCCTGTTGCAGGAATTGCTATGGGATTAATAAAACATGAAGGTAAGGTTGCTATTTTAACTGATATCCAAGGTCTAGAAGATCATTTTGGAGATATGGACTTTAAAGTTGCTGGAACAAAAGATGGAATAACAGCTATCCAAATGGATATTAAAGTAGCAGGTATAGATGAAGCTGTTCTTAAAGAAGCATTAGAAAAAGCTAGAATAGCAAGACTTTTCATCTTAGATAAGATGAGTAAAACTATTTCTGAGCCTAGAAAAGAAATGTCTATGTACGCGCCAAGAATACAAACTCTACAAATACATCCTGATAAAATTAGAGATATTATAGGTCCTGGTGGCAAGGTTATTAATAGAATAATCGATGAAACAGGAGTAAAAATAGATATTGATGATACAGGTAAAGTTGCTATTGTCTCTAGTGATGGTGAGGGAAGTAAAAGAGCTATAGAAATGATTTTAAATATAGTTAAAGAAATTGAAGCTGGAGAAATTTATTTAGGTAAGGTTACTAAGATAATGGCTTTTGGAGCTTTTGTAGAAGTATTGAATGGAAAAGAAGGTTTGGTTCATATATCTCAATTAGCAAAAGAGCGAGTTAATAAAGTTGAAGATGTGCTTAAAGTAGGAGATGAAGTTATGGTCAAGGTTATGGAAATTGATAATCAAGGCAGAATTAATCTTTCTAGAAAAGCTCTTCTTAAAGACGAGCCCACAGTAGAAGCTAAAGAAGATAAATAATAAAACTACATGGACCAAATTGGTTCATGTTATTTTTTTAAAATCGAATAATTATTTTGGAGGAATTAATGTATAAAATAAAAGAATTGGATAATGGAATTAAAATAATTATGCATAAATTTGATCATTTAAATTCTTCAACATTAGGTTTTATAGTAAAAAGTGGTTCTTTTTATGAAAATGAATATGATAATGGAATATCTCATTTTATAGAACACATGCTATTTAAAGGTACTAAAACTCTAAATACAAGAGAACTTGCAGAGGCAATTGATGATGTGGGCGGGCAAATTAATGCTTTCACAAGTAAAGAACACACTTGTTTTTATACAAAGGTAATAAGCGAACATTTGCCTGTTGCAATAAATATTTTAGGAGATATGCTAAATAATTCAAAATTTGAAGAGAATGATATAGAAAAAGAAAAGGGAGTAATAATAGAAGAAATAAAAATGTACCAAGACTTCCCAGAAGACTTAGTATATGAGTTATTAGATAAAATGATTTATGATAAGATTCCATTAGCATACCCTATTTTAGGTAATATAGAATCAGTGAATCGATTAAACAAGAAAAAAATTATAGATTATTTCTATGAAAAATATACCCCTGCTAATATTGTAATTTCATTAGTTGGTAAATTTGATGAAGTAGAAAGTTTCGAACTATTAAATCAGGCCTTTGGAAATTTTAATATAGGCTCAAAACCAGTTGAATATAATACTGATTATGTATTAAATATGAAAAACAATATTAGATTTATAAATAAAGATGTAGAACAGTTTAATATATGCATAGGGTTCCCTGGTCCATCCGAATATTCAGATGATATCTTCCCAATAATGGTTGTTAATAATTTATTAGGAGGCACTATAAGTTCTAGATTATTTCAAAGAATAAGGGAAGAAGAAGGTCTTAGTTATAATATAGAATCATCTATTACTTCCTATAATGATTCTGGTTTCATATCTGTTTATGCTGGATTAAATCTAGAGCAAGTATTAAATGTTTCTAAATTAATAAAAGAAGAAATAGATAAATTAAAAGAGAATTATATTACAGAAAATGAATTAGAAAAAGCAAAAGAGCACCTAAAGGGTAGTTATATTCTTAGCCTTGAAAGTTCTTTCAATAAAATGTATGAAATGGGTAAAAATGTCCTTCATAATAAAGAAATAGAAACACCTGAGTCAGTTATAAAAAATGTTAAATCTATTTCTTTAAGTGATATAATAAGGGTTATAGATAAATATTTTGATTACAGTAAAATAAATATTGCCTGCGTTGGTAAAATAAAGAATGAAAATAAATTGAAAAAAGATCTTGCAAAAGTATTTGAGCTAGGGGGAGTTTAAGTGAAAGTAAGAGTAGTAAATAATGGGAGTTATAAATTACCCGAATATAAGACAAGTGGTTCATCTGGGGTTGACTTAATGGCAAATGTTGATGCACCAGTAGTATTAAAATCTTTGGATAGATATCTAGTCCCAACAGGTCTCTTTATTGAAGTCCCTGTAGGCTATGAAGCTCAGGTAAGAGGAAGAAGTGGCCTAGCTATAAATAATGGTATTTCATTAGCTAATGGTATAGGAACCATCGATAGCGATTATAGAGGAGAAATAAAAGTCATATTAATTAATCTTGGAAAAGAAGAGTTTATAATTAACCCTGGTGATAGAATTGCTCAGTTAGTATTGATAAAATGCGAAAAAATAGATTTTTATCAGGTAGAAAACTTGGATGAAACTGTACGGGGTACTGGTGGTTTTGGTCATACTGGTCAAGAATAAATACTATATTGAGGCATAACCAACTGGTTATGCTAGCTTTCTGTTATTCCATTATAAATAACTAATAAGTATGTTATAATCAGAATGTAGTTAAAGTAAGGAGGATCTTTAAATTGATTCTTTTTAAAACAATAGTATTAGGATTCGTGCAAGAGTCGCTGGGTATATACCAACTATTGTTATGAGACTTCCCCGAAAATTTTAAAAAATACTCTACAGAATATTCGTTCATATTACTTATGAGCATTAGGAACATTTATAATAGTAACTCAACTTAATAAAATAAAGTTAGGTGATAAAATGAACAAAATGAAAAAGAAAAAACCAACTAAATCCACTAAAAAGAATATACCTAAATCAAAATTAGATACTGATATTGTTGCTATACTGACAATTGCTATTGGTATAATTGTTCTATTTAGTCTATTTAGCATGCGAATGGGGATAATCGGGAATATTATTAATGGAACAGTTTTTTCGTTAATGGGTTTTGGTGGTTATTTTTTCCCAATATTTATCTTAGCGACAGGAGTAACCTTACTATTAGATCGCTTTGATAAGATACAACTTAGAGTTATAATTTCATTATTAGTCGTATTTATGAGTTTCATTATTATTTTAGATGGTATTAACATGGTAGATTTGAGTTTAATTGAAAGAATAAAAAGTGGTCTAGAACTCTCAAGGGCTAATAGAGGTGGGGGTGTACTTGGTAGCTTTTTTGGTTTCTTTTTATATAGATTATTTGGATCTATAGGTACATATATAGTTTTAGCTTTTTCAATTATGGTAAGCCTGCTTGTAATCACTAATTTAACAATAAAAGAGGTTTTATTAAAAGCAAAAGATATTACTCCAAATCATACAAATAAGCAATCTAAAAACAGAAAATCTATTTCCAAAAACGATGAAATGGAACCTATTACTAGCGAACATAGTCAAATTAAAATAACGGATTATACTGGTAATAATGTGCTTAACTTAGACAAAGACAATCAAGCTACTCAAAAAAAACCTGTTCTCATTAAACCTGAGGATAAACAAATTGTAAAAGAAACTAAAACTATAAATTTAGAGATTAAAGAAAAACATGAAAAAGCTAAAAAAATATTTTATCGTATTCCGCCTTTAAGTATTTTAGCATCCCCAAAACTTAAAAATGATAGAGGTGACAAAAAAGAAATAATCAATAATGCTAGAATTATTGAAGAAACTATGAAAAACTTTGGTATAGAAGCAAGTGTTTCACATATCAATGTAGGGCCGTCAATCACTTGCTACGAGTTATCACCTGCACCAGGAATAAAACTAAGTAGAATTGTTTCCTTACAAGACAATATTTCATTAAGCCTTGCTTCTCCAGACATTAGAATAGAAGCTCCCATCCCAGGTAAAGCTGCTGTTGGGATAGAAGTTCCAAATAAAATAAAAGATATGGTTTTATTTAAGGAATTGATTACTTCAAAAGAATATAATGATATCAAGTCTGATATTCCACTTGCATTAGGAAAAGATATTTCAGGGAAAGTACTCGTTTCTAGCATAGATAAAATGCCTCATTTACTAATTGCTGGAGCTACTGGTTCAGGAAAAAGTGTTTGTATTAATACAATTATAATGAGCCTAATATATAAGAGTTCACCTGAAGATGTAAAACTGCTATTAATAGACCCAAAAGTTGTAGAGCTTAGTGTATACAATGGAATTCCCCATCTTTTGATACCAGTAGTAACAGATGCTAAACGATCCGCATTTGCTCTTAACTGGGCTGTAAGCGAGATGGAAAAAAGATATAAATTATTCGCCAAAAACAATGTAAGAGATATTCAGTCTTATAATGATAAAATTGATAAAAAAGATGATAATATCCCTAAAATTGTAATTATTATAGACGAACTTGCAGACTTAATGATGGTTGCTGCTCAAGAAATTGAAGATTATATATGCAGACTTGCACAAATGGCAAGGGCTGCTGGAATGTATCTTATAGTGGCTACGCAAAGACCTTCTGTCGATGTAATAACTGGGACTATTAAAGCAAATATTCCTTCTAGAATAAGCTTTGCTGTTTCATCTCAAATTGATTCAAGAACTATATTAGATATGGCAGGTGCAGAAAAACTATTAGGACAAGGCGATATGCTATATTATCCATCTAGCTATTCTAAACCAGTAAGATTGCAAGGAGCATTTATTTCTAATCAAGAAGTAGAAAAAGTTGTAGCTTTTCTACAGGAACAAAATTCATCGCAATATGATGAAGAAATTATTGAAGTTGTTCAAAATAGCAAACACGTAAATACAAACGAAGCTGATGAATTCTTACCAGAGGCTGTTAAACTGGTTGTAGCTGAAGGGGTAGCATCTATATCTTTACTGCAAAGAAGATTAAGAATAGGCTATGCTAGGGCTGCTAGGCTTATAGATGAGATGGAAGTAAGAGGTATTGTAGGTGGATTTGAAGGAAGTAAGCCAAGAAAAGTACTCATTACTGAAGATGATATAAATGAAGATTAGGAGAGATATTTTGTCAAGAAAAACTGTTTATATAGAAACCTTAGGTTGCTCGAAAAATGAAGTAGATTCGGAAATCATGAGAAGTATATTAGATAAAGAAAATTTTGATTATACAACAAATCCAGAAATCGCAAATATTATTATAGTAAATACTTGTGGTTTTATTGAGGATGCAAAAGAAGAATCTATAGATGCAATATTTGAAATGTCTAAATATAAAACTGATGGGAAACTAGAAAAATTGGTTTTAGCTGGTTGCCTTGCTCAAAGATATGCAAATGAACTTATTAAAGAAATTCCTGAAGTAGATGCTATAATGGGTACTGGTAATATCAGAGATTTAAATAGTATTTTACTAGAAAGTTCAAATACAAAAAAAATCATTAAAAAAGATGATATAAACAGCTCTTATATTGAAGAAGTTAAAAGGCTTCCTCTATCTAAGACTGCTTATGTAAGGATTTCTGAAGGATGTGATAATCTCTGTACCTATTGTATAATACCAAAGCTGAGAGGAAAACATCGAAGTAGAAAATTTGAAGATATTATAAGCGAAATAACTTATTTAGGAAAAAAAGGGGTTAAAGAAATTATTCTAATAGCTCAAAATACTTCTGACTATGGTATTGATTTATATGGGGAGTATTCATTGTATAAGCTTTTAGATAAAATAAATGATGTAGATAATATTGAAATCATTAGATTATTATATCTTTATCCTGATAATATTGATGATAAACTCATTAAAAGTATAAAAAGAAATGGAAAAGTAGCTCATTATCTCGATATTCCACTTCAACATATCAGCAATAATATTTTAAAGGCTATGAATAGAAAAACTACTAAAGAGACTATAGAAAATTTGATAAGTAAATTGCGAAAAAACATACCAGATATTATTCTGAGAACAACATTTATTATTGGATTCCCAGGTGAAACTGATGAAGATTTTGATGAACTATATAACTTTATAGAAAATATCAAATTTGATAAACTTGGTGTTTTTTCATATTCTAAAGAAGAGGATACTCCTGCATTTGGAATGCAAAATCAAATCGATGAACTCACAAAACAGGAAAGAATAAATAAAATAATGGAACTGCAAAAAAATATTTCTGAAGAATTGATGAGAAACAAAATAGGACTTGAATTATCCGTATTAGTTGAGGAATTTGAAGAAGAAAATTTATATGTGGGTAGAAGTTATATGGATAGCCCAGAAATAGATGGTGTAATATATATTAACTCAAATAAAGACTTAGAACTCGGAGAGTTTTATAACGTAGTAATTACAGAATATACGGAATATGATTTGATTGGAGATGTAATTGATGAATCTGGCAAATAAGATTACATTATTTAGAGTTTTCTTAGTTCCTATCTTTATATTAGTATTCTATTTAGAGAATCCTGGACCAACATATATTTCAGCAGCTATCTTCACTTTTGCTGCTTTAACAGATACTTTAGATGGTTATATTGCACGAAGTAGAAATCTAGTTACTAATTTTGGTAAGTTTGCTGATCCTCTTGCAGATAAAGTACTTACTTCAGCTGCATTAATATTGCTAGTAGGTGTAGATAAGATTCCTGCTTGGGTAGTGATAGTAATTATTGCTCGTGAATTTACTATAACAGGATTTAGAACAATAGCAGCTTCTGAAGGAATTACCATAGCAGCAAGTAATTGGGGTAAATTAAAAACTATATCTCAACTTGTAGCTATTATACTACTTTTAATAAACAACTTTCCATTTAGATTTATTGGATTTCCTGCAGATATAATCATGTTGTATATAGCTTTAATACTAACCATTGTCTCTGGAGTAGATTATCTTATTAAGAATAAGCATGCGTTGAAAATAGAAAATATTTAATGGAGATGTTATAATGGAAGCTGAAATAATTACTGTTGGTACTGAAATAATTCTTGGAAGCATAATTAATACTAACTCAGTATTCTTATCTAAGAAACTTATGGAAATAGGCATAGAAACACATTATCATACTTCAGTGGATGATGATTATAAAAGATTAGAGAGTGTTATGAAAATTGCTTTAGATAGGTCAGATATTGTAATCTTAACTGGTGGATTAGGTCCAACTGATGATGATCTAACAAAAGAAGCTGTTGCAAATGTTATAAATAAACCTTTAGTATTAGATATAAATATGCAAGAACATCTGAAAAATTATTTTGCTTACTCAAATAGGAAAATGACTGATAACAACTTAAAACAAGCTATGAAACCTTCAGGAGCAGAGTTTATTCCAAATCCAAAAGGTACAGCACCAGGAATTTTTATTAAATTGGGAGATAAAAAAATAATACTTATGCCAGGTCCTCCAAAAGAACTTGAACCTATGTTTGAAAATTACGTTATTGATTTGATAAAGGATGATTTTAATATAGTAGTAAAATCGATTAATACCTCTGGTATAGGTGAATCTAGCTTAGAAACAGAATTAAAATCTTTAGATATATATATGCCTGATTTTACGATAACGACTTACGCAAGTTCAGAATATGTTGAAATTAAAGTAATAGGACGAGGTTTAGATTTAGATAAATTAAATGAAACTTCAGATATGATTGTCAAAATTATAGAATCTAAAATAGGAAATTTTATCTTTGGATATGATAATAAATCTCTGGCTGAAACATTATTGGATAGTTTGAAAATAAAAGGATTTAAAATGGCTGTTTGCGAGTCTTGCACAGGAGGAAATATATCTAAAAAGTTAACTTCTATTGAAGGTGCTTCCAAAGTATTTGATAGAGGAATAATCACATATTCAAATAAATCTAAGATAGATGAACTTAATGTTAATCCTTCAATAATTAAAAATTTTGGGGTAGTCAGTCAAGAAGTAGCTTATGCCATGGCAAAAGGGCTACTAGAAAAAACAAAAGCTAATTTAGTTATATCTACAACTGGTTATGCTGGTCCAGATGAAGACTCTAGTAATACTGGGCTTGTTTATATATGTATAATGAATGAAAATAACCATAAAGTTTATGAAATGAATTTCCCTGGAGATAGAAAAGCTATTATTGAAAGAGCTACTAACTTTGCATTAACAAAAAGTTTGCATTTTATAAATAATAATTGATTGACTTATTTTAACTGTTAATGTAACATGTAAATATAGAACTAACGTTCGGATATCGAAAGGGGTGAGTCCAGTTTAACTGGAAAACTATGGCAGATGAAAATAGAAAAAAGGCATTAGAATTAGCAATAACACAAATAGAAAAACAATTTGGTAAAGGCTCAGTTATGAGACTTGGAGAAGATGCAAAACTTGACTTAGATTTTATACCAACTGGTTCAATGGAACTTGATCTAGCTTTAGGAATTGGTGGAGTCCCAAGAGGAAGAGTAGTAGAAATTTATGGACCTGAGTCATCTGGTAAAACAACACTTTCACTTCATATAATTGCTGAAGCTCAGAAGAAAGGTGGAATTGCAGCCTTTATAGATGCTGAACATGCGTTAGACCCTGGTTATGCAAAAAAACTTGGAGTTGATATTGAAAATTTGATTATTTCCCAACCAGATACTGGCGAGCAAGCACTTGAAATAACCGAATCCTTAGTTCGTAGTGGTGCTCTTGATGTTGTAGTAATAGATTCAGTTGCTGCTCTTGTACCAAAAGCAGAAATTGATGGTGAAATGGGCGATAGTCATATGGGTTTACAAGCAAGACTTATGTCTCAAGCACTAAGAAAATTAGCAGGAGCCATAAATAAATCTAATACTACTTGCGTATTTATAAACCAATTAAGAGAGAAAATTGGAGTTATGTTTGGTAATCCTGAAACAACTTCTGGTGGAAGAGCTTTAAAGTTTTACTCTAGTGTAAGACTGGATGTAAGACGAATAGATTCTATAAAGCAAGGAGACTCCATTGTTGGAAATAGAACGAGAGTCAAAGTTGTAAAAAACAAAATAGCACCTCCATTTAAGCAAGCTGAATTTGATATAATGTACGGTGAAGGAATCTCTAAACATGGAAGTGTTTTAGATACAGGTGTAAGTAGTGGAATTGTAAATAAGTCAGGTTCTTGGTATAATTATGATGATGTGAAACTAGGGCAAGGTAGAGAAAATGCTAAAGATTACCTAAAACAAAATCCTGAAGTGTTCGATGAAATTGATTTAAAAATAAGAAAATTTTATGGTTTAACAGAAGATAAAACACCAGTAGTAGTACCTATTAAAGAAAAATAACACTTGCCTCCTATTATTAGGAGGCTTTGTACTAGAGGTGGATAGATGAGAATACTATATTTTACAGATACTCATATAAGGGGAACTAATCCTAAAAACAGAAAAGATGATTTTGTAAAGAGTTTAGAATCTAAATTTGAAGAGATAGTAGACATAGTTAATACTAAAGATATAGACTATGTAATTCATGGTGGAGATTTATTTGATAGACCAGATATATCTATTTCAGTGGTTAGTAAATTTACTAATATTATAAAAAAAATTAAAGTACCTATTTATATAGTCAGTGGAAACCATGATATATTTGGTCATAATCCCGCTACTATAGATAGAACTATGTTAGGATTATTAAAAAGTTTAGATTTTCTAATCATAGTAGATAAAGATAATAAAATAATACTAGAAAAAGATGGAATACGAGTTCAACTTACTGGATTACCCTATAGCTACAATATTGATAGTAGTAGTGAAGGATATATTTTAACAGATATTGCACCAAATATAGATTACTCAATTCATATTGTTCACGGAATGCTTCTTGATAGACCATTTGTAAAAGGTATTCCTTATACTCTTGTAGATGATATAATAGAAACAAAAGCGGATATAACTCTATCTGGACATTATCATGCAGGATTTAAAACTATTGAAAAAAATGGAAAATATTTTATAAATCCAGGTAGTCTGGTTAGAATTACAAATAGCCTAAAAGAAATTGAAAGAATTCCAAAGCTTGTTCTAATTGAATTAAAAGATAAAATAACTATAGAAACATTGACCCTTAAATCTGCAAAGCCAGGAGAAGAAGTTTTAGATAGAAGTGAAATAGAAAAGAGTAGTTTTAGAGGCGAACGAATAATTGAGTTTAAGCAAACAATAGATTCTGCTATAAACTTCGAAAAAATGGACATTAATGATCTTTTATTAGAAGTAACTCTATCAGAAAATTTATCAGATCAAGTAAAAGAAGAAGCACTTAAGAGATTAGCTCAAATACAAATGAAAGATATTTAAATAGGTGATTTTTATGAAACATATAAAAGAATTAATAATCAATAATTTTCAATCTCATAAGTATTCTGAGCTCCATTTTGGTCAAGATTTAAATGTTATTATAGGCCCTTCTGACTCTGGGAAAACTTCTATAATTAGGGCTTTAAAGTGGGTTCTATATAACGAGCCCTCAGGAGATTTTTTTATAAGAGAGGGCGAAAACGAAGTAAGCGTTACAATTAAACTAAGTGACAATACAGTATTAAAAAGATATAGAACAAAGAGTAAAAATGGATACCAACTGATAACATCAGATGGTATAGAATCAGTCTTTGAAGGTATAGGAACAAGTGTACCTCAAGAAATAATTGATAAAACAGGTATTTCCAAAATGCTACTTGATGGTGATCACTCTAATGCTATCAACCTTGGTGAACAATTAGAAGGCCCATTTTTGTTATCTGAAAAAACTTCAACAAGAGCAAATGCAATTGGAAGGTTAGTAGGAGTCGATATATTAGATGAAGCCTTAAGAGAAGTGCTTAAAGATATAAGAAACCTTAATACAACCAAAAATTTAAAAGAAGTATCAATTGAAGAATTAAACAAAAGTATTAAAGAATATGATTTTGTAGATGAATTAAAAATAAAATATAAGGCCACAAAATTTTTATTAAATAAACTAAAAGAATACGACTATAATAAAACAAAATTGGAAGATATAAAGAATAGACATGATAAATTTAAAATAGATTTAAGTGAAGTGAAAAACATTTTATTAAAACTTGAAAATATTGATACAATAGATGAAATATCTACTAGAATAAAATCTAATTTAGACAATTACTCTAAATATGGTAACATAAAATTAAAAATTAATACTATAATAACATCTAAAACGGAGAATAAACTTGTATTATCCAAGTTGCATTATATAGATGATATAGATAAAAGTCTTCCTAATCTAATTGAAATGAATAGGAGTTATAAACTTATAAATTCATTTAGGATAGAGATCGACCATATAAATAAATCAAAACATATTCTTAAAAAAACTATTGATTCGAGTAAACTACTAGATATTGCAGAAAATAGCATTAATGATGGTTCAAATAGAATAAATAAGTATAATAAATTACTGGTACTTAACAAGGCACTTTCAGACAAGCAAATTGGTTTAAAAAAAGGATCTGCTTATCTAGAAAAATTACTTCCTTATCTTAAAGAAGAAAAAACAATAATTATTTGTAATGAAAAACTTAAATTACTAAAAAAATTAAATGAAAACTCATTAAAACTAAATAAACTAAAAAATTTAAATTCTGAAGTTAAGATTTCTTTAAATAAAACCAAAAACGATTTAAAGCAAACCCTAGCAGAATATAGCAATATACTAGATAAGGTTGGCATATGCCCCTATTGTTTAAGTGAAATTGATGATAAAGCAATAAAACATGTTATAGATTATCATATAGGAGGTTAAAAATGGATTATGAAAAAGAATTAACTCAGCTAAAAGATAATATTGATAATGCTAAGAAACTTAAGTACAAAGCAGAAATAAGACTAGAACAATTGAAAGAACAAGAAAATGAAATAATTAAAGAACTAGAAACTATGGGCATTAAACCAGAGAATATTGAATCAGAAATTGAAACCCTAAAAGCAGACATTGAGAAACTATTAAAAGAAGCTAAAGAGATGCTACCTGAAGATATATTGAAAAAGCAGGATCTGAAATGAATGATCGAATCAGTTTACTAGCACAAGATCTAAATGATTTAAATAATTTTATTTCCAAACAAGATGGTAAAAAATTACAACTACTAGAAATAAAAGCAAAAGAAGTTGAGATACTCGATTTTATCAATTCGCAATATGACCTTTTAGAACAAGTAATGATACTATTCCAAAAAACATCTCAATTTGCAAGAGAGCAAGCTAAATCGCAAATAGAAATACTTGTTACTAAATGCTTGCAATATATTTTCGAAAGCAATATGGAATTTCAAATTGAAATAGAAGAATTAAGAAATAAACCAAATGCGGAGTTTTACGTTGTTAATGATACTGCTGATTTTTTCTTAAAGACAAAACCAGAACAATCGAGAGGTGGAGGTATCGTTGATATAGTTTCATTAGCCCTTAGAATATCATTTATGCAAACCCATAAACCTGCTATTGAGGGACCCTTAATACTCGATGAACCTGCTAAGCACGTAAGTGAGGAATATATTTATAACGTTGGTGACTTTTTAAAACAAGCATCTGAAATGTTTAATAGACAGATAATAATGGTAACTCATAATGCTCATTTAGCTGCTTTATCTGAAAATTCATTTAGGGTACAATTATTAGGCACAACTAGTGATGTATCAAAGGTAGTCAATCTTTAATAGCTTGACATAAAACACCAAAAGTAATAAAATTGAGTTGTATGTAGCCATTAAGAGATATACAATTATATCTAATACCTTAACAGGTATTGAATTCTATGATTTTATAATTTAATGATATCAAAGAATGAGGTCCTGACACAAGTTATGTGTTGGTTTTAGCTAATTAGGTATACTAATGATATGGAACTTGAAAATTTAATAAAATGGAGGTGTTTCCTATTGATGTTCTAATTTATGTAATTCTTAGCTTAGTTATTGGGATTATCGCTGGTTATTTTATAAGAAGATATATAGGCGAAGGAAAAATAAAAAATGCTGAAGAGTTAGCAAAAAAAATCACAGAAGATTCGATAAAAGATGGTGAAGCTCGAAAGAAGGAGCTTCTTTTAGAAGCCAAAGAAGAAATTCACAAATCGAGAAGTGAAATTGAAAAAGAAGTCAAAGAAAGAAGAATTGAAGTCCAGAAAATGGAAAGAAGACTTCAGAACAAAGAAGAGACAATTGACAAAAGAAATGAATCACTTGAAAGAAAAGAAGATAATATTGCAAAAAAGCTTAAAACTTTAGAAGAAAAAAAAGAAGCTGTTGATGAGCTTTATGAAAAACAAACACTTGAATTAGAAAAGCTTTCAGGGTTAACTTCTGATGAAGCAAAAGAGATTCTATTAAATGATACTCGTAAAGAAATAATGCAAGAATCAGCTATGATGATTAAAGAAATGGAATCTAAAGCTAAGGAAGAAGCTGACAAAAATGCAAGAGAAATTATTTCTTCTACAATTCAGAGGATTGCTGCAGATCATGTTGCTGAAACAACAGTTACAGTAGTAGCATTACCAAATGATGAAATGAAAGGAAGAATAATAGGTAGAGAAGGTAGAAATATTAGAACTCTTGAAACTCTTACTGGTATAGATCTAATTATAGATGATACACCAGAAGCAGTAGTTTTATCGGGTTTTGATCCAATTAGGAGAGAAGTGGCTAGAATAGCTTTAGAAAAATTAATAATAGACGGAAGAATCCATCCTGCAAGAATCGAAGAAATGGTTGAAAAAGCTCAAAAAGAAGTTGAAAACACAATGAAAGAGGCTGGTGAGCAAGCTTCATTTGATGCGGGCGTACATGGTTTACATCCAGAAATTATAAAATTATTGGGAAGACTTAAGTACAGAACAAGTTATGGCCAAAATGTTTTAAAGCATTCAGTAGAGGTATCACATTTAGCTGGTATTATGGCTGCAGAACTTGGAGCAGATGTTAAAATAGCTCGTAGAGCTGGTTTGTTACATGATTTGGGAAAGGCCGTAGACCACGAAATACAAGGACCGCATGTTGAAATAGGCATTGATCTAGCTAGAAAATATAAAGAATCTAAAGAAGTTTTACACGGAATGGAAGCTCATCATGGAGATGTTGAACCTGAAACTGTAGAAGCCGTACTAATTATGGCAGCTGATGCAATTTCTGCAGCAAGGCCAGGAGCAAGAAGAGAAACATTGGAATCATATATTAAGAGACTTGAAAAATTAGAAGAAATTGCAAATTCATTTGTAGGAGTAGAAAAATCATTTGCAATTCAAGCTGGACGAGAAATTAGAATTATGGTTAAACCAGAAGATATTAGCGAAGCACAGATTATACACACAGCTAGAGATATAGTTAAAAAAATCGAAGCTGAATTAGATTTCCCTGGTCAAATAAAAGTTAATGTTATAAGGGAAACAAGAGCAATAGATTATGCAAAATAATTTATTATAAAAGATGTAAAACCTGCCAAATTGGCAGGTTTTATTTTAATTGAAAGATAGGATGAAAGGAGATTATTATGAGAATATTCGACTTACATACCCATACAAATTATTCAGATGGTTTATATTCTCCAAAGGAACTTATCAATAAAGCTAAAACTAAGGGATTAAATGGAATTGCAATTACGGACCATGATACTATTGGCGGAATTCCTGAAGCATCTGAATATATTAATGAGCTAAAAAATTTTCAAATTATTCCAGGAATAGAATTTGGGGCATCTTGCTCTGGGGATGAAGTGCACATACTTGGATACTTTATTGATATAAATAATAAAGATCTATTAAATGTACTATCAAAAATAAAATCATCAAGATGGGATAGAGGAATAGCTATATTAGATAAACTAATCAATTTAAATATTATTTTACCCAAAACTGATATAATAAAAGAAGCAAAAGAAAAGGGATTTATTGGGCGAGCTAACATTGCTAGAAAAATGGTTGAATATAAATATGTAGAAACAATAAATGAAGCATTTGAAAAATATTTAGATGTGGGAAAACCAGCATATGTTGAAAGGTATCAGCTGGCAATTAAAGAAACAATAGATTTAATTCATAAATCAGGTGGAGTATCAGTATTAGCTCATCCTGGATTAATCAAAGATCAAACAATTCTAGAAAAATGCCTAAATTATGGAATAATGGGTATTGAATGCTATCAGTCAAAACATACGGAAATTCAGGCTAAAAAATATTTGAATTTCTGCAAAAAACACAATCTTATTGCAACTGGAGGTTCTGATTATCACGGAGATGAAGATATCTTAGGAGATTATACAATAGATATAGATTTAATAGAGATATTTAAGGAGAGAATTTAATGAAAACTACTGAAAGACAAAGACAATTCCCTTCAACTATAAGTACCACATCTTTAGTAAAATTATATATTCTTCACCTTCTAAATGAAAAAAAGTACTATGGTAACAAATTAAAAGACGAAATAAGTAGAAGAGTAAAGAATAAATGGTCTCCTAGCCCAGGTATGATATACCCTCTTCTAAATCAATTAGAATCTGAAGGATATATAGTAGGTAATTGGGAAGAACCTCTTAAAAGGACAAAAAGAATTTATACAATTACAGATAAAGGAAAAGATCATTATTTAAACATTAAGAGAAACCACAAAAATTCTTTTGACGATTCACTCGTAATTATTAAGAGTATACTAAAAGATATATATAATATAACAATATAAAATAGGAGGGGTATAATGAATTTAGAACTATCTAAAAGAGGCTTGGCTATTGAGCCATCTGTTACACTTGCAATTTCTGCAAAAGCAACTGCGTTGAAGAATGCAGGCGAAGACATTATTAACTTTAGCGTTGGAGAACCAGATTTTAACACACCGGATAATATTCAAAAAGCTGGTATAAAAGCTATTACATCCGGAGTAACTAAATATACACCTGCATCTGGTACTATAGCTTTAAAAGAAGCGATTTGTAAAAAGTTGGAGAGTGATAATGGATTAATCTATAAACCATCAGAAATAATAATCTCAAACGGTGGCAAGCATTCTTTATACAATGCTTTGATGGCGATTCTAAACCCTGACGATGAGGTAATGTTTGGTATCCCATATTGGGTTAGTTATCCAGAACTTGTAAACATAGCCGGCGGAATTCCTGTAATGATAGAAACTATTGAAGAAAATGAATTTAAATTTTCATCAAAAGACTTAGAAAAGTATCGTACAGATAAAACTAAAGCCATTATATTAAATAGTCCATCTAATCCAACTGGTGCTGTTTATAACAAAAGCGAATTACAAGATATTGCAGATTGGGCAGTTAAAAACAATATCTTTGTAATCTCAGATGAACTCTATGAAAAACTTATTTATGATGGAGAAGAACATCTAAGCATAGCTTCATTAAACGAAAACATAAAAGCTTTAACTATATTAATAAATGGTGTATCAAAAGCCTATGCTATGACAGGTTGGAGGATAGGATATGCAGCAGCAGATGAAAAAATTATTAAAATAATGAGTAATATACAAAGCCATACAACTTCAAATCCTAGCTCGATTTCACAATATGCTAGTGTAGAAGCATTATTAGGAAATCAAGAAAGTTTAGCTATAATGAAGGCTGAATTTGATAAGAGAAGAAAAGCTATGTCTCAACTTATTAATTCAATAAAAGGATTAAGCTGCACAATGCCCAAAGGAGCTTTTTATATTATGTTAAATTATTCACAATTAAAAGGAGAGAATATAGAGGGAATGGAAATAAATTCTTCTATGGATTTTGCAAATTTATTGTTGGATAAATGTAAAGTTGCAGTTGTACCTGGAATAGCTTTTGGAGATGACAATTATGTTAGATTATCATATGCAACTTCTTTAGAAAATATCCATTCAGGTCTAGGACGAATTAAAAAATTACTCGGATCAAAATAAATAATATTTTATACTGGTATACATTAAATAATTATGTATACCAGTATTTTTTTTACTTACATTTATTAAATAATAATATTTTACTTATATTACCAAGAAAAATACTTAAAATAGAATTTTAAAATATTTAGAAATAAACGAAGCCACAGAATCGATTCTAAGAGGTTTAAATGCACGTGCTAATACAATTGGTCATCTTCTTAACCAAATCTTTTATAATGATGGCTTACTGGCTTAAATAGAATTATTATTGTATAAGGAGCTATAGCAAAACGAAATAGTAGATAATTTTTTAATTATTAGGCAATTTAGGAATAAAGTACATAAATGATACTAAATAGATCAGATAAGTTAAATGTGAAATTGATTAGAGCTTGGTTTATAATATTTTTAAATTATAAACCAAGAGAATAAAAACAAGCCAACAAATAATAAGCTAAACGAAATAAAATAAATCTAAATTTACTAAGATGAATTTAATTGATTTTAATTTTAATATATGATAAAATTATATTAGTCACAAAATAGTTATTTTGTGACTAATATAGACTGAAAAGGGGTAATTTTATGAAAATGCCAATAATACTTGAAGATTATCTAAATTATATGGATACTATCAAAGGTACCTCTGCTAATACCGTAAAAGAATATTACCTTGACTTAAGAACTTTCTTACGATTTCTTAAGATTCGTTATAGAATGGTAGATTCAACAATTTCATTTGATGAAATCGAGATTGATGACATAGATATCGATTTTATTAAAAAAGTAGATATACAAGATCTCTTTGCATATATTTCTTATACTGATAAAAAAAGAGCAAACAGTAATTCTACTCGTGCTCGAAAAGTTGCTTCTATTAGATCGTTTTTTAAATACCTACATTCTAGAGTTAATTTAATTGACACTAATCCTGCTTTAAACCTTGAGTTTCCTAAAATTGATATTAGACATCCCGTTTATCTTAGCTTAGAACAAGCTGAAAACTTTCTTAAAACTGTACTCTTAAATCCTAACGATTTATATCGCAACAGAGATTATGCAATAGTTATGTTATTCTTAAACTGTGGACTTAGACTCGCTGAACTTACAAGTATAGATATTGATAAAATAAATGAAGATGATACTTTAACTGTTATTGGAAAAG
Source organism: Gudongella sp. (assembly GCA_034006985.1). Taxonomy (GTDB): domain Bacteria; phylum Bacillota; class Clostridia; order Tissierellales; family Tissierellaceae; genus Gudongella. Next base: position 95,040 of record JAVERT010000001.1, read on the forward strand.
GAAATAAAGAACGAACCATATTCTTAAATGAAGGCTGTATCCAAGCAATTGAAGATTATAAACTTTTGAGGCCCATAGTACCAGGTGAAAAAGCACTGTTTTTAAGCAAAAGAAAAACTCGTATAAGTAACCGTGCTATCCAACATATGATTGATAAATACTTAGAAAAATCTGGACTCGATACTACTATTTACTCTACACATAAGCTAAGGCACACGGCTGCAACATTGATGTATAAGTATGGCCATGTAGATATAAGAGCTTTACAAGAGATTCTAGGGCACGAATCCGTAGCTACAACACAAATCTATACCCACATAGATAATGAAAGATTAAGAGAAGCTGTAAATAGCAATCCTCTTTCAAAAAAGAAGGAATCAAAATGATTCCTTCTTTTTTATTTGCTAGCTAACAAAGGGATTTCTAATTTCACACCCTCAATTATCATACTTGTATCCATATTATTCTGTTCCTTTATTTTATATATCATTTCTCTAATATCATAGCCCTCTGGTGAAAATTCTCTTGCGATATCCCACAATGTATCACCTTGTTGCACCCAATAATGTTCTATTTCATGAGTTGACTCAATGCTATAAGCACCAGTACTTGAAACTATAGACACTACAATAATTGCTAATAAAGCTAATGTGAATGTAATAAATAAAAAGAATCTTGATTTACTCCTAATTCTATACCTTTTCGCTTTCATATGGCACCTCACTCTTATAGTACATCCGTTCGATTATCTGTTATTTTCATTGTACACGAACGTGTGTTCTATGTCAATAGATTCTCAAAAATAAATCGAACTCTTGTTTGCTTATCCGTTTTAACTGTGTTATAATCATCTAAAGAAGCTGTTAAATTATAGCGAGGTGATTTTTTATGTATAAAAACTTAACTAAAAAGCAAACTGAAATTTTACTATATATTAAAAAAGAAACTAACAGTAAAGGCTATCCTCCAACTGTAAGAGAAATTTGTGATGGAGTAAATCTTAGGTCTCCCTCTTCTGTTCATGCTCATCTAACTACACTTGAACTGAAAGGATATATAAAAAAAGATCCAACTAAACCTAGAGCAATAGAAGTTGTAGAATTTGGAAATGAATACTTTATGACTAAGAAAAAAACTGTTGATGTCCCTATATTGGGTCAAGTTACTGCAGGAGTTCCTATTTTAGCTTTTGAGAATATCGAAGATACATATCCTATTCCTATGGATGAAGTTAATGATGATAAAGTATTTATGCTAAAAATAAAAGGTGAAAGTATGATAGATGCAGGGATTATGGACGGAGATTTAGTTCTTGTCAAAGGACAAGCTACCGCTATTAACGGTGATATCGTAGTTGCACTTCTAGGAGAAGAAGCTACTGTTAAGAGGTTTTTTAAAGAAAAGGATCGAATTAGACTTCAACCTGAGAATCAATTTATGGAACCAATTTACTCAAGAGATGTAGTAATTCTAGGTAAAGTAAAAGGTTTATACAGAAAATATTAATTTAAATATAATAAAAAATAATCAGCTAAATCGCTGATTATTTTTATTTGCCATATATTAAAAAGTTACAAATATAAATTTGCAGCTTTTCAAAGTTATAGATTTTTGTTATAAAATTTCAACCAAATTTTTAATATATAAATTATTTAAAGACTTTATTGCACCAAGCTTACACTGATCATAAGTAAGCCCACCCTGATAATAAGCATAATAAGGTTCTCTTAAAGGACCATCCGCACTAAGTTCTATAGAACTACCTTCTATAAACCCACCAGCAGCCATAATAACCTTATCGCTATAACCTGGCATATCCCATGCTTCAGGAGTCACATAAGAATCAACTGCAGAGGCAGCTTGTATTCCCTTACAAAATTCACTTATCTTTTCAGGTGTTCCTAATTCGATACCTTGTATTATGTCACTTCGTTTATCATCTACTTTAGGAACTACATTAAAACCTAAATCATGATATACATTTGCAAATAACAATGCCCCTTTAACAGCTTCCATAACTATATGTGGTGCCAAGAAAAGGCCTTGTAATGTGCTTCTACTAGTTCCAAATGTAAGACCAGTATCTCTTCCTAATCCTGGAGCAGTTAGCCTATTTGCAATCATATTTATCAATTTTTCTTTTCCCGCAATATACCCTCCTGATAAGGCAATGCCTCCACCAGGATTCTTTATTAAGGACCCTGCAATAACATCCGCACCAATTTCTATTGGCTCTTCTAATTCTAGAAATTCACCATAACAGTTATCAACCATAATTATAATATTAGGATGTACTTCTTTTATGCCTTGTATTGCTACTTTAATTTCTTCAATGGTCAATGCTCTTCTATCACTATACCCAGTAGATCTTTGAATAGCAACAATCTTAGTATTATCCCTAATTTGGGACAAACTAGCCTTAAGATCAATCTGATTATCTTTTAATGACACAGCATCATAAGTTATACCATATTCTAGAAGACTTCCTGATTCACTATTTTTAGTTCCAATTACCTTTAAAAGTGTATCATATGGTTCACCTGTTATGTATAAGAGGTGATCATTTGGTCTTAGAATCCCTGAAAACGTCAAACTCAATGCATGAGTCCCTGATGCTATTGAAGGCCTTACTAAAGCAGATTCTGCCTTAAAAACACTTGCATAAATCATTTCTACTTTATCTCGTCCAATGTCTCCATAGCCATACCCCGTCGTCCAATGAAAATCTACAGAACCAAGCCTATTTTCTTGCATCGCTGCAATTACTTTGTACTGATTATACTCTCTAATCTCATCAAGATAAAGAAAGCTATCCTTAACCTTATCCTCTGTAATATTTACAAAATCTATTACTTCTTTTTTTACATCAAATTGTTTACATAAATAATTTATTGTTAACTCTTTCATATATGCTCCTTTAAAAATAAATTTATCAAAACTAAAAGCCTCTTAATAAGAGACTTTTTAATACTATAAAAAACTAGAACTTTCTTCTAGTATTTTTTCCTGATATCTCTTTCTATATAATCTGCTAGGTCTATTTTATTCTCGAAGCTTCCAACATCTATCCAATGTATTCTGTCGTCTCTTCTAAACCAGGTCAGCTGTCTTTTTGCATAATTTCTAGAAAATTGCTTTATTTTATTTATAGCCTCATCTAAACTCCATTCTCCAAGAATATATTTTATTAGCTCTCTATAACCTATTGCTTTCATAGAAGTTAAATCTGTTGAGTATCCTTTATTTAAAAGCTCCACTACTTCATGTAAAAAACCATGGTCTATCATTAAATCCACTCGAAGGTTAATTCTATTATAAAGTTCCTCTCTATCTAAGTATAAACAATACATTAAAGGCTCATATTTTTCGTTAGGTTTCCTAAAGTTTTTAGTTTGTTCACTCATGCTTATTCCGGACTTATAATACACTTCAAGAGCTCTAACTATTCTTTGAACATCATTTTCACTATATTTTGCTGCAGTTATAGGATCTACTTTCCTTAATAGTTCCAATAAATAAGCTTTCCCTTCATTTCTAGCTATATCTTCATATTTTTCTCTAAGTTCTTCATCAGGAGCAATATCAATAAAATCAAGTTCATAAACAAGTGAATTGATATATAACCCGGTTCCTCCAGATACAATTGGCAATTTATCTATATTGTTAATTTCTGTTATTATATTTGTTGCCTTTTTTTTATAATTAGCTACAGTAAACTCATCATCTGGTTCAAGAAAATCAACTAAATGATGTTTTATACCTTGCATTTCATCTTTTCTAACCTTGGCAGTACCAATATCCATATATTTATATATCTGCATTGAATCTGCTGATATTATTTCCCCATTTAATCTCTTTGCAATTTCTATAGATATTTCTGTTTTACCAACAGCCGTTGGTCCAGTTATTACTACTAGTTTTTCTTTCATAAATACCACCTATTGGATTCTCAAGAATTTTTTTTCAAGTTCTTTCTTTGTCATCTCTACTATTGTTGGCCTACCATGAGGACAAGTAAAAGGATTTTCACATTTAGATAATTGATCAAATAGCGCCTGTATTTCCTGGTATCCTACCGTATCGCCTGCCTTAATTGCACTTGTACATGCAAGCTTTATTATCTTATGGACTCTAGTGTCATAAACGCCTGGAAGTTTGTTTTCCAACTCATCTAAAATCTCCATAAATAATTTCACTCCATCCGGTTTCCCAAAAATCATAGGTATCCCTCTCAAAATCAAGCTGTTATCTCCAAATACTTCAACATCAAAGCCAGCTGCTTGGAAATGCTTTAAATTATCTTTTGCCTTATTGATTTCAACTCTGGTTAATTCAATAATCTCCGGAGTTAATAATTGTTGAATATTAATTTTTTCATTCTTAAAATCGTCTAAATACCGTTCATACATAACTCTTTCATGAGCAGCATGTTGGTCAATTATAAATAATGATTGGTTTAAAGCATCCTCTGCTAGAATATAAGTCTTAAATACTATACCTATAGGTCTTAAGTTTGGAAATTTTTCAACTTCAGCTTTGTCATTTGCATAGTTAATTTCTTCTGTTAAGTCTTCTTTAACCCTTTCATTTGAAAAATCTAAATTTGAGAAATCTTTGAAAACAATTGTTTCTTTGCTCTCACTAGATTCAGTAACTGAGTTACTCCAATCTTTTGATGGCTCTATATCCCAAAGTAATGGAATATTATCTTTCTTCTCTTTTTTATTGACAGAAAAATCTACTTTTGGAATATTAAAAGATTCATTTAATTCACCCTTTATAGCTTTCCCCAAGTTTTCATATACATTAGTATCCGCTATAAACTTTATTTCTTGTTTTGTAGGGTGAATATTTACATCTATTAGTGAAGGGTCTATTGAAATAAATAATATAAACAATGGATATCTACTATTAGGAATTAATGAGCTATATTGATTCTCAATAATCTTCGATATCCTATAATCAACAACATATCTTTTATTTACATAGAGATATTGATGATTTCTATTGCTTCTATATAAAGTATTATCTGATATAAAACCTTGAAGTTTAAAGTTATCCCACTCTATTTGAATTTGTTTAAATCCTCTAGTATTATTTTTACCCAACAATTGAAATACAGTATTTATAACATTCCCAGAACCCATTGTAGTAAAAACTACTTTATCATCTTTTATATACTTAAAAGAAATATCAGGATTACCAATAGCTAGTTTTGTAATAGAAGTCATAATATAGTTTTCTTCAACATTTTTAGATTTTAAAAATTTTTTTCTAACTGGTAGGTTATAGAACAAATCTTTTATTATCATAGTAGTTCCAACAGGAGTACCTATAGGTTCAAATTCAACTACAGCTCCTTCAATCAAACTAGCTTTAATACCCGCCATATCATCTTTTGTCCTGCTTAATACCTCTGTTTTCGATACGGATGCAATACTAGATAAGGCTTCCCCTCTAAAACCCATAGTAAAACAAGAGTTTAAATCCTCTATCTTTGTAAGCTTACTTGTAGAATGTCTTTTAAAGGCTAACTCTAAATCATCTTTATTCATACCTTCACCATTATCCGTTACTCTAATAAGTGAAATACCTGAGTCTTGTATCTCAATTGTAATTTGATTGGCATTAGCATCAATTGAGTTTTCAATTAATTCTTTTACTATAGAAGAAGGTCTTTCAATTACTTCACCTGCAGCTATTTTAGATATAGTGTTATTATCAAGTAATTTAATTTTACTCATATATTACTCCTTTAACCTCTTAGCATCTGCAACTAGACTATTAAGTATATTTAATGCATCCATCGGTGTAATCTCATTTATATTAATATTCTTTACTCTATCTACAAAAAAATCTTTTTTATAATCATTTAAATTTAATTGCTTAGCATTCTTATTATTTGTTTCCTCATAAGGTTTAAAATTATGGCTGCCTTCAATTAAGGTTAAGACTTCATTAGCTCTATCGATAACATCTCTATTTATTCCGGCAAGCTTCGCAACCTGAATACCATAGCTTTGGTTAGTTGCGCCTTCTATAACTTTACGCAAAAATATAATATCATCACCTTGTTCTTCTGCAGTAATTGTATAATTCTTAATACCTTTAATCTTTGATTCAAGCTGTGTAAGCTCATGATAATGAGTTGCAAAAAGAGTCTTAGCTTTTATATTAAGAGCAATATGCTCAACTACAGCCCAAGCAATACTAAGACCATCATATGTGCTAGTTCCTCTTCCAACTTCATCTAAAATCAATAAACTATTCTTAGTTGAATGCTTTAATATATTCGATACCTCATTCATCTCAACCATAAAGGTACTTTCACCCTGAGAAAGATTATCCGAAGCGCCAATTCTTGTAAATATCCTATCAACAATTCCTATATCGGCTTCTTTAGCTGGAACAAATGAACCTATTTGAGCTAATAGTGTTATAATGGCAATCTGTCTCATAAAAGTTGATTTACCAGCCATATTAGGCCCTGTAATAATATGAACCATGTTGTGTCTTGTATCCATATATGAATCATTAGGAACAAAGAGCTGGTGCTCTATAGTGGCTTCTACAACAGGATGCCTACCATCTTTTATATCTATAATTCCTTTTTTATTTAAAGAAGGTCTAGTAAAATTATTACTATTCGCAACAATTGAAAAACTTAAAATGACATCTATAATTGCTAATAATCTACTGGTCTTTTGAAGCCTTATAATTTCTTTTTTCACTAGTTCTCTAATTTGCTGGAAAATTTCATATTCTATTTCAATAGCTTTACCTTCCGCACCCAATATTTTACTTTCAATCTCTTTTAATCCTTGCGTATAATATCGTTCTGCGTTAGCTAATGTTTGTTTCCTTATATAATTATCTGGAACTAAATCAATGCTAGTTTTTCTAACCTCTAAATAGTAACCAGTTATTCTATTGTATCCAATTTTTAAAGTCTTAATACCAGTCTTTTCTTTTTCTTCTTTTTCTAGTTTTCCTAACCATTCTTTCCCATGCACACTACTCTCTCTTAATTCATCTAACTCAGCATTAAATCCTTTTTTTATTAGTCTCCCATCTTTTAAAGACAATGAAGGCTCATCAACAATAGAATCATCTATAAGTTTAAATACATCTATTAAAGGATCTAAATCCTTTTGAATCTTTAAAAATTGTTCTTGTTTTGTATTAAAAAGAATCGTCCTAACATCTGGTATATTCTTAATAGATTGTTTAAGCGCTACCATATCCCTAGCATTGCAATTTCCATTTGTTATCTTACTAGACAATCTTTCAATATCATATACTCCTTGAAGTATTACCTTTAATTCCTCTGAAACAAATGGATTTTTACTAAGATACTCTACCATATCAAGCCTATTATTTATAAGTGTACTATCTATCAAAGGTCTTTCTAACCATTTTTTAAGAAGTCTACCACCCATAGCGGTTTTCGTCTTATCTAGTATTGTTATTAAAGCGCCTTTTTTGTCACGTCTTCTCATAGTTTCATGAATTTCAAGATTGGTTCTAGTACTAATATCCATCAACATATACTGCTCTGATTCATAGTATTGAATATCAGTTATATGCTCAAGAGCACTAAATTGTGTAGATTTAAGATATTTTATTAACCTTGCAGTTGATATTATTGAATATATCTTACTCTGTAACTCGATTTTTGGATCACTGTATTTTTTAAAAAAATTGTTAACTTCATTTGAATACGATACAATATCCAAACCTTCATCCTCAATAATATTGATGAATGGAGCAATTTTATTTTTAATCGTATTCAATATCTTTTTATCCTTTGCTAACGCTCCGTTTATGATTAATTCAGAAGGCATTATTTTACCCAACTCATCGAGTAAAGCACTAAAAGTTATCTCTTGCTCACCGATAAACTCAGTGGTTAACATTTCACCGGTAGAATGATCGACATAGCAAATACCAGCACCAAATGAATCAACGAAAATGCTGGCTAAAAAGTTATTTGATTTCTCATTTAATAGATTAGTATCTAGGATTGTTCCTGGAGTTACTACTCTAACTACCTCTCTTTTAACTAGTCCCTTAGCAAGTGCCGGATCTTCAACCTGATCACATACAGCAACCTTATATCCCTTATCAACTAATCTTGAGATATATGTGTCAGCTACATGATGAGGAACACCACACATTGGTGCCTTTTCATCTAATCCACAATCCCTTTGCGTTAATGCGATTTCTAGTTCTCTAGATGTAGTTATGGCGTCTTCAAAAAACATCTCGTAAAAATCTCCCAATCTAAAAAATAACAAAGCATCAGGATATTTTTTCTTTGTTTCAACATACTGTTTCATCATAGGTGTTAATTCGCCCATTGTTTCCTCCTAGTCGATTATAAATCCATGAAGTGTAAATGTATTTACACTATCTATTTTAACATCGACGATTTTACCAATTAAGCTTTTATCAGCTTTAAAATGAACAAGTTTAGAGCTTTCAGCTCTACCACTTAAAACGGTCTTATCATTCTTACTAATTTCCTCAACCAATACCCTTTGAGTAGTTCCTATCAATTTCTGATTATGCTTTAATCCAATTTCATTAAGAGTATCTACCAAAAGCTGGAATCTTTTGTGTTTTATATCATCGGGAATTTGGTCCTTCATTTTAGCAGCTATAGTTCCTTCTCTTATTGAATAAAGAAAAGTATAAGCTGAGTCATATTGAATTTTTTTAACCAGATCTATAGTTTGTTCGAAATCCTCTTCAGTTTCTCCAGGAAAACCAACAATAATATCAGTTGTAAGCGCTACATTTGGTAATAGCTCTTTAATTTTATCAATCTTATTTAAATATTCTTCCCTAGTGTACTTTCTATTCATAGCCTTTAAGACGCGATTACTACCTGATTGAACAGGTAAATGTAAATGAGGACATAGTTTATCAAGTGTTCGATAACTTTCTATTAAATCATCAGAAAAATCTTTAGGATGAGATGTCATAAATCTGATTCTCTCAATTCCATCTATTCCATTTATTTCTTCTAATAACTTAGGAAAAGTATATTCAGTATCTAAAGTATTTCCATAAGAATTTACATTCTGACCTAAAAGTGTAATCTCTTTACAGCCATTTTTAGCTAAACCTACTATCTCATCAATAATAATTTTAGGATCTCTGCTTCTCTCCCTACCTCTGGTATATGGAACTATACAATAAGTGCAATAGTTATCACAACCATAGTTTATATCTACAAATGCCTTATAACTGTATTTTCTATCTGCATTAATATTCTCTTCTATTTCTCTGGTATCTTCAACAATATCAATAACTGTTTTATTCGTTTCTAGTTGTCTTTGTATTAATTGAGGTAGTTTATGAATATTATTAGTACCAAAAACAAGGTCTATATGCTTATGCTTAGATAAAAAATAATCTCTAATATCTTCTCTTTGCATCATACAACCACATATACCAATAATAGTTTCTGGTCTTTTCTTCTTTAACTCTTTATACTCACCTAATTGCCCAAATACCTTATCCTCTGCACTTTTTCTAACTGCGCAGGTGTTAAATATAATTATATCAGCTTCATATCTATCTAAGGTTGGTCCATAGCCCATACCTTCTAGTATTCCAGCAATCTTTTCGGAGTCATGTTCATTCATCTGACATCCAGAAGTATTAATTAAAAACTTTTTCATTAAATTATCCCCTTAATCTTTACAAAAATTAATGTTTATATATTAAAAATTCTTCTAATAATAATATACAATTCTTAATATCTTCCTTAGATGCCATTTCAACAGTTGAATGTACGTATCTTGTAGGAATTGAAATTGCACCAGATGGTACACCGGTTTTTGAAATATGAATAGCACCAGTATCAGTACCTCCAAATTCCAAAACTTCTAATTGATATGGTATATTTTTTTCTTTAGCAATGGTTTTTAAAGTTTCTCTTACAAGTGGATGTGAAATAACTGAGTTATCTTTCACTTTAATAGCTGCGCCTTTATGAAGCCCTATAGCGAAAAGCTTTGCCTTAGGTGTATCACCATGAGTAGTTACATCTATAGCAATACCAAGGTCAGGTTCAATATTATAGGCCGCTGTTTTAGCTCCCCTTAACCCAACTTCTTCTTGAACTGAAAATACGAAATAAAGATCATTTTCGTTATCTTTAATATTCTTCAAAGCTTCAATAGCTATAAAACAGCCAACTCTATCGTCTAGATATGGAGTAAATACAACATTTTCATTTTCTGAAAACTCACTGTAATAAATGCACATATCACCTACACTTACATTTTTTTCAGCATCTTCTTTGTTTTTTGCTCCAATATCTATATACATTTTTTGGAGCTCTAATTTACTAGAGTCCTCAACTGGTTCAGAATTAATTGCACCTATTGTCCCATTATCAAATAGAACTCTTTGAGAAAAACTTACTGTAGGTGATATACCACCAATATTAGCAAATCTAAGAAATCCATCCTTATCTATGTCCGTAACTATAAACCCAATTTGATCCATATGGGTTGAAATCATTATTTTCTTACCATTGCCCTTTTTACGCGCTATAAGATTCCCTAAAGCATCTTCTTCAAAACTATCAACATAGTCTTTAATTTCTAATTTTATAAGTTCGCGAATCTTTCCTTCATTTCCTGAAGGTCCAAACTCTTTTGTTAATCTTTTTAGTAATTCTACATTTATACTCATTAGAATTTACCCTCCTTATACTCTTCTAAAATTGCACGCAATAAAACCAATGAATTATCATAGTCTTTTTTGCTCATAACTGAAGATGGACTGTGAATATAACGAGTTGGTACAGAAATACCAGCAGTTATACAACCAGCACCACTAGTATGAATTCTACCAGAATCGTTCCCACCCATATTAGTTTTTCTATATTGAAATGGTATATTGTTTTTTTCTGCAATTTTGACAATCCATTCCCTAAATGGCGCATTATAAATTGTAGTCCTATCAATAATAGAAATTGCAGGGCCTCCACCTAACTTAGTAGGTATAAGATGAGATTCAAGTTCTGGCATCTCGTAACAAAGTGTGCCTTCAAGTATCAGTGCATAATCGGGCTCTATCGAATATGCAGCTGGCCCAGCACCAACTAGTCCAACTTCTTCCATAACTGTAAATGCACCATAAAACTCCACATCTAAATCTGACTTTATAAGATCAATAAGCAGTGCACAACCAACTCTATCATCAATAGCCTTTGTCTTTATAAATCCATCCCCAAATTCCTCATATTCCGTCGCAAAAGATACATAATCGCCAACTTTTACATATTTTTCTGCATCTTCAAGTGATTTTGCTCCGATATCTATATATAATTCATCTAAGTCCAAGACTTTAGAAGATTCATCTTTTTTTTGAAGGTGAATTGGTTTTGCCCCGATAACACCGGGAATCTTTTTCTCACCAACATAAACAACTTTAGAAACCAATATTCGCTTATCAATACCGCCAACAGTCATAAACTTTAATAGACCCTTAGAATCAATATCTTTTACAAGTAAACCTATTTCGTCCATATGAGCGGCTATCATTAATTTTTTGCCTGCATTCTTACCTTTTTTATGAACAATAAGGTTACCAATTTTATCAGTTTTAATATCATCTACATAAGCTTTTATTTCATTTATAATTATATCTCTAACCTCTTTTTCATTTCCTGATAACCCAGAGGCCTCTGTTAATTTCTTTAATAGCATAATAACGCCTCCAACTCATCCTCATTTTTTATAGAATTAATATAAAATGCTAAAAGTTTAGCCGTTGTAAAAACATCATCTAAATCCAATACTTCTACAGAAGTATGCATATATCTAAGCGGGATAGATACTACAAGAGCTGGTATCCCTTCTCTAGTAATTTGTATAGCACGTGCATCAGTCCCAGTAGGGCCTGCGTCTACATCCATTTGAGTTTTTATATTAAATTCTTTTGATACTTCTATAAGCTTTTTCCTTAAACCAGGATGTATATTACCACCTAGTGTAATCCCAGGGCCCTCTCCCAGTTCCAAAGAGTCCGATTTAGCAAGCTCTGGTGTAGCCCCAAAACCAACATCTACTGCAATACCAATATCAGGATTTACTCTATAACTAGAAGTGAATGCTCCAGACATCGTAACTTCTTCCTGAACAGTTGCAACTATATAAATATCAGCAAAGTGATTGATTTCATGAAGCATCTTTAAGAGTTCATAAAGTGATGCTAGTCCCGCTCGATCATCCATTGCTTTCCCACTAACTCTATTATTCAATAAATCTATCATTTTTCTATTGATAGTAATAGTATCTCCAATTTCCACTATTTCAGAAACTCTTTCCTTAGTAAAACCTAAATCAATTATCATATCTTCCATCTGGATTGTCTTTTTTTGTTCTTCTGATGTTTGTAAATGAGGTGGTTTCGAACCTACAACCCCTAGTATACTGTCTTTACCATGAACCATAACTTCTTGACCTAAAATTGTCCTAGGATCAATTCCACCAATTGAAGTAAATCTTAAAAATCCATTGTTTTCAATAGCTTTAACCATTAATCCTATTTCATCCATATGTGCAGCTATCATAATCTTAATTTTACCATTACCAGTACCCTTTTTTAAAGCAATTATATTTCCCAATCTATCTACTTCTATTTCATCTGAATACTCTCTAAAAGCATCAATTATCGTGTCTTTTATTCTATATTCAAACCCAGATATACCATTCCCATTAGAAAGCATACTCAAAAAATCTTTCACTTCCATTTCCCCACACTCCTAGCTAATTTCAAAAAAATGGGTTAAATAAATTTAACCCATTCTAAATATTATTATTAGTCTTCTTTTGTTATTTATTCAACAGTGGAATCAAAATCATTCTATTCTTCTGAATTTTCTTCAGCTTCAAGTTTTATTTCAGTTTCAACTTCCTCAACTGCTTTTGGCTCTTCTTCAACCTCAGGTTCTTTTTCTACTGCTACTTCCACATTAACTTCAGGTTTTTCTTCTGTTTCAGTTTTTTCTTTTGTAAGCTCTCCAATAGTCGGACTAAAAGCAACTTCACTCTCTTCTGGGCTATCTTTTGCTTTCTCTTCAATGTTTTCAGTTTCAACTGCTTCTTTTGCACTTAGGCTAATTTTCTTATCTTCTTCATTTATTTCAGTAATCTTAACCATTACTTTAGCACCTATGCTTAATACGTCAGATGGCTTTTCTATATGCTCATTAGAAATCTGTGAAACATGAAGTAATCCATCCACTCCTTTTATAACTCTAACAAACGCTCCGAAATCAAGTATATTAACTACTTCGCCTTCAACTATATCTCCAACTTTATAATCGTTTAAGAATATTTTCCATGGTTCTTCTTTAGTTTGTTTAAGTCCCAATGATATTCTGTTTTTTTCTTTATCAAATGCTAGAACTTTAACTTCTACATGCTCCCCTTCACTAAGAACATCTGAAGGATGCTTAACTCTAAACCAAGCAAGGTCAGAAATATGAATAAGACCATCTATTCCTCCAAGATCAACAAACGCTCCAAAATCAGTAAGTCTTTGAACAACACCTTCCAACATTGAGCCAACTTCGATAGTTTCCCATAGAGCTTTTCTTTTCTTATCAGTTTGCACTTTTTCAACAGCTTTTCTTGAAAGAATCATTCTTCTCTTTTGTATGTCAAAATCAATAATTTTTGCTTGTAGTTTTTGTCCCTTAAATTGATTTAAATCACTAACATAACTTAATGAAATTTGAGATGCAGGCATAAATCCATTAACACCATTTACAAGTACTGTAAGTCCACCTTTTACTGCATTTTGTACCTCAACCTCAATTACTTCCTCATTCTTAAATGTATCTTCAAGAATTTCCCAGTCTTTAATAAATTCAACTCTTTTAGCAGATAAAACAACATTGCCTTCGCCATCATCAATCTTAACTACATAAACATCTATTATATCACCGACTTGGTATAAATCCTTTGGATTAGTAGATTCGCCTTTAGGTAGTTCACTTCTTTCAATTATACCATCACTTTTAAAATTAATATTAACCATTACCTCGTTGTTTGTAACATATAAAACGATTCCTTTTAATACATCGCCTCTGCTAATTCGTTTAAATGAACTATCAATTGCCTTCATCATTTCATCATTATTCATTTCATTTTTGTTAGCTTCATCATTGTTTACTTCGTCTTTGTTGACTTCATCATTGTTTACTTCGTCTTTGTTGACTTCATCATTGTTTACTTCGACTTTGTTTGCTTCATCATTACTAACTTCATCATTATTAACTTCAACATTCTTCACTTCATCAATATTCACTTCATCTTTGTTTACTTCACCATTATTTACTTCACCATTGTTATAATTTTCCATTACCTTAACAGCCTCCTCGATTATCCAATCAGGTGTTGATGCACCTGCGGTTAATCCTATTTTATAAAAATTTTGTATATCTTGTAAAGTTAATTCTTCAATTGTCTCAATGTGATATACATTGTCACAATATTTTCTACTGACTTCAGCTAATTTGATAGTATTAGAACTATGTTTTCCGCCTAAAACTATCATTGCATCAACTTGCTTTGAAACCTCTATACAAGCTTCTTGTCTAAGCTTAGTAGCATTGCAAATAGTATTAAATAATTTCATTTGTTCAGATTTCTGGTCTATTATATTGCTTAGTTCAAGAAACTTATCTAATCTATTGGTTGTTTGAGAAACAACGCATGATTTTTGCATATTTGGTAATTCATATGCTTCTGATGCTTCATTTACTATAAAAGCAGAATCATTACACCACCCATTAATACCAATAACCTCCGCGTGGTCTTTATCCCCTATAATAACTATTTGATACCCATCTTTATAATAATCAGCCACTTTTTTGTGAACAGACTTTACATAAGGACATGTACTATCAATTAATTCTAAATTTGTTCCTTCAATGTTTTTAATCGTTTTTTCACTAACCCCATGAGCTCTAACTATAATTTTTCCTTCATCAATTTCAGAGTAGTCATCGATTGTTATTAATCCATCTTTTTCTAACCTGTCTACAGCTTGTTTATTATGAATAAGAGGACCATATGAGTAAACATACCCACCTTTAGCTAATTCTGCCTCAGTCATCTTGACTGCTCTATCTACTCCTGAGCAAAACCCAGCATTTTCAGCGATAATAATTTCCAAATCTTAGCCTCCTAACGAATATATCTTTGCCAATACTTCTTGGCTTATAATATCATATTGCTCCATATCAAGTTTCCCAGGATATATCTTTTTATAGTCAATTGGTTCCCCAATTTTTATATATATCTTACTAAACAACTTATAACTTCCTCTTATATAAACAGGTATAATTGGTGAATCAGATTTTAAAGCTAATAATGCAACACCAGCTTTAGCATTTTCAGGATTAAACTCCTTTACACGAGTACCTTCAGGAAAAATTCCTAAAACACCATCAGATTTTAATATCCTTAGAGCTTTTTTTACTGCACCAATATCAGTAACTTGTCTATCCACAGGAAAAACTTGCAACCACCCTAAAACTACTTTAAGAAAATGGCTTTCAAACAATTCTTTTTTTCCCATCCAAGATATTTTTCTATTAAAAACAGTTGAAATAACTAGTGGATCCCAATTACTATGATGATTTGCACAAAGTACTAGTCTTCCTTCTATAGGAATATTGCCTTTCCCTTCTACTCTTATCCTAAATACTAAATGGAAAATTACAAAGGCAACAGTTTTTACCAAAGTATAAAACAATACTAGCTCGCCTCCTTTATGCGGTCAATAATAATCTTAACAGTCTCATCAATAGTAAGATTTGTAGTATCAATTAATATTGAATCATCGGTTTGAGTTAAAGGTGATTCTACCCGAGTACTATCAATAATATCTCTTTTTTCAATACCTTCAATAATCTCCTTGTAGGTTGTCTGGACTCCACTTTCAATAAACTCAATATATCTTCTTCTTGCTCTCTCCTCTACCGAAGCAGTTATAAAAAACTTAAAATCGGCATTTGGTAAAACAACAGTCGTTATATCTCTTCCATCCATTACAACACTTTTTGTTTCTGCCATTTTTTTCTGCACTCTAACCATAAAAAGTCTAACTTCTCTAAAACTAGCAATATAAGAAACATTATTATTAATATGAGTAGTTCTTATTAAATCATCTACCATTATACCATCAAGATATATGTGATTATTTATAAAATCAATCTCTGTACTAGCTAGTAAGGAAATTGCTTCTATTTCATTTTGTGGATCTAAATTATGATTTAAAACCTTATAAGTATATGCTCTATACATTGCTCCAGTATCAAAATATTCAAAGTTCAATTTATTCGCAACAATTTTTGCGACTGTACTCTTCCCTGAACCCGCTGGACCATCTATAGCTATAGATAATTTTTTATCCATTATTTCCTCCTGGAAAAGTAATAACCACCGCGAGGTGGCTTTTATACAAACTCTCCTATACAATTATATAATAATAAGCTCTTATAAACAAGTATTTTATACACTTATTCCCGCCAAATACCCTGTCGAATATGCAATTTGTAAATTAAATCCTCCAGTTAGTCCATCAACATCAATAATTTCACCTGCAAAGTACAATCCAGGAATTAATTTTGATTCCATTGTTGAAGGATTAATCTCCTTAACACTAATTCCTCCCGACGTAACAATTGCTTCTTCAAGTGGTCTAAATCCACTAAAATCCAGCTTAAAGTTTTTAATAGAATCCAATAATTGCTCTCTTTGGAGTTTGCTTATTTGATTCACTACTATAAAAGGATCCATACCTGAATATTTAATTACCAAAGGAATCAATTTTTGTGGCAATAAATCATTTAATGAATTTTTTAAAACCTTATTATTATACTTTTCAAAATCTCTTAAGATTCTCGCATCTAATATTTCATTCGTCAATGCAGGTTTTAAATCTAAATATAGATGAAGTTTTGATTTAATACGATTCACATAATTGCTCATTGTTAATACAATAGGCCCAGAAATCCCATAGTGAGTGAAAATCATTTCACCAAATTCTTCATGTTGGAGCTTTTCTCCTTTATAAGCTTTTAACAATACATTTTTTAAAGATAAACCCATCAAGTCACCAACCCACTCATTCGATAATTCCATAGGAACTAAAGAAGGTTTTAAATCAGTAATCGTATGACCAAGACTTTTAGCAAAATTATATCCATCTCCTGTTGAACCAGTTGCAGTATAGCTTTTACCACCTGTAGCAATAATTAGTTTTTTACAATTTATCACCATGTCTTCATTTAGATAAACAGAAAAATCTTCACCAGTATACTTAATATGATTTACATTAGAATTAAGTCTAATTTCAACTTGCATTTCTTTCAAATATTTTTGGAATGCTTTTAATACATCACTAGATTTATCAGTCTCTGGGAAAACTCTATTCCCTCTTTCCACCTTTGTATTTAAACCATATTTGTTTAATAATTCTATTACAGAATCATTTGTAAAAGTATATAAACTGCTATATAAAAACTGTTTATTAGAAACTATATTGTCAAAAAAATCTTCAATAGGTACACTATTTGTAATATTGCACCTTCCCTTACCTGTAATAAAAAGTTTTTTCCCTAATTGTTTGTTTTTTTCAAGTAATAATACTTTTTCATATTTAGCTCTGGCTGCGCCAGCTGCCATAATACCCGCAGGCCCACCGCCAATAATACATACATCAAAATTATCCATCCAATCCTCTCCTTAAAAGTATTATATCAAAAAAAGTAAAAAATTACTTATCATTTATGATATCATCAATTATGATTTTTGTTACTATAAAAAATAGGATCACCATTAAAAGTAATCCTATAATAAATTTAGTTACAAATTTGCACTTTCATTATATACACTGTATGTCTTCCACACATATTCTAACTCTTCAAAATACGGTGTTATATCTTCTTTCTTCTCATTCCCCAAAGCTATTATAAAAGCATTCATCAAACTCATTGGTGCAACAAGAGAATCTACATATGACAGCATATCACTTCTAGCAATTATTGTTACATCTGATCTACTTGAAGCAGGTGATATTAAACTATCTGTAAACGAAATAACTTTACACCCTTTCGTTCTTGTATAATCCAAAGCCTCTAACGTTCTTTTAGAGTAACGAGGATATGTAAGACATAGTATAATGTCATCCTTATTTGTCGTTGTAAGTTGTTCAAATATATCATTAGCTCCTGGGCTAACAAGGTGGATGTTATCAAAAATAAAGTTCATATAAAAAGCTAAATATCCAGATAAAAAGGATGAGCTTCTTAGACCTAAAATAAAAATTCTTTTAGCCTTTAAAGTATATTCAACAGCTTTAAAAAAGCTATCGTAATCTACTTCACTTAATGTTTTTCTCATATTTTCAATATCTTTTTCCATTACTTTAGCTATAGTATTTTCATTTTTATTATAATCATCTGAAAGATTTAATCTTTGGACTGTAGTTAATTTATTTCTAATTATCTCCTGTAACTCTCTTTGCAAGTCTTTGTATCCAGAATAATTAAGAGCATTGGCAAATCTTACTACAGTTGATTCACTAACATTTAAAATTTTCCCCAGACTAGCAGCAGTCAGAAAAGCAGCTTTATCATAATGATTAATTACATATTCTGCTATAATTTTTTGTCCTTTACTTAATCTTCCGTAATTATCTTGTATATTTTTTATAACATTACCTCTTTTTGGCATTCCATCATCTCTCTTTTCTTTGCTAAACCAAATTATATCCTTCGGCTAAAGCACTCTTATTTAAATCTGTAGTACCTTTTGGAACCCTAGACAAAACAGCTTTTTCTAATGATTCTTCAGTTACTATTCCTGTAATCTTATTTAAAACACCTAAAGCAACTATATTTGCTACCATCGATTTACCCAATTTTTCACTAGCTGTATTTAAAATAGGTAGCCTATAAACTTTAACTTCTCCAACTTCAGGAAGCTCCACTGCATCATCAATAATTAGTATTCCATCTTCTTTTAAAGTACAAAGATACTTATCACATGAAAGCTGCGTTAATGAAAGTAATAAATCACAATGCTCAACTTTTGGAAAAGTTATTTCATCATCACTTATAATTACTTCTGCTTTACTAGCTCCACCTCTTGCTTCAGGTCCATATGATTGAGATTGAAGTGCATTTTTACCATCTAAAATCGCAGCTTCAGCTAATATAATTCCTCCAGTTATTAATCCTTGTCCCCCTGATCCTGATAATCTCAGTTCCCAGCGTTTCATATTAATCCCCCTTCGCTAATGATTCTACTAGCTCATCATATGCTTTTGTATACTCAGGTCTAGTTTCTTCATGAAGCTTTCCTATTACAAACTTTCCTACTTTCTTCTCTGCGGATAATTTATCCCACGCAACCACGTTAACTGCATTATCTTTTAGATAAGTAGCCATATCTACAGGTGAACCTTTTTTATTCTTTCTACCGTAATAAGTTGGACATGTAGTATAAGCTTCAACTAATGAAAAACCTTTATTTTGAATAGCTTCCACTATGCTTTTTTCGAGCATGTTAGCCGCAAAAATAGTTCCTCTAGCCACATAACTTGCACCCGCTGCTGCGCTTAATTTACACAAGTCAAAACTTGGATCAATATTACCATATGGAGCAGTTGTTCCTTTGTCTCCAGTTGGTGTTGTAGGTGAATATTGTCCTCCAGTCATTCCATAAGTATTATTGTTAAATACAATAGTTGTTAAGTTTATATTTCTTCTACACGCGTGAATAAGGTGATTTCCGCCTATCGCTGAT
Source organism: Gudongella sp. (assembly GCA_034006985.1). Taxonomy (GTDB): domain Bacteria; phylum Bacillota; class Clostridia; order Tissierellales; family Tissierellaceae; genus Gudongella. The sequence goes on from JAVERT010000001.1 coordinate 114,887, forward strand.
GAATCTCCATCTCCTGTTACTACAATTATTTCCAACTCAGGATTAGCTAATTTTACACCAGTTGCAAATGCTAAGGCTCTACCATGAGTTGTATGGAGCGTATTAAAATCTAGATATCCAGGTGCTCTAGATGAACATCCAATACCTGAAACTATACAAACATTGTTTTTATCTAAGCCTAGAGTATCAATAGCTTTTACTATAGCCCTAGTTACAATTCCGTTACCACATCCTGGACACCAGATATGAGGAAGGTTGTCTGTTCTATAATACTTCTTAACTAATTCACTAGGCATGATTTTCCTCCTTTATTAAAGCTATTATCTCTTCAGGAGTAATAATTTCTCCGTTTATTTTCCCAAATTTCTCAACTTGACAATTCTTCCCAGCTAATCTATCAACCTCTAAAAAGTATTGGCCAGCATTTAACTCTATAACATATACTTTATCCATCTTCTTGCCTAATTCAAATAGCTGCGCTTCTGGTGAAGGCCAGATTGTTATAGGTCTAAATAAACCGATTTTATATCCCATTTCTCTAAGACTATCAACTGCAGACTTAGATGACCTTGAAATTGAGCCATACGAAACTATTGCTATTTTTGCATCTTCTAACTTATATTCTTCATAAGTTACAATATCATCCTTATTATCTTCAATTTTACTCATAAGTCTTGAATATAGTTGCCCTGCTTTTATTTCATTTCCAGTTGGAAAACCTGTTTCATCATGAGCCAAGCCAGTAACATGGAATCTGTATCCCTTACCAAATGCAGCCATCTCAGGAACTATATCGCCTTTATTAACTTTAAAAGCTTTGTAATCTTCTGGTTTACAACTAGGTTTTTTTCTATCTATAATTTCTATATTATCATCTTCATTAATTTCTACTTTTTCTCTCATATGTCCAATTATTTCATCAAGAAGTAAAATAACAGGAGTTCTATACTTTTCAGCTAAATTAAATGCTCTAATTGTTATATTATAAATCTCTTTTACAGATGAAGGGTATAATGCAATAATAGAATGATCTCCATGAGTACCCCATCTAGCTTGCATAATATCGCCTTGAGCTGGTGATGTAGGCAGACCAGTACTTGGGCCATTTCTTTGTACATTAACTACAACTACAGGTGTCTCTGTAATGATTCCATAACCAATATTTTCTTGTTTAAGAGAAAATCCAGGACCTGATGTAGCCGTCATTGATTTTCTACCAGCTAAAGAAGCTCCTAATGCAGCAGCAATACTAGCAATTTCGTCTTCCATCTGTATAAATTTGCCACCTATCTTTGGTAATTCTTCAGCTGATAATTCAGCTATCTCAGTAGAAGGAGTTATTGGATATCCTGCATAAAATGTCATTCCCGCTCTTAAGGCACCTGCTACACATGCCTCGTTTCCCTGCATAAGTTTTACAGCCATTACTTCGCCTCCTCTAAGTAAATTGCATAATCTGGACAACGCAACTCACATTGACCACATTGGATGCAGTCGTCACGCCTTTTAATTTCAACTTTTCCATCCTCTAATTCAAGTACATTTTTAGGACAAAAAGCTACACATATGCCACAGCCTTTACACCAATCAGCATCAACTTTCAAAGTTTTAACCTTTTTCTCAGGCATTGTATTACCTCCCATTCACACCTAGTAAATTAACTCTATTTCTTACCTAAATAATATCAAACAACAATACATTCTGCAAGTTTTATTTCATTTTTTATTTGAAATGAATTTTTTCTGCAATTTATACTTCAAACGATTGAAAACATAGTTATTTTAAACCATCATTTGCATATAAAAATGGCTTGTATCGGATAATCCGATACAAGCCATTTTAAATATACTAGACTGGATGTGTTTTTTCTTCTGCATTTAATAAATCTGTCTCTATTTTATACTTATCAGCCATTCTTTGCTTAAAAAACTGAAGAGAAATCTGTGGAAATAAAGCATATGACAATACATCTTCATCTTGTTCAATATACTCTTTAATGTCTTCTCTATAATTAGCTAGTTGTGGTTCTAATAAATCAGCAGGTCTGCCCAAGAAAACTTCTTCGTCTCCAATTATTTTCCTTTGTATTTCTGCAGAAATTGGAACTGTTGGCTTCCCATAAAGACCCTTTACATAGTTTTTAGACTCATTAGGTACCATTTTATATCTTTCCCCTAAAATAACATTAAATACAGCTGTTGTTCCTACCATCTGACTCATAGGAGTTACAAGCGGCGGATAACCAAAATCCTCACGAACTCTTGGGATTTCTTTTAAAACCTCATCATAAAGTTCTTCCTTGCCTTGTGATTTTAACTGAGACACCAAGTTAGAAAGCATCCCACCAGGAACCTGGTACTTTAAGGTATTTATATCAACATTTAGGACCTTAGGGTCTAGAAGACCATTTTTCAGATATTTGTCTCTTAACTCTCTAAAATAATCTGATATTTTAAGCAAGAGTTCAAAATCTAAATCTGTTGAAAACTCACTGCCCTGTAAAGAAGCTATCATTGGTTCAGTCGCAGGTTGACTAGTACCATTCCCAAATGGTGAAATCGCAGTGTCAATAATATCTGCACCTGCTTCAATCCCCTTCATATAGGTCTGGTTGGCAACTCCACTTGTAAAGTGTGAATGCAACTCTATTGGAACATCTACAGCCTTTTTCAATTCAGTTACAAGGTCAAAAGCTACATATGGTAGTAATATCCCTGACATATCTTTAATACAGATTGAATCTACACCCATATTAACCATATCCTTAGCAACTTTTACATAATACTCTGTATTATGAACAGGACTTATAGTATAGGATATAGCACCTTGAGCATGAGCTCCATATTTTTTAGTAGCCCTTATAGAAGTCTCCAAGTTTCTAAGATCATTAAGCGCATCAAATATCCTTACTATATCTATTCCATTTTCAATAGCTTTCTTAACAAATTCTTCTACAACATCATCTGGATAATGTTTATATCCAAGTATATTCTGACCTCTTAAGAGCATCTGAAGTTTTGTATTTTTAAAGGCTCCTCTTAAAGCTCTTAATCTTTCCCATGGATCTTCATTTAAAAACCTTAAACACGAATCAAAAGTAGCTCCTCCCCATACCTCAAGAGCATAATATCCAACCCTGTCAAGTTTCTCAGCGATTGGCAACATTTCAGCCGTAGTCATTCTTGTTGCAATTAAAGACTGATGTGCATCCCTAAATGCAGTCTCAACAAATTTTATTTTCTTCATAGTCTACCCCCTCTTACCTCAATCCCTATCGTAACGGGTGGATAATTTCTTTGATTTATATGATGAAACTCAAATGAGTTAAATCTTTTCTGATCAAGTTTTTCGGTGAAATCTTTTACTCGATTATATTCATCTAGTCCTCCATCATGGCCTCTATAGCATGTAACTAGTAAAATAGCACCTGATTTCATAAAATCTAGTGCTTTTTTTATGCCCTTAATAGTTGAATTAGAACCTGTCTTAAGGCTTTTATCCCCTTCGGGTAAGTATCCTAGATTGTATACAACAAAATCTAATTCTTTATCAATATACTTATCAATATTTACATGTGAGTCAAGAACTAGTTCTACCTTATCAATTAATTTATTTTCTTTTAACAATTGTCTGGTGTTTTCTATAGCTATCTCTTGAATATCAAAAGCATATACCAAGCCTTTATCACCAAGGTGTTTAGCAAGAACTAAAGTATCATTCCCATTTCCACAGGTGGCATCTAGAATAATATCATCTGGTTTAATAAATGCATCAAATAATATCCTATTAAAATCAAGGGCCTTATTCAATTTATCATTCATTTATACTAACTCCACAACTACAATTAGAAACTAAAAATTCTTTAAGAATCAACTTATACTGACCATCTATCTCCCTAAAACCAAGTTTATCCAATATAATACTTTTTTGAAAGGAATCAAGCTCATTATATTCAAAATCATTAAACCTAAACAATAGTGATTTTAGTAAAGCAGATTCAAGTTTCAAAAGCTTATATTCTTCTTTAAAATATATATAAATAAGAACCAGCCTATCTGATTTAATTTGGATTTTGCAAAGACCTACTAAATCCTCTCCATCTATACACCCAAAATAATCACCAGCTAGTTGGAACTCCTCAGCTAAAGCTTGAGTTTTTATAAATCTATTAATCATATCCCTATCTTGAATGTCTTTAAATATCAACATATTATACCTCTTTAAAGTTTATTTAAATAATTCATCTCTTCCTCAGTCAAATATCTCCAGTTTCCTACCTCTAAACCGCCAAGCTCAATTTCACCAAATGAGATTCGCTTTAACTTTTTAACTGGATGATTTACCGCTTCACACATTTTTTTAACTTGTCTATTCCTACCTTCAAACAGCTGTATATCTAAAATAGAATCTTCACCAAAATTTTTTAACACCTTTACCTTTGCTTTGGCAGTCATCCTACCCTCAATTCTAAGGCCATTTCTCATTAATTCTAGTTCTTTCCTATTTGGTAATCCCTCAACAATGGCAACATATCTCTTATAAACCATCTTACTTGGATGTGTAAGTTTAAATGCTAGCCTACCATCATTTGTTAATAAAATAAGACCACTTGTATCAACATCAAGCCTACCAACTGGGTATATTCTTTCATGAACATCCTCAATTAAGTCATTTACTACTTTCCTATTTTTTTCATCTTTTACACTTGTTACTATTCCTACGGGTTTATTTAAAGCTATATAGATTTTATTTTCTTCCGGGTTAATTCTCTTTCCATCAACCTCCACTTTATCAACCTTAGGATCTATCAAAATCCCCATATCCTCAACAGGCTTAAAGTTTACCTGAACCCGTCCTTCTTTAATTATATCCTCCGATGCCCTTCTAGAGGCTACCCCGCAAAGTGCCATAAATTTTTGTAATCTCATCTTATTATCATCCATAAAAAAGCTCCTTTATATTTCACTATCTATATTAAAATCTTCGACATCCGGCAACTCATTTAGCGTTTGAAGGCCAAAATACTTTAAAAATTCATCAGTTGTACCATAGATAATTGGCTTACCAGGCTTATCAAGCCTACCTTTGTCAATTACAAGTTTTCTACCTATTAAGGTTTCTAGGCTCCTGTCACTTTTTACACCTCTTATGTAATCTATTTCTGATTTAGTAACTGGTTGTTTATATGCAATAATTGATAAGGTTTCTAAAGCTGCATTAGATAAGGACCTTCTATTTCTATCAACAACTATCGCTTGAATCCATTCATGATGTTCAACTCTTGTTCCAAGTTGATAAGAATTATTAAATCTAACTATTCTTATTCCTCTCCTAGAATAATCAAATTCATTCTTCATTTCTAGTAATAATTCCTCAGTTTTTTTAGAAGGAATATCCAAAACCTTTGCAATTTCTTTTGATTCTATAGGATCTCCAAAAGTAAATAGTAAACCCTCAATTATTGATTTTAACTCTCTATCGTCCATATAATCTATCCTCTCTTTTCTATAATAAGATCAGAAAAGTTATAATTCTGTTTAACATATGCAAACTTAAGTCTAACTAGTTCTAATATAGATAAAAAATATCCAATAATTCTTGGAACTGAAGATGATTCACATAAAAGTTCACTAAAATTTATAGATTTTGCATTTAATAGCCTATTTCTGATATTTCTGGTACATTCTTCAACACTAACTTCTTCTCTTTGAATTTCATAAAAAGACTCATTAGGTTTAGTTTTATTATATCTTAGAAGAATAGTTTCGAGTGTTTTAACCAAGTCTTCAAGCTTTACAGCACCCAATTCCTCAAATGGATCCCTAAAATCAGAAACATCCTCTTGAGGTTTATAATATACCTTAGTATATAAATCCTCGGATACTTTAAAGTTTTCAGCAATATCCTTATACAATTTATACTCTATAAGTTTTCGTACTAACTCTTCTCGTGGATCAGATTCATCTTCATCTCCTTCAATATACTCTAGTTCTTTCGGAAGAAGCAATTTTGACTTAATTTCAAGAAGAGTAGCAGCCATAACTATAAAATCGCTCGCTACCTCTAAATTCATTTCCTCCCATTTCTTTATCTGAGCGATAAACTGCTCAGTAACTAGATGAATTGGGATATCGTGAATATCTATTTTATTTTTTGTTATAAGTCCTAGTAGAAGGTCTAAAGGACCTTCATAGGCTTCTAAGTTAACATTATAGCTCATCTTTTTATCCCCTAGGTTAAGATACTTATTATCAAATTATAAGCAAAATCCACTAACGGCCCTATTATCTTTTGAATTGTCCTAGTCGCAATCAGGAAAAGCAAGATAAAATAGAAGTATCTTTCATTCTTATAAAAAAATGCTTCCCACTTAACAGGTAACAAACTTGCAACTACTTTAGATCCATCCAATGGTGGAAACGGAAGTATATTGAATACACCTAACATAATATTATACCATAGCCCTATTACGAGCATTTGTGAAATTGTCTCATTCTTTATTGGTACATAAACTAAAATTGCACCTAATAAAATTGCCAATACAAAGTTAGTAGCAACTCCTGCTAATGATACCAAAATAGTGTCTCTTTTCCTATTTTTAAAATATCCAGGATTTATTGGAACAGCTTTTGCCCACCCAAATCTAAAAACCAACATAAATAAAAATCCCACGGGATCTATATGTTTTATTGGATTTAAAGTTAATCTTCCTGCATTCTTTGCAGTAGGGTCTCCCAAACGATAAGCTGTGTATCCATGAGCAAGCTCATGAAAAATAATGGCCACTAATAATCCTGGTAAACTTATTAAATATTCCATAGTAACCTCTTTCTAATTTTAATATAATTCAACCTCGACTTTGTCGAGGTTATCACTACTTTATTATATGATAAATATATGGTTTTGTCTCAGGTTTTTTATCAGAAATTACAAAAGCACCTTGAATTCTATCAATGGCTTCATTAAATTCGTCTAAATTAGTTCTTAGGAGGCAAAGAATATCACCTTTTTTTACTAGATTACCTATTTTCTTATTTATCGTTATCCCAGCTCCATAATCTATCTTATCCTCTTTTGTTCTTCTACCTGCTCCAAGCAACATAGCAGTTATACCTATTGCCTCTGCATCAATTTCTTCTATATAACCATCTTCACTTGCTAATAAATTATAAGAATTTTTAGCTGATGGTAAAAGTTCAGGATTATCGACTACTCTTTCATCTCCGCCTTGAATTCGTATAAGTTCCTTAAACTTATCCAATGCTTTTCCTGTGTGAATTGAATCTTTTAAGTATTTATAAGCACTTTCATAATCTTTAAACGTTCCACCTAGCACACACATATTCCCGGCAATCGCTAAGGCGATCTCTGTTTCATCCTCTGAGCCTTTCCCAGAAAGAACCTTAATTGCTTCTTTAACCTCGTTAGCATTTCCAACTTCATGACCAAGTGGCTGATCCATATTAGTGATAACAGCAATTGTATCTCTATTCAAACTTTTACCAATATTAACCATAGTTTCAGCAAGTTTTTTCGCATCATCTAATGTTTTCATAAAAGCTCCAGAACCAACTTTAACATCTAATACAATTGCATCTGCTCCTGAAGCAATTTTTTTACTCATAATAGAACTTGCTATTAAAGGTATGCTATCTATTGTAGCAGTAACATCTCTTAAAGCATATATCTTTTTATCAGCTGGTGTTAAATTCGAAGTTTGTCCAACTATAGCCATCTTATGCTTATTCACATTATCTATAAATTCTTTATTAGTTAATTCAGTTTTAAATCCTTTTATAGATTCTAGCTTATCAATTGTTCCACCAGTATGACCAAGTCCTCTTCCGCTCATCTTAGCAACTGGAATTCCAGCCTCTGCAACAAGTGGAATAACTATAAGGCTAATCTTATCACCTACGCCTCCAGTTGAATGCTTATCTACTTTAATTCCCTCAATCCCTGAAAGATCTACTTGATCCCCAGAATTAACAAAACTCTCAGTAAGGTTTGCAATCTCATCAGTATTCATTCCATTAAAATAAATAGTCATAAGAAAAGCTGACATCTGATAATCAGGTATTTCATCTTTTGTATATCCCTGAACCATAAAATCTATTTCATCTTTATTTAATACTTCATTCTGTTTCTTTTTTTCAATAATATCAACAGCTCTCATCATTTTCCCCTCTTTTTTCTACTTAATCCAATCTAAGACAATCTATTCTTCATAGTATAGATCCCAATAATTGTTTTACTATCGATAATATCTCCCTTTTTTATCATTTCTAGCAAGTCATCAATTTTATAGCTTTCAACATCTATAAATTCACCTGATTCAAGCTCTTGTTCACCTTTTGTCATGTTCTCTGCAAGAAATATATATACTTTTTCAGTAGAAAAACCTGGAGATGTATAAAACTCAAGAAGATACTCTAATTTTTCTGTGCTGTAGCCTGTCTCTTCTTTTAATTCTCTAAGAGCAGTTTCTTTAGGCTCCTCATTAACTTCAAGTTTGCCTGCAGGTAATTCAAATAAAATTTTATCAACAGCCTTCCTGTATTGACTTACTATTAGTATTTCGTTTTCATCTGTTATACCAACAATTGCAACTCCGCCTGGATGTTCAACTATTTCTCTTTTAGAATATTTCTTATCAGGTAATTCAACAGTATCAATTCTAAGATTTATTATCTTACCTTCATATAACTTATCTGACTTCATTGTTTTTTCTTCATAAGCCATTCCATATCCTCCTAATTTTCTGGTTCTAACACCTTAATTATACCACAAAAGCCTTAATTACCAACTTTATTAGACATTTCTAACATCTCTTTAGCGTGTTTTTTAGTAGTTTCAGTAACATCAACTCCACCTAGGAGCCTTGCTAACTCATCTACTCGCTCTTCATCACTTAGTTTTAACACTTGCGTAATTGTCTGTTCATTTTTAGAACTCTTTTGAATCACAAAATGCGTTTCTGCAAGAGCAGCAATTTGCGGTAAATGAGATATTGAGATAACTTGTCTACCATTTGAAATCCGTTTTATTTTTTCACCAACAACTTGAGCTGTCCTGCCGCTTATACCTGTATCAATTTCATCAAATATTAGAGTGAAAATCTTATCTTTATCCGCCAGTATGCCTTTAAAAGCAAGCATTATCCTAGACATTTCTCCACCAGATATTATTTCGCTAAGTGGTTTAAGAGCTTCTCCAAGATTAGTTGAAATCAAAAACTCTACATTATCATTACCCCTAGAATTTAAACTGGATTTACTATTGAAATAAACTTTAAACTCAATATCACCCATATTTAATGATTGTAGCTCTTCTTTAATTCGTTTTTCCAATTCAAGAGCCTTTTCTTTTCTTTTATTGGTCAACAAATCAGCCTTTTTAGATAGTTTGCTTGTTAAATCATCTATTTTATTAGTTAATTCTAGAAGTCTCAACTCACTATTTAAAAGATCATTGTATTCATTCTCAATTTTTTCTTTAAATTGAAGTATAGAATAAACGCTATTTCCATATTTTTTCTTTAAAGTATTTACAAGATCAAGTCTTTCTCTAAGTAAAAATAATTTTTCTTCATCAGTCTCAAGACTCTCTGCATAATAACTCACATCATTCGTCAATTCATTAAACTCATATCTTAAAGAATCCAATCTAGTTTTAAAAAGAAGAGTATTTTGATCTAATTTAGAGGTATTATCTATAAACGACATAGCTGTATCTAAAAGAGTAAGAATATTAGCTTCTGTGTTATCATCCTTAAAAATACTTATGGCTGATGATAGTTCATTAATGATATTAGTAATATTGTTCAATCTTTTATACTCAGTTTCCAAACCTTCATCATCATCTGAGCTTAAATTTGCATTTTCTATCTCATCAATCTGATACTTTAATAATTCTAGTTCTCTATTCCTCTTTTCAGAACTTATGGTTAGCTTTTCTATTGAATTATTTAATTCTTTGTACTGATTGTATAAAACCTTAATCATTTCGATTAAATCCAAACCATCTTTATCAAGAAGTGAATCTAAAATCAAAATATGATTCTTGACTGAAAGCAAAGATTGATGCTCATGTTGACCAAAAATATCAACCATTTTTTCTGTCAGAGTAGATAAAACCCCAACACTAACAGGTCTATTATTTATCCTTGATATGCTTGGATAGTCTCGTCCAATTTCTTTGCTTAAAATTAACACATCATCAGATTCATAGCCCAATTCTTTTAAAATTGTCTTAATATTATCATCAGTAAAAAAAACTGCCTCAATTATAGCTCTTTCTTTGCCAGTTCTTATCATGTTTTTATTAGCCCTAGCACCAAGAACCATTTCTAAAGCTTCAATTATTATTGATTTACCAGATCCTGTTTCACCTGTAATCAAATTAAGTCCTTTTTCAAACTCTATAGTTAAATCTTCAATAATTGCAAAATTGTTGATACGAAGTTCTTTAAGCATATGTTAAACCTCCGTTTATTTCAACTTGATATGAGCTTCTTCTATAACTATATCTATAGCTTCATCACTAATATGATTCTCAGCTTTAGAAAAACAAGCTAAAAACTCAACATTACCGGTAGTCCCAGTAATTGGTGAAAATGTTAACCCAACTGGGTACAAAAGTAGTTTCTCACTAAAATTTAAAACATTTATAATAACTTCTTTATGAACCGCTTTATCTTTTACTATACCCTTTTTACCAACCTTATCACGACCAGCTTCAAATTGTGGTTTTATAAGTGCAACTATCTTGCCATCCTCTTTCAATAATTTAAAAGCAACGGGTAAGATATGCTTTAAGCTTATAAAACTAACATCTATGGATACAAAGTCTAATTTATCATCAATCTCTGTAGTTTCCATATAGCGAATATTAGTTCTTTCTTTTACAATTACTCTGTCATCTTGTCTTAGTTTCCAGTCTAATTGACCATAACCAACATCAACAGCATAAACCTTTTTAGCACCTTCTTTAAGCATACAATCAGTAAATCCACCAGTTGATGCACCCATATCCATTGCTATTACATTATTTAGGTCAATATCAAAGTTTGAGATTGCTTTCTCCAGCTTTAATCCACCTCTACTGACAAATTTAATCGGATTTTTTTTAATCCAAATCTCCGCGGTTTCATCAATGCTTTCACCAGGTTTGTCGACTCTATTTGTTCCCACAAATACAGCCCCTTCCATAATAACCCTTTTTGCTTTTTCCCTTGATTCAACAAGACCTTTTTCAAATAAAACTACATCTGCTCTTTTTTTTGCCATAGGCTATTTCTCCTTAATTCTATCATTCTTAGGTTTTTTCTTAGTTGCAAATATTTCCACTTTGAATAGTTTTTCAAAAAAATACACTATTCTTGCTACTTTTAATATTATTACATCATGGTGATAACTTGCTATCGCTTTTCCAACACCCTTACCACCAACAGTTAATGAAGCAGTAAATCCAGTAAGAACAATAGTTAACAAAGTACCATTTTTTAGTCCCAAAACAGAAACCAAACGAAAAACAATGCTAGTTGCTACAGCACCTGAAATTATTCCACTGATATCTCCAATAACATCATTACAAAAATTACTTACTTGACTTGAATTTCTAACAAGTTTTATTGCAGTTCTTGCTTCATCTATTTTATTAGCAGCCATAGAGTGAAATGGTCTCTCATTTGAAGCTGTAACCGCTATCCCAATAATATCAAATAAAATACCTACTGATATAAAAAACAACAATAATATAAATGCAAAAAGGACATCTAATTCTCTCACTAAATTTTCTGCAACCACAGAAAGCCCAATAGCAAGTATAAACGTCCACAAGGTAATTAATAATACCCATTTCATATTATATTTTATATAAAAGCTATCTTTCGCTTTTTTAGCCATTATTCTCCCCCAAATGTTGATTCAATTCACAATACACAAATCATACTCTATCAATGAAATATATCAAAATCGAAGATTTTGTATATTTCTGTTGCCGGGCACAAGCAAAAAAGGAAAATTCTTCGCATGCTCGAATTAATAATATACAATCGTAGGTGCTTAGCTTTGCTCGCCCGATAATCCCGTCATTAAGCCTCTATCTTGTCATTCCGAGCTTGTCGAGGAATCTTTATGTATTGAAAGCAGAAAAATAAAGATCCTAACGCTACGCTCAGGATGACAAACAACCTGGGTTTTGTCTTTCAATTGTGAATTGTGCTCTGTGAGCTGTGAATTGTCTTAGTAATTATGTAAAAAAAAGCTGATAGCCTAGCTATCAGCTCTCCATGTGGTAATAAACTGAGTAAATTTTACGGCTTTAGGTCCAGCAGGATTTCCCTAAAAAAAACTGCCTGTCGCCAGCACAGCGGTTTCCCTTTCATTCTTTCACTATTCTGTCGCCATAAACAGAACTGGATCGCCACTTAGTCCGCACTGTAATCCTCAATTTACTTCTATTAAAACAGTCTAGGAGTTTTCCTCAACAGCCAGTCTATTCCCTAGCCTCTTTTGCAGATTAGGTTTCGATAACAGAACCTCATCATTACCGGGCCCTGGATTAACAAGGTTGACTTATCATCCGCACTACGCCACTCAAGGCAGGCTACTCTGCACTTTTTTTAATTAAAACTTTGTGTCTTGCAGGTTTATCACGATATAATACTAATTTTCACTATACCATGTCTCCACGAAAGTAGGGTCAACGCCTACATGCCATTGCAGATCGCCCCATCCTTCTTACTCCTTATGAAAACCCACGACTGGGCGTCGCAAGCCAAACATAAAGAACTTCATCGATATGCCCTATGACGGATTTTTAGCCCCGCCTTCAAGAATAGTTGTGCTGACTAGAATACTGTACCACTTAGAGCTCATATAATTATATCATGATTCTATATTAATTTCAATTGTCTCATATCACTCAATTAAATGAATCTATAATAGAGCAATTCCTTATACACAAAAATCCGATATACATTATATAACGTACATCGGATTAGTCTAAATCCTAATTGCCTGGTTCAACAATAAACTCTCCTTCAAGAATATCATTATACCATATAGATATAGCACCATATGTTTCATCAGAAACAGCACCCCTGTGTAAATAGTTAGTAATTAAATCAGTAGTTTGGTCTATGATATTTTCATATTCAACTAATATAACTTTATGGTTAGTAGCATCTCTTGTTACAGCTACTACACCACCAAGTAGAGGGTTCAACTCAAAATGATCTGTATTAAATGTATCTAAAACATTATTATTAAACACAATTTGTAACTTGTTTTCCCCATTTATGAACTTTGACTCTAGAATCTCAATTCTTGGCGCTTGAATATAAATAAAGTTACTAAGCTCTTCTTTTCCTATTCTTCCAGCTTCTGAAAATGGAGTTACTCCATATTGTATAAATCTATTCCCAAAACGATTAATCATCTCTTCATCTGTAAAACTCATAGCTGTTTTTAAAGATGTAAAGTCGATTGTATTATACCCCAATTTAATATTAGGTATAAAATTCAGAGTTAATGATTCAACCAAAGAAACAGGAGACCTCGCTTCATTCCATTCTTTTAAGACAGTATAGTCATTCGTATTAGAACTAGGTGTATTAGTTATATTTGTTTCTTGTGATAAATACCACCTATATATATTCATTAAAAAAAATTGCTTAGTTAAATCAGTTATATCTACCTCATTTACAAATAAAGTTGTTGTGCTTGAAAACAAATTAAATTTATTTGGTTGCGGAGATATATTAACATTATTATTCTTAACTACTACCACAGGAGGAGATTTAATTACTGGAATCTCATCTAGTATTGTCCTCTGTGGTAGAAATATATTTACCTCTCCACTTGTAGGTGTTGCTAATTCTATCTCATGCCCCTTTATATCAACTCCAAAAATACTAATAGTACCAGTTGTATTAGGGTCAGTAGGTTCTATTTCCTGCCATGTTTCCATTTCATTTTCCACATACTCTTGATCTGCAAATAAAGTTCTAGTAAATTCCTGTGAGTGAACTATATTTTTAAAACTAAAAGAAACCATAGGAATAAAAGTCATGGCGATTAAACTAATTAAAAAGATTCCCAATATTACTTCTATCAATGTAAATCCCTTTTTCATATTATTCGCCTCCTAGTTAGGTCCACCAATGTGCCACAATGCATCACTTATATCTCTTTCAATGGCTTGAAAAATAGCTTCCAAAGCCTCAGAAGAACCAGCTTCATAATAAACCGTATCACCAGTTGTAGCTTTTGCTATATCTTCAAGACTACCATAATCTGCAGAATTACTTGAAAAACCTATTACATAAGTTTTTATTGCCTCGTTAGTGCCTAACTTATAACTCTTAACTAATTGACCTACAATATCAACATATTCTGTACCCCATGGATCTAGAGAGCCACCATCCCCGGCATATCTACCTGATGAATAGGTAGTATTATAGTTGCTAATTTCGTTATTATTAATGCTATTATCACCTGTAAAATATGTTACGTCATACTTCCTATAATAATACTTTGTATTCCACCATCCAGAGCTACCATAATACTCATATTTTTCCCCAGAAGCATTAGTGTAAGTATCACCCTTATAATTATAAAACCAAATTTCATCTAAATCAACTCTATTAACACTAGCGAATGTTGTAACTCCATCAACTAGGATAATTAAAAAGTTTTTATTAGTCTTATTCTTATTCTCCTCCTCCTCATTAAAATCTTTAATTTTATAATATGCTCTTCTTATTCCATCTCCAGTATTCGTTCCCCCACCAGCACTTAAGTTGTTGACTTTAGTAGTAAGTCCAGTATTGGTTGCATTATTAACTCGTGCTTTTAACATTAATTCTGAACCATTAGCAGTAGAATCAAACGGATTAATACTAACCGAAATATTTGAGTATTCTGCTAATCTATCTATAAGTCTATTTGCTTCAATTTTTAACTTCTTAAGTTTAGACCACTTATCAGAATTACTGCTATTATCATCCGCTGAAGAACCATTCAGTTTGTACTTCATTGATCCAGACTTATCAAGTACCATTGCTACTGCTGCCTGAGCATTTGAAACTTCATCTATCCTGCTATCAAATCTATATGCAAGTACATTTGCCGTTTCTGCATAGGATCTATCAATAACTTGCAAAGAATTGTTCGACTCAAGCTCAGATTCAATCGTATTGCTTTTAGTACCATCATAGATGGTTAAACGATATCTCAACAATCTATCAATATCAGAAGCTGTATCTTTTGTAAACTCTAAATCTAAAGTAACATCTGACAACCCTTTAAAAACTTCTTTAGCATCATGAACTTTTGTTGATGAATTCCACTTATACTCCATTAATTTTGTCTTGCTTGAATCTAGCATAATATAATTCCATTCATCTGTAAGGTTATTAGGGTCATCTCTATGCAAAACAAAAGTAGCAGCTGAATCTCTAATAGTCGTGTTAATCTTCTGTGACATCAATCTCACATTAGACTGAACATCAAACTCATCATAGGTTAATTGAGTATTTTTCATTCCAAATACCATAAGATTTGTGCCAGTAGCAATCACTATACTTGTCAGTGCAATTGCTAAGATTAATTCTATTAACGTAAATCCTTTTCTTTTTCTCATTAGATAATCCCCCTCCCTTAGTTACTCTTCCAAACAATATCAATTGGATTAGCAGGATCAAAGTACATGCTTCTAACAAACTCTAGTCCATTTTTATTCAACTTCCCTTTTCCAGTAACTTTTATCCATCCATCAAAATTTGTATCATTTGTCACTTTTGCTAAAATATCAATTTTACCATTACCAAAATCAATTTCTGTTTCAGTATACTCTGAAACAGTATTCGCAACTAGCTTATTCAATCGCTCATTCGTATTAGCTACTAATGCAGCATAACCCATTTCCACACCTGAATATGCTAAATAATAAGCTTCCAAGCTATCTTGCTGATGCTTAGCTTGTTTTAAGTTTGCATTAAATACATAAATCACTGAGGTAGCAAATATACTTAATGTCAAAAATATTATCAATACAAATACAAATACACTACCTCTTCTTTTTTTTGCAAAGATTATTTTTGGATTCACGATAATCACCCCATCCATTTTGTGTTGATATTTGAATTTACTGACAATTTATCTGTTTATTATAAATATATACCCAAGTTGTAGTAATGTCAAAACCTTTTACGCTTTATGTCAATAAAAATGACAAATATATTCTATTTCTATGTTTTAACAAATAAAATTATAAACTTTTTCTATAGATACAAGCGTCAAGATAATAATTGCCTCAAATATAATTGAAGCTCAATTGCTTATTCTATACAAAATATTGATTTTAAAAAATACTTTATATAGTTCTATTAACCAGTTTAAGGGTCAAATCTTTAAAAAATTCAGTATTTAAATGTGATAAACTATCTAAAATTTCCAAAGCTTCATTACTAATAATCTCTATTTTTTTTATAGCTTCTTCTTTGCTATAAAACTTTAATATTGTGTTTTTATCTATTTTCTCATCTTCTATATCATCAAGAATATCATCCTGCATTTGATAAGCAAGCCCAAGCTTGATCGAAAATTTTCTTAGAGCCTCAATATCATTTTCACTAGCGCCACCAACTATAGCTCCCGAAAGTATACTAGCTTTTATCAAAGCAGCGGTTTTGCCTTTGTAAATCTTAAATAATTCTTCTTCTGTGATCGTTTTGTTTTCAGCCTTTATATCTAAAACTTGACCGCCAACCATTCCACATTGACCTGAAGCTATTGCAATTTCGTACATTGCTCGATTTTTTCTTTCATCGGGTTTTTTAACACTCCACTTTAACATTGTTTCAAATGCAAGGTTTAAAAGTGCATCACCTGCGAGTATAGCATTAGCATCACCATAAACTTTATGAGTTGTAGGCCTGCCTCGTCTTAAATCATCATTATCCATAGCTGGTAAATCGTCATGGATTAATGAATATGTATGAATCATTTCAATAGCAGCAGCAAAAGGCATTGCATTATGTATGTAGTTATCATAAAGCTCATAGGCTTTTAAAGTCATAATAGGCCTCAACCTTTTACCACCTGTAAATAAGCTATATTCAATTGCTCTAGATAAATCCTCAGATAACATTTGTCCCGGATATAAAGCATTTCTTAGCGACTCATCGATAAGGGCTATATATTCTTCCATTTGATTAGTAGACTTCATTGTTTTCCTCCCTAAAAACCGAAGGAAAATTTATTTCCGCGAAACCATCTTCTTTTTCCAAGATTTGTTTTACTGTTCCTTCAGCATTTGTTAATATTGCATTGCAACACTTATAGAGGTCCATTGCCTCTTTAAATTTTTCAAGGGTATCTTCTAGCTTTAAATCATCACTTTCTATTTCAACTAAAAGCTCCTCTAACTTGTTTACTGCTTGTTCATAGGATAATTCTATTTTATCCAATATTATTCCCCCCTGATTTCTAGAACTTTTGTTTTTATAATACCATCTTTTAACTTAATATATAAATTATCATCAAGACTTAAATTTTCTATACTTTTAACTAAATCCTTGTTTTCATTAAAAACTAAACCATAACCCCTCTGGATACTCAATAGAGGATCACAAACATTTAAACGATTATAAAGCGAAAGAAGATGCTTTTCTTTATCTAAAAAACTTAGCTCAATACAATGGTCTAGTGTCTTAAATATTTTGTCCAAGTTCATTCTTCTGTCATTTATCTTTTGGATAGGATTTAGATAATGCAATCTCTTTTCAATGTTGTTTAAATAATAATTATTATCTTCAATATTTCTAAATACTCTTTTTTCTATCTTTGTTCCTAGATTCCACAATCTCTCACTTAAACTATTCTTTTCAGGTAATGCTAATTCAGCAGCCGCTGAAGGGGTAGCCGCTCTTATATCTGCAACTAAGTCTGCAATCGTAAAGTCACTTTCGTGTCCAACAGCAGAGATAAGAGGAGTACTTAATCCAAAGATACACCTTGCTAGTTCCTCGTCATTAAATGCGAATAATTCCTCATAGGAGCCTCCCCCTCTGCCAACTATAATAAGATCAACATCATCTCTTTTGTCTAAGTATTTAAGACCCTTAATAATATCCTTAGGAGCATTATCACCCTGGACAAGGCATGGATATATTAATATATCCACTGCAGGGAATCGTCTTCTTAGGACGCTTACAATGTCTCTAATTGCCGCTCCAGTTGAAGATGTTGCGACCCCTATTTTTTTTGGTAAGTAAGGTAATCCTTTTTTAGAACTTAAGCGAAATAAACCTTCTTTCTCAAGTTTTTCTTTTAATAAGTTGAACTTCTTATAAAGCTCACCCAATCCTTGTTTTTTCATAATTTTAACATATATCTGATATGTACCATCTTTTTCATAAACGCTGACGCTTCCAGAAATCACAACTTTTAAACCATTACTAGGCTCAAAATCTATAGATTTATTATCTGTTTGAAACATAATGCATTTTATTCTGCTTTTCTCATCCTTAAGACTAAAATACATATGCCCGCTGTAATGATGTGTAAAATTCGAGATTTCGCCTTCTACTTCTATAAAACTAAGTAAAATATCTCCTGAAATCAATTTTTTTATGTATCCATTTAATTCGCTTACCATCAAAGGCCTCAAATACTACACCTCCCAACCTTTTTTTATTCCAGTTAAATATGCTATACCTACTGCATTATCACTTGATAGTTCTTTGTTTGCAAATAAAACATTGAAATCTGAGAGTTGATCTAATAGTCTATTTCTGATTATAGAATTTGAAGCAACTCCACCAACAATAAATATAGTTTTTATATCTGTTTTATATAGAGAAAAAGCTATCCAATCTCTTATAATATCTGCAAAAAGTGAAAAAAGAGTAAAACTTATATCCTCTATTTTATAGTGCTTTTCATCAATTAATCTGGAAAAATAATTCTCTAAACCAGATAAATTGAAATAACCTTCATTAATTTTATAAGGAATCTTAATATGTAACATCTTGCCCTTTTGTCCTATTCTTTCTAGCTCCGAACCACAAGGAAACTCCAGACCAATCTTTACACCCAATCTATCAACTAACTGCCCAAAACTTATATCTAGACTGCCTCCTATTGTATCTAGCTCTAAATTATAGAGCCCATTAACACAATTTATCGATTCAGTAGTTCCACCAGATAAATGAAGTGTTAAAAACTTTTCTTGTATATTATTATGTATTAAACATGACCCAATATGTCCTTCTTGATGGCTAAATCTTTTAAAAGGAATACCTAAAGAGTGGGATAGTGTTTTAGCAAAACCATCTCCAGCAAGAAAACAAGGCATATAAGAACCTTCAACCGTCCTGGGACGAGTAGAGACGCCTACTGATTCAATTTCAGACATATTGATATCCATTTCATTAAAGAGCATGGGTAAGTTCTTTATATGCTGAAATAGGGCCTCCTGTTGCCTAAGCCCCTTCTTTCCTAATCCTACATCGAGTATTCTTCTCTTGTCACAGATAATATTGTTATTCGAATCTATTACAGCTAAAGATGTCGTATAATTGCTAGTATCTACACCTAAATATAAGCTTTTCATTTTTTATCAATGGCACGAACAAAACCGCCTAAAACTCCATTTACATACTTATATGCATCGCTAGCACTAAATTTTTTGACCATTTCTATAGCTTCATTTATGGAGACCTCCACAGGAATATCATCCATATATAATATTTCATAAATTGCCACCCTTAGAGTAGCCAAATCAACTTTTGCAAGCCTTTCTAATGACCAACCATCTAGTTGATTAGTAATATATTCATCTATTTGAGACTTGTTTTCTAGTATTCCACTGACAGTTGAACGAATATACCCAGACTCATTTTCTCCAAAGGGAAAATTTTCTAGGTAAGAATCAATGGCTAAAACATCAAATACACAATTACTATCCATTTGAAATAATAGTTGCATAGCTCCTTCTCTTGCTTGTTTTCTTCCCATTTCTTGCTCCTAACGAAAATAAGTCTCTATTTGGCCTTATCTTCTTCTGATTTTGTTCTTACTACCCCTTCAATATGAACTTCAACATTCTTTACTAATAAATCTGTCATATTTTCAATCGCTTCTTTAACCCGAATTTGAACTTCTTCACCAACTTGATTAAGTTTAGCTCCATAAGAAAGGTTTAAATGTAACTCAAGTGATACTTCATTTCCAGTTACTTCAGTCTTAACACCTTTGCCATGATTCTTTTTACCTAAAAGCTCTGAAATTCCTCCAGCGAGATTATTATTCATACCAACTACACCTTCAACCTCCATTGCTGCAGTTGAAGCAATGGTAGATATTACATCATTGGATATATTTATCACACCATTTTCTATATATTCATTCTTTACATTTTCAGCCATTTCAACACCCCCTTACGAAAAACTAGCCTAAAGCTGAGCTTTAGGCCATATATTACTCTTCGTCTTCATCCTCAAATTCGTCATCCTTATCCTTATAACAATTACATCCTTCATCGTCACAGCAATCATCAAATTCATCGAAATCAAAATCATCATCAAAATCAGAATCATCGTCTTCACCATAAATATCATCTTCTACATCTGCCAAATCTTCATCGATAAAATTAACATACTCTTCAAGGTCGATTTGATCTTCAACTACTTCTTCCATAACTTCAGCAAATTCCTCTAAAGTTTCAACAACAGCCATTAATAATTTTCCTTCTTTGCTAGAATCGTCAATTCCCAATCCATCAGCTAGACCCTTAAGATATGATACTTTTTGAAATAAATATTCCATTTTTTTACCCTCCTTATACTCTGGAAAGATACTCTCCAGTTCTTGTATCTATTTTTATTTTATCACCAATGTTCACAAACATAGGAACTTGGATTGATACCCCAGTTTGAACAATTGCTGCTTTTGTCGCACCTTGCGCTGTATCACCTTTTACTCCAGGTTCAGTCTCAACAACTTCTAATTCAACAAAGTTATCAGGTTGAACTTCAATAGCTTTGCCTTTAAAAAACTTAATCTGAGCAATATCATTTTCTCTGATATATTTTAGAGCTTCTTCAACTGCTTCATGATCTAGAGGTAATTGCTCATAGGTATCTAAATCCATAAAGTAATATATCTGCCCATCTGAATACAAATACTGCATCTCTTTAGTTTCAATAACAGCCTTTTCAAATCTCTCAGTAGGATTAAATGTTACTTCTTTAAAACCTCCACTAAGTACATTTTTAAGTTTTGTTCTAACAAAAGCTGCACCTTTACCAGGTTTAACATGTTGAAAATCTACTATTTGAAAAACTTCACCATCCCAAACAAATGTGATACCTTTTCTAAACTCTCCTGCTTGTATCAATCTAAAACCTCCAATTCTGACTTTATTCCTTCTCAAAAGAAAAGAATAAAATATCTTTACTAAGATTATTATATCAGTATCTAAGATAGCTAACAAGCTAAAAGTTAAAGACTTCTAAATATTATTTATTCAATCTCTATTTTTACAATCTCTGGGTCTACTAATGGAGATAAATACTTTGCATATTTCAAGTAATTTCCAGCACCATAGTTAATTTCAACAGCCTCTCTTGGGTCTTTAAAGGAGTTTAAAACTACTTTGCCAGTGATGGTTGATATTTCCTCTGCTTCTCGTTTTATCTCCCCATCTTTTATTAATATAATCCCCTGAAAATTACATTTTCCTTTAAAAGACAAATCTCCATTTTCTATGTATATAATACCACTTAACATTACAGAGCTATATCCTGAACAATCTATTAATACATTATTTCTATTAAACCCATCCTTTTCTACAATCAAAACCACTCTATTATTGATAATATTAACATAATTACAATTGCTATTATCCAAATATAGTCTGCTAGGTCCAAAAGGCTTTGCTAATATTCGAATCTCATTATTATTTGATGTTCTAACCAATGAATGAGCACTTGGCAAAAAATCCGTATCAATAGAATCCGGAATGATTGTCAACAACTCTTCAACTTTGTTTATGTGTTCTTCTGAAGAGTTCTGTGAATAGACAAGGCCATTGTCACAATCGTCAATCTCTCTATTAAAGATGTTTCCAGTTATATTCTTACTAACATCCATACCCTTATAAGTAGCTGATATATTAAGCTTATACTTAGGTCTATCATCCTTATTGTTTTCAAAAGAAAGTTTGCCAGATGTATTTTCTAACAATGTTGATGCTATTGGAATATTATGCTCCATGTTATCAAATTTATCTGGATATAGTTTAATAATCTCTATTATCTTGTCATTTATACCAGCTTCATTATAAACCAATCTATTTATTTCAGTTTCTAAATTTAGCTCTCCCTGAATCATATCTACCCTATTACTATTTAGCTTAGCTTGAATAAAAAGGGTTTGCCAAGCGAATGCCAAAATGGGTAGACACACTGCACTGATTATTAAAACGAATAATGTAGTAGAACCAGTTCTATTCAATTTAACCCTCTCTTATTTAAGTCATCTCTAAGATATAATGTTTCCATAAAAGAATACTCTTTACCATCAGCTTTATCTCGAGTTCGTATAACAAGACAAAGAAGCATATTATCCTTATCATAATATGAATCTTTAATATCATAAACATTTTCTAAAATAGGGTTATTACCTCTCAAACCCGGCATATTCTTTGGACATTTATCATGAGTTTCAAAGCTAATCCTAGTTAGAATTTCTCCATCTAGTTTATAAAATATATGATTAAAATATGCATCCTCTTTAACAATAAAAAATCCTAAAGTATCAGTATATAAAAAATTATCTGGCAAGTAATCATCCATAGAAACAATTTCACTTGCTCCAATAATTTCTTCTCTGATATATTCAATTGCAAATCTACCTTGAAGTAAATAGTCATCCTCAACCTGTACTTCATTAGATACACGTGAAGTAAAACTAAATATACTAAAAGCCAATGCTATCAATAAACCAGTTAGTCCTATCCCAATAACTAACTCAATAAGTGTAAATCCTCTATTTCTCATTTCTTGAAGCCTGAAATTTAGCACTTATATCCTCCTCTAGAAACTTTACTTCAACGCTATATATTTGATAATTCTCTGAAATCGAATCTATATATATCGTAGCCTTTAAATTATCAGAAAGTAGATTATCATCATAATCTATAGAACTACCTTCAGTTAGAGCATCAAGTAGATCATTGTTTATTACACTAGGATGTTTTAAAGTCTGGACAATCCTTTGAGCTTGATCAATTACAGTAGCTTTCTTTTCAGCTTTGCAAATTTGGATTTTCGTAGCTGATATTGAAGGAAAAACAACCGAAGCTAAAAGGCCTATTAGTGCAAACCCAATTATAATATCGATTAATACAAAACCTTTTTGTTTCATATTTTAGTTATCCTTTCTTAGACTTATCTTTGAAGTTACTGGTGCTATTGCTAGCTCATAATTTTCTGAACCTTTCTTTATTATAACTGTCCCAGCATTCCCAATAGCTCCATTAGGATTAAAAATATAATTAGTAAAGTTCTTACTCTTAAACTCTACTCCGCCATATAATTCCCTCTCAAGTATCTTTTCACCACCTATATATTTGATTTCGTAAGAATTCTTTGTAATATAGAAATAAGCCCCTATTGCTTTATTTTCAATAATCGCCTTATTTCTTGCTTGTCTTATATCTTTCTCAAATATTCTTAGTTGTTGATTTTGATTATAAGTCTTAAAAGCTTTTGAATTAGGTATTGCAATGGTTAAAAGCAAAGAAAAAAGAGCTAATACAACAATCAGCTCGATTAGTGTATAGCCCTTCTTTTTTTCTTTATAATTTGTTAATATCTCCATTGATTCAGTACATAAAGCATATATGCAACTTCTGCTCTAGTTATTTTACTATCCACATTCTGGAAGCTTGGAGATCTGTAACCCTTATCAAACATCATTTGTTCTGCTAAGGTGTTCCATTTGAAATTATAATTATTTAAAACCCTGCCCATTATTAGCTCCACTTCATAATACGAGATTGAATTGTATGGTCTAAAGGTTCTGTCAGTATAGCCGTATATATAGCCTTTTGACAAACCGTAGCTAATCATATTACCATAAGATTGGAATTGTTGATAATCCTTAAAGTAAGTAGCATTAGCAATATAGTTTGGCAATGTCCAGCTTTCAGCTCTGCTTAAAAGAATAAGAAACTCCGCTCTTGTTACTGGTTGATCTGGTTTAAAAGTTCCGTCAAGGTAAGTCTGTCCTGGATAACCAGTTATTATACCTCTTCTTACCATAGTTTCAATTTCTTCTTTTGCCCAATGATCTCTTATATCAGTTAAAACCCTAATGCTGGTATCCATAAAAACTACAAATTCACTTTCTCTATTAGATAATGTAGATGGAAGAAGCTCTGCATATATTACATTCTCTTCTATCCTTGATGGTACGTATGACCACACATCATCCACTAATTTATATAGTCCAGCTTTATTTTTGTCTCCATAGTATGGAAAACTGACTGTTATAGTATTGCTATCATCAAGTGTTCCAGCAGGATTGTCAATTTTTATACCATATACTTCAGATGCTCGGTTATATGTGCCAAAAGTATAATAGTCTGTGTTTCTTGTATTTACGGTTACCATAAGTGGCATATAAAAGGCACCCGGTTTAACAGTAACATTTAAGCTATTATCAATGCTTATATCCCCTCCAGCAGAAGTTATCATATTAGATACTGATTTTATTAAAGAATCTTCTTGGGATAAAGCTCTAAACTTCTCGTTATAAGCTCGCATATACTCTCGTTTAAAGCTTTCAATAAAGGCATCTTCATACTCATCATTGCCAAGTTTAAGTCTATATTTATCTCTTATCTCAGAATCATCTAATAAGTCTCTTTCGTCATTCATCGAGTTTTTATAGAGATAGTCTTTCTCAGCATTTAGTATTCCCATTGCTTCACCAGTTGCTTTCCCATCATCAAGACCTTGCTCCATACTCATCTTTGGGGGATCTAGCAATGCTATTTCATAATTTTCTTCATAGCTATCTTGAAAAGCTAAAGTAAATTCAACAATAAAAGCATCCTCATATTCTTCAGGCATCTCATCTAAATCATACATTTTTATAATTGACTTATCATTTGGTATAGCATTACGCCAATCACTTTCATCTCCATTATAAAAGTCTTCTAAAGCTAATGTTTTTCCTAAAGCTTCTCCTAAAGATACAGCATAATTTACTTCCACATCCCCCTCAAGAGCATCTTCATAACCTTTTTTGAAACCTTCCTCAAATTCATCTTTATCTACTATTTGATCAAGTACATCGTCATCTGCGACACGAAGGTATTGAAAATACGCTTCGTCAAAATCATCATATTGCGGTTTATCCTCATAATAGGATACTCCTTCTGTATACCCTGAATCATAATCATCACCTGTTGCAAGAACCCCTCCCGGTATAATAAGGAGAGTAAAAATTACTGTTAAAACCATTATAAGTTTAATATTTTTCATTCTATCTCCTCCTTATCTATCTACTAAAACTAGTATCTTGCCTACTGGTAAAACTTCACCAGCATTTATATCATTATTTTCCATAATTTCATTTTTATAGGTCATTGTTCCATATATATCTCTAGAAATAGTTGAAACACTATCGCCAGCTTTAACCTCATAGAATAAGTGTTCAGGAGTTTTTACCTCATCCATACTATCTTCAAAATGATGAGGATAAAAAGCTTCTAGCTTATCAAATATTAAAACTCCAAAATCATCTCTTCCTTCAGCCAATTCATAATATATATGAGTAAGTTTTAGTGGATATAAATTGATATCACCAGGAATTGGAATTTCCAAGTTACTCCAACCAAGCCATGAGACACCTTCACTTATAGGGATGTCAATTTCATCTCCTGATTGTGTAATAGCTTTCATTCCTACTTTTCCAGGACCATATGAAAATGAATGTACCCATATAGTAAGGTAAGTAGGCGGATATTTAATTGTAATATCTGCACTTGATATATCTACCATTGCAGTATTTTTTTCTTCTATACCAACTATTTTATATTCCATTCTAAGTGAAAATCTTCCAGCCATAGAAATTGTACTTGGTGAAGCTGTTCCTCTTACAAGAGGATTAGAAGAAATAAAATCATAATTTCTTGTTTCAAAACTGTGTAAAAGGTCTCCAACTATTTCAGGTGGTTCTTCTGCTCCTCCAACTTCACTTCCAGATGTTCCACTGGTACCTGTACTAACTATTGGTCTCCCATCACTATCGTAAGTAACATCTCCATTTACTCCTGCATACCCAGAAAAACTATTGAAAAGTGTACCTTGATTTAGATTTTCGGCGGTTTCTATTGGGATAACTTCTGAATCAGCATCCGCTAAGCCTTGCAGGCTATAAACTTTTAGGTTCATATTGCCACCTAATAAGTCATCCGTAGTTCTATCAAGAGATAAAGAGCTTACCATCAGTCTTCTTGGACTTGTTTCAACTGCTCGTACCATATTTACAATCCCATCATAACTACCACTAAATGGAATAGACATCTCCATATTGTATACATCCATTTCTGAAATAGATTCAGCTGTTGGTCTTGTAAAATTTAAATCAACTATATCTACTTGATCTTCAGGTAACAAATCATTTAGTAAGTATATTATTTGTGCTTGATCAAGAGTCGGAAAATAATAAGAAAGTATTTGATTTCGCTCACTCTTTAACAATTCAGATTCTTTTTTAATATCATCTTCTCTTCTAAGAGTTTCATTCATATCCTGAATTTTTGCTTCAAGTTCATACTTTTCAACCTGTAATCCTTCAAGTTTAGCAGCTTGTGGTGTTAATATAAACTGATTACCTAGCCAAGCTATACCTACTATTGCTAAAAGTGTTAGCAATACTTTTTCGCTACTTGTTAAGGGTCTAGTCTTTATTTTGCCTAATAGAGATGGTTTCTTAGTTTGCATCGACTAGCACCTCCCTAAGTTGGATTTCTAAATTATAATTATAATAGCTTTCTACCTCTGAAATATTAGATATAAATACATCCTCTACCAATGGTAGTTCAGTAAGCCCTTTGCCAAATTCTGCAATTGCATATTTATCTTCAGCAAACCCAGAAATTTGTATTTCCCATCCAGATGCACTCATGTTGCTTAAAAAGACATCCGGTGGCAGTTTTGAGTTAATATCTTTAAGTAAACTATCACCAATCACATCTCTTGCTTGGATACTCTGGTCTAATGCAATAATCCTTTCAACTTCTGCTTTGTATTGAGCAGTTTCCTCCTCAAAAACTTTTATATCATTTACCTTTGCATTAGTTTCAGGATCTTCTGCTACTACTTTAAGTGAATTTACATCTTTATTTAATGATGCAATTTTAACTTGGTTTAGTCCTCCAACAACTATTAAACCTACTAGAACAATAAAAAGAAGTGAATACAATAATATTATCTTATCAAATTTAAATTGTCTTTTTTCTATAAAAGGCTCGAAAAAGTTAAGATCTCTCATTTTTTCACCTCACTCAATCTGACTAAAGCACCTGTTGCATTTGCAAATTGACTTAATTCGTTATTTATTTTAACTTTACTTAAGCTTAAAAGCTTAGTGGATTCAAGTTCAAAGAACTCATTAAACATAGTATCTAAGCCTATTATCTGAGAGAAACTTCCATAAAGAAGTACAAGGTCAATTTTATTACTTGCATCTCTAGTCTTATAATATCTAAAAATCATCTCAATCTTATCCATTAAAACAAACAAATTATCACGTAGTATTTCAATAAAACTCACATCTGGATCATCAATCGATGGTTTTATGCTTATATCCTCAAGTTTTTTAATTTTTTCTAGGATATCTTTTTCTCCCATATAAGAAAAGCTTTTCTTAAGTTCATTTACAATATCATCCGATCCATATTCAATTACTCTAGCTACTTTTACCTTGCCATCTTCAACTATCGAAAGATTAGTAAAACTAGATGCTAAATCTACACAAGCAACTGTTGAAGCTTCAGGGTAGCCTCCATTAATATTCCCACCTTGAGAAATTAGTTTTGCAATTGCATTCCCATGATAATCAAGTATTGTAGGTTTTAAGTTTGAACTTTTTAAGAGAGTAAGATGTGCCTGAATCATCGCTCTTGGAATACCAACAAGTAAAATCTGAGAGCGATCAATACCATCAACTACAATAGTCCCCAAAGATAAGTACTTTACTACATAATCTTCTGGATTAATTGGAATATATTCCTCCAGCTGATAGGTGATAATAGAATCAATTTCATCCTTGGATATGGTTGGTAAACTTACCTCACGCATAATAATAGAGGTAGAATTAATTACCCCGTAGGTTTCTAACTGCCCTATTCCATTTTCCGATAACGTGTTTCTAAGTAAATAAGTAAGCTGATCTATATCCTCTATTTCACCATCTTGATATAAACCCTCTGGTAGATTAAGCGAAAAACTCTTATCTACAATAATTCCTTTCTTTGAATACTTCCCTACAACCCCTTTGATTCTATCTGAACCAAAATCGAGACTAAGGACACTGCTTGATCCGAATAAACTCAAATCTTCTCCCCCTCTCAAACTTATATATTATAATATCAACCCAATAAGGAATAATTTGCTAGCTTATAAGATTAATGTACCAATTTAAAAGTGATTCTGCAAAAAATATTGTTGTAAAAAATGATAAAATTATAAATGGGCCAAATGGAATTGGATCTTTTCGTGTTTTAATCTTTGTAGCCAAAAGAAAGACCGATATAATTGCCCCGTATAAAAAAGATAAGAAAATTGTTAATAAAATATATTTAACCCCAAGAACAAAACCAAGTGCACCAATTAGTGTAACATCTCCACCACCCATACCACCTCGGCTAAGAATAACAATTGCTAAAAACAAACCTCCAGCAATTAGGAGTCCTAAAAAACTATCTAGAATACTAGGAGATATACCATAAACAAAAAAGTTTATTGATTTGTACAAAACTGTGATTATAATAATAGAAATTACCAGAGAATCTGGTATAATTAGTTGCTTTAAATCAATTATTGCTATAGCAATTAAAGCAGATGAAACAAGTGCATAAAATATAAATATTGCTGAAAAGCCAAATTTTATAAATAAGATTATGTAAATAAGTGCATTTAATGATTCTATTAATGGATATTGTTGGCTAATACCCGTTCCACAGTATCTGCATTTGCCTTTTAGAAATAAATATGAAAATAAAGGTACATTATCGTACCACGCAAGTTTGTGACTGCATATAGGGCAATGTGAGCCTGGAAAAACAATGCTTTCATTTTTAGGTATTCGATATATTAATACATTTAAAAAGGAACCAATTAAAAGACCATATATAAATACTAATAAAATCATAGAAGCTCCTTGTTTTGTCGATATTATATGATAATTATAACATTTACTGTAGTTATGAACAATAATTATTTACACCAATTATAATTACAAGTACATCCCTAATTAACTAAGTTATAAAAGAAATCTTAATGGTATAAAATTTTTACTCTTTATCAGAATTATATTACAATTCTGATTTCATGTCTATAGCAATGTGTAAAATTGCATAAATATTGTCACTAATTGTTCCAATATCATATTGTCTAACTTAAGCAAATTGAAAAAAATAGAAAATTCCAAGAAAAAAATGAGTTCCATATTCTCAAAACACTAGGTTTTTAGTTAGCACTCGCTTATTCAAGCATACTTTAAAACTCATTTTAATATTTATAATATTTTTTTTAAATAATTTTTAAACTCCTATGTTATAGTTAATTCAATCAAGCTTTTAATTCATACCTATTCAAAGTATTCAATTATTTCTTATGATCTCTCAATAATGCCCTTAGAAATACCTGTTATCCTAGATATTTGTCTAATACTAATACCTTTTGTCATTTTCAATTCTTTTATAAAGCTATTTCTTATATTTTTCTCTAACTTCTGAAATTCACTTATATTTCTAATACCCATATCGTATATTTTTTTTAATACTTCAGTATCAGTTAGCTTAATATAATCTTCAAATTCGGGAAAACTATCCTCATTATTTTGGTTCATATATTCAACAAACAGCTCTACAGCTCTATCCTTATCGGGTGAAAATAAACTTAAGCATAATTCTGTATCAATTATTATGGGCACTTTTATGTATTCTTTATAGCTTGTCCACTTATAATCCGATAACTCTTTACAAATTCTAGCCTCTATAGGATTTTGATGAATGTATCTCAATGCTATCATAAAATAATTATCTGTTTCTACCGGTTCGCTTTTAAATCTTTCTTGGAATAAATGCCCACATCTCTCATACTTCTTGTTGTACCATAATACATAGCTTGAACTTATTCTCTTTATTGCAGTAGAAATATCATCTTCTAATTCTTGAATAAGAAGGTGTACATGATTGTCCATCAAGCAATAGCCAAATAGAATAAACTTATTTGTATCAACAAACCGCTTCATAGTTGCTAATAGCTGGTACCTATCATCATCAGATTCAAATATTGTCTGTTTATTTATGCCTCTTAACATAACATGATAAAGCCCACTTTCGCTTTTTTTGCGCGATCTTCTAGGCATATTACTACCTCCATTTGAATGCTATATTATTCCCATTATCCCTATGTGCTTTATTAGACAAATAAAACAGAGCATGTTTTACATGGCAACGTGCTCATTCTGATACTTAAATTCATTTAGTCCTTTAATAGTTCTTGATTTTATTATACATTAAGTACTAATATTTTTCGATTGCAATATTTATAGAATTAGTCATAAAACTTATACTTTGTGAAATAAAAAAATACCTCCAAGTAGATAATCTAATTTTTTATTAATTAGATGTTCTACTTTGGAAGTATCTTATCAGTTCCTGTCCCTGCGTCTTGTGTCCTAACTTTAAGTGATACCGGTCGCCTAACTAGGTTCACTCAATTTCATATAGAACAGTAATTACTATATGAATTGTTAAAAAATTAAGAACGTTGCAAAGATATATGCCTGCCACGGACACTTATCTTTGTTAGCTTAAGCGATAAATAGGACAAGGTTTGTCCCTGGGTCTTGCTTTGTTATTTCACCCACCTTTCTCGAACATTTGTTCTATTATACCATATATTCCCACAAATGAAAATATCCCTCAAGCCTAAGCTCAATGGAACTAATATAAGTTAACTTCCTACAGATCCTCCATAGCAAAATGGGATTGGTGAAAGAGTAATAAAAAAAAGCTGAGGTTATAAAATTATCGCTTAGCCTCAGCATTTCATCGTTTATTAACTTGTTAACTTACGTGAGCAAGACAGTGCACCTGTCCCCTTGTCTCTAAAAAAAGCTGAGGTTATAAAATTATCGCTTAGCCTCAGCATTTCATCGTTTATTAACTTGTTAACTTACGTGAGCAAGACAGTGCACCTGTCCCCTTGTCTCTAGGTCCTCTAAAATTACATCTATTGATTTAATTCCACAGATAAAAAAAAACTGAGGTCATAAGATTATCTCTTAGCCTCAGCTTTACGTTGTTTATTAATTTGTTAACTCAAGTGAGTAAGACAGTGCACCTGTCCCCTTGTCTTCAACCCTCCACCTGTCCCTGCGTCTTGTTGTCAAAAAAAGCTGAGGTTATAAAATCATCTCTTAGCCTCAGCATTT
This sequence comes from Gudongella sp., assembly GCA_034006985.1. Classification (GTDB taxonomy): domain Bacteria; phylum Bacillota; class Clostridia; order Tissierellales; family Tissierellaceae; genus Gudongella. Next base: position 146,638 of record JAVERT010000001.1, read on the forward strand.
CATTGTTTATTAATTTGTTATGTTAGTTGAGTAAGACAGTGCACCTGTCCCCTTGTCTTGTTAGGCATATTACTACCTCCATTTGAGTGCTATATTATTCCCATTATCCCTATGTGCTTTATTAGACAAATAAACAAGGCATGTTTTACATGGCAACGTGCTTATTCTTATACTTAAATTCATTTAGTTCTTTAATAATTCTTGATATTATTATACATTAAGTACTAATATTTTTCGATTGCAATATTTATAAAATTAGTCATAAAACCTATATTTTATGAAATAAAAAAATACCACCAAGTAGATAATCTAATTTTTTATTAATTAGATTGTCTACTTTGGAAGTATCTTCTCAGTTCCTGTCCCTGCGTCTTGTGTCCTAACTTTAAGTGATACCGGTCGCCTAACTAGGTCACTCAATTTCATATAGAAGAGTAATTACTATATGAATTGTTAAAAAATTAAGAACGTTGCAAAGATATGTGCCTGCCACGGACACTTATCTTTGTTAGCTTAAGCCATAAATAGGACAAGGTTTGTCCCTGAATCTTGCTTTGTTATTTCACCCACCTTTCTCGAACATTTGTTCTATTATACCATATATTCCCACAAATGAAAATATCCCTCAAGCCTAAGTTCAATGGAACTAATATAAGTTACTTCCTACAGATCCTCCATAGCAAAATGGGATTGGTGAAAGAGTAAATAAAAAATGCTGAGGCCATAAGATTATCTCTTAGCCTCAGCATTTCATTGTTTATTAATTAGTTAAGTTAGTAAGACAGTGCACCTGTCCCCTTGTCTTGTAATTAATAATGAAGACTTCCTATATAAAAGAGTTTATCGTGCCTTAAAAGATTATTTAGGTATTCTTAAAAGCAAGCAAAAAGTTATAGATGATGAATGGACAGAGGATTTCATCTAGATGATATAATTTCTTTTAAACATAAAAATAGCACCCCTGATAGGCAACCTCTCTGAATTGAGAAGAATGTCTGCCAAGGGTGCTATTTTACTTGTCCACTTCTAATACTACTTTAAATTTTACAGAAAACCTATTACAAGCTTCAGACTCTGGAAGCCCATCAACGATTTCATATTCTTCATCAAACTCATTAAAGAAGTCTTTATATTGCTCATATGTCGGCTCAATGATTTGATTCCTCTCATCTTTTCTAACTTTTCCCTTGATGTAATCACCTAAACAATACATTAAAAAGTCTTGATGCTTTTTACTTAATTTTTCAAATTTCACTTTTCCACCCCCTTACTCTATATATAGAAATAAGATGGAAAATTTACTATCTCTAAATAAAAATATATTTAATAACATTTCTCTAAAAATAATATCCTATAATTTAATAAACCTTACTGGTTTTTTATCTATTAAATAAACTTGTTTACACAAATGCGTTCCAATACTTATTTATTAAATCTAACTTGTTTTAAACAAATTCTTTCTAATTTCATTTTTTGAATTACATCTTGTAACTTTTATTCTAAACTATAATTATAAAATATGGAGGAGGGAAAATAATGGCTATAATTAAGGATATTAGAAAGGTGGATAAAAAGATTAAACCAACTTCCCACACAGTTATGGACTATAATTCTAATGAAGATTATTACTCCATGTGGACCTACAAGAGTAACGATCCAAATGGAGAAGAGGGAAGCAAGCAAACACTACAATTCGATTTAAAACAAGTCAAAGTATTATTGAAGACACTTGAAGAATTTATTAACAGCACTGATCATTAGTTGCGATTTCAATTAATAAATGAGCCTATTATGCTTTAAAGGCTCTTTTGTTATCTCTTATAGTTTTATTAGCCTATCCTTTTAATACTATATGCATAAAAATATCCCTCAAGCCTAAGCTCAAAGGAACTAATATATAAAACTAGCTTACAGATTTCCATGGCAAAATGGTATTGGTGAAAGAGAAAAAGCCGCAGCCAAAGAATTTACCCTTAGCCGCAGCTTTGAATTTAATATTAATTTGTTAAGTTAAGTGAGTAAGACAGTGCACCTGTCCCTGTGTCCCAAAAAAGTAGCTTAGTTCTTAAAAACGCTTTATTCAACTCTACAATTGTAGGGTTATTTGTTATGCACATTTTTATTTCGACTATACATTCAGCTTCAATTCACACAAAATTTGATTCGGATAATTAGGATCTATACCGAATATTTTTATCTTATTTTGTAGTTTTTTATTCAAAAATGGTCTTGAAAATAATATTTGAGGTCGACAATTGGTGAAAGATAAAAAGCTACAGCCATAAGAGTTTCCCCTTAGCCGCAGCTTTAAATGAAATATTAATTTGTTAAGTTAAGTGAGTGAGACAGTACACCTGTCCCCTTGTCTTGCTTTTTGTGTATTAATTTAAACTTAAGTGAGTAAGAAAGTGCACCTGTCCCAATGTCTTGTCTTAAGTGCGTAAGACAGTACACCTGTCCCCGTGTCTCAGTGGTTCTTTCTTTAGCTTAAGTGAGACAATGCACCTGTCCCCTTGACTTCTAAGTTTTAAGTTAAGTGAGTGAGACAGTGCACCTGTCCCCTTGTCTTTGCTTGTCTTGTTACTGTCCCTGCGTCTGTCCCTGTTAATTCATTGCTTCTACTGTTTCTACATTGCCTACATAAGTGTCACTAGCATCACCAGCAGCGATAGCTCTCATTCCAGTAATAGTATATGTGTAAGTTCCAGGTCCTTTTGGCCAGACAGCAAGATGACCTTTAGCTGTTAATGCAGTTACAGCTTCTGCATCTGTTGTAGCTGTAACAATATCTCCCTCTGCTTGAGCAATTGAAATTGCACTTTCGATTGTTCTAAGATTAGCCAATACAGCACTCCTATTAGCTCTTTCTCTTGTACTAGCTAATCTAGGAATAGCTATAGCTGCCAAAATACCCAAAATTGCAATTACTACAACTAATTCAATAAGGGTGAACCCTTTCTTGTTTCTTTTCTTTTGAATCCAATTAATCATTTTAATTCCTCCTTTTTATTTTTCCTTAGTTTTTTCTCTTGCTTTAAAATATATATAAATTTCATTAAAGCCTTAAATTGTTTTCATTACATCAAACATTGGAAGATACATAGCTATTACAATAAATCCTATTAAAAGTGCCATAAAGACTATCATAAGTGGCTCAAGTAATGAAGTTAATTTTGTCAACGACTGTTCTACCTCTTCATCATAAAAGTCTGCCGTTTTTAGTAAAACTTCATCTAAACTACCAGATTCTTCACCTATTTTTACCATTGAATCCACCATCGGTGGAAATACTCCAACCTCACTTACACTTCTTGAGAGTGAAACTCCTTTTCTTATCTGTTCGATACTATTTAATAATCTATCTCTAATAATAACATTATTAACTACTTTTGACACTACTTCCATTGATTTAATAAGTGGAATACCTGAATCCATTAAAGTTGAAAGTGTTCTTGTAAATCTTGATGTAATAACCTTTGCAGTTGTGGTCTTTACAACTGGTAACTTTAATTTTAAAGTATCAAATGCTTTTATACCTTCTTCAGTTCGTAAAAATGTTGTAATTCCAAAGGCTAGCAATCCTACTCCTGCAACATACATATACCAATTATTCCTTATTGAATCGCTTAAGTCAAGTAAAAACTTTGTTGGCCACGGTAGTGGTACATCCGTTCCTTCAAACATGCTAGTAAAGGTTGGTAGTACAAATATCAACATAAATATTACTACTGTAATACTTACTACTGCTAATACCATAGGATATATCATTGCGCTTTTTACTTTGTTTTCAATCTTATTTTCTTTTTCAAAATGGATTGCCATTCTTTCCATAATACCATCTAGGTTACCTGAAACTTCTCCAGCTTCAACCATGCTTACTAAGATTGTTGGAAAAACTCTTGGGTGCTTTTGCATTGCTTCTGAAAGTGTAAGCCCTTTTTGAACATCCTCACCTACATCAGCGGTTGTTTTCTTTAGTATCTTATTTTCAGTTTGGGCAGCTAATATATCTAGACACTTAACTATTCCAAGCCCTGAATCTATCATTACAAAAAACTGTCTACAAAAAACAGATAAATCCTTCTTTTTAACCTTTTTAGAAAATAATTCTATTTGAGATTCTGTCCCTATATCTCGTTCTACATGTACTGGTATATACTTATTTCCTTTTATCATTGCAACAACATCAGCTTCGGTGTTTGCTTCAAATACACCTTCTATTCTTTGACCATTAGTAGCTATAGCTTTGTACTTGAATATCATCTCGCACCACCTAAACTATATATTTTTTCATTTCCTCACGATTTACAGCCTGTGTCATTGCCATTTCTTTACTGATTAAGCCTTTATGATAAAGTGCTATTAACGAAGCATCCATTGTCTGCATTCTATACTTGCTTCCAGTTTGAATTACCGTATCTATCTGATGTATCTTATCTTCTCTGATTAAATTTCTGATCGCAGGGGAAGCTATCATTATTTCATGTGCTGCAACTCTGCCCTTGCCATCTGCTTTTGCTAACAACTGTTGAGAAATTACTGCTTGTATTACCGATGCTAGTTGTACTCTTATCTGTTGTTGTTGATGTGGTGGAAATACATCTATTATTCTATCTATAGTCTTTGCAGCTCCTAGTGTATGTAGTGTTGAAAGTACAAGGTGACCTGTTTCAGCTGCTGTGATTGCAATTGAAATTGTATCTAAGTCTCTCATCTCTCCTACTAGAATTACATCTGGATCTTGTCTAAGAGCGCCTCTTAATGCATTTGTAAAGCTTTTTGAATCTGAGCCAATTTCCCTTTGGTTAACTATTGCCTTATTATGCTTATGCATATACTCGATTGGATCTTCTAAGGTAAGTATATGACATTTTCTTTCTTTATTAATTTGGTCTATCATTGTTGCAAGTGTTGTTGATTTACCACTCCCTGTTGGCCCTGTTACTAGAATAAGCCCTCTTGGAAGTCTGGTTAAATCGCTAATTACAGATGGTAAACCTAGCTGCTTCATTGATGGAATCTCAGGTGGTATTATTCTAAGTGCCATACCAAGACTTCCTCTTTGAGTGTATGCATTTACTCTAAATCTTCCCATACCAGGACTTGAATATGAAAAATCCACTTCTCCTTTTTCAATAAGTTCTCTATACTTTTGTTCGCTCATAGTTTGTCTGACAAGCATTTCAGTATCATCAGCAGTAAGATTAAAATCACCATAATGAATTAATTCTCCATTTATTCTTAAGGTGGGTGGGATTCCTGTTGTAATATGAACATCAGATGCAAGCCTTCTTGTGCCCTCATTTACTATGTCATTTATATGCATAGATTAAAACCTCCTTATCCAAGACTATATCCTACTCGCATTACTTCTTCAAAGCTTGTATTTCCAAGCTCTGCAAGTGCATATGCTGAATCAAAAAGTGATGTCATTCCTTGTTTTACAGCTTCATCTCTAATTTTATCTGTAGTTGCACCTGAATCTATTAATTTTCTTATTTCTTCATTTATTGGCATTATTTCATGTACTGCAGCTCTTCCAGAATAACCACCATTACATGCATTACATCCAACTGGTCTATGGAGAACTAGTGTGTCATTTTCGTCTTTCCCAAGCATTTTTAATTCTGAATAGCTTGCTTCATATGGTTCTTTACACTTTGGACAAAGTGTTTTAACAAGTCTTTGTGATACTATTCCAACAACTGCAGATGATACTATATATGGTTCTAAACCCATATCTATAAGCCTGGCAATTGTAGATGGACTATCATTAGTATGAAGTGTTGAAAGTACAAGGTGACCAGTTATCGCTGCTCTTACTGCTATCTGAGCAGTTTCACCATCTCTAATCTCACCTATCATTACTATATCAGGGTCTTGTCTAAGGATAGACCTAAGGCCAGACGCAAATGTAAGTCCTGACTTAACATTTACTTGGACTTGATTTATTCCTGCCAGCCTATACTCAACTGGGTCTTCTACTGTTATAATATTTTTTTCTATTTGGTTTAATTCTCTAAGTACTGTATAAAGCGTAGTTGTTTTACCGCTCCCTGTAGGTCCTGTAACAAGTATCATTCCATAAGGAGACTGAAGTATATTATTAAATAAATTTAAGTTGTGCTCACTTAATCCTAAGCCTTCTTTTGTAAAATTAAAGCTAGTTTTATCTAATAATCTAATTACTATCTTTTCTCCATAAACCGTTGGCAAAGTTGAAATACGCATATCTATTTCTCTATCATTTATCTTTGCTTCTACACGACCATCTTGTGGTACTCTTTTTTCAGCTATATTCATTTTACCAATTATCTTTATCCGTGTAACCATTGCTGAAAGATTTGACCTTGAAATACTCATTACTTCTTTTAAATCTCCATCGGTCCTAAATCTTACCCTAATCTCATCTGCATAAGGTTCTATATGTATATCCGAGGCCTTACTTCTTGCGGCTTGTTCAAAAAGTGAATTAATAAGCCTAACTATTGGGGCAGAGGCTACTTCGGCTTGTTCAACCTCCTCAAAATCATTATCTTGATAAGAATCACCGTCGTTAAATTCTTTCAAAACTTTTTTTGTATTTGAACCAGAATAATATCTATCAATTACTTTTGTTATATCATCAGATGTTGCTATAACCGATTCAAGTTCCATTTTAGTAAATAATTTTATATCATCTACGGCAAAAAAGTTTAACGGATCCACCATTGCAACAATTAGCTTATCATCTTTTTTATCTATTGGAATTGCTTTATATTTTCTTACTATGTTTTCAGGTAATAGAGTTACTACTGATTGGTTAATCTCATATTTATTTAAATCTATTCTAGGAAAACCCAATTGAAACTCAAGTACTTCAACAATATCATCCTGAGTTACGTATTTTAACTCTACTAGAGCCTCTCCTAATTTTTTATTAGTACCTTCTTGTATTTTTAACCCATTTTTAAGCTGTTCGGGTGTTATTTTACCAGCATATAAAAGAAGTTCTCCGATTTTTAATGTTGATTTTTGCATGATTAAAACCTCTTTCTGAGATAAACGATTTATATAAATGTGTATTTAACTAACTTGAATTGTTTTAAATATTCTGTAAACATTTGAATGATTCTTATTTTACACCAATCAAACAATGAAATCAACACTTTTTTTATAGACAAGTTCTAATTCTGACACATTTTGTTCCAATTATTATGGTTTATTGGTTAAATCTATGAAAACCTTATAATTGTGTATATATCTTAATGTTTTATTTAAGGCTCTGTAACATATTGGTCGCTTAAGTTTTATAAAAAAAGAAACACCTACTAAGCAAATGATTCTTAAGGTTAGATAGGTATTTTATAAGTTCGATGATTTACTGTCCTTTTATTATATCGTTTATCTTTGCAACTATAATATCAATGGCTACTTTGTTATGCCCACCTTCTGGAATGATAATGTCTGCATATCTCTTTGTTGGTTCTACAAACTGAAGGTGTGCTGGTCTTACGGTCTTCATATATTGCATTATAACAGAGTCTAATGTTCTTCCTCTTTCTTTTATATCTCTTAAAATTCTTCTTATTACTCTAACATCTGAATCGGTATCTACAAATATTTTTATATCTAATAAATCTCTTAGGTCTTCATCATATAATATAAGTATGCCCTCAACTATTATTATATGCCTTGGCTCTACATGGTAGGTCTCTTTTTTTCTATTGTGGTTTTCAAAGTCATAAATTGGTTTTTCTATAGGTTTTAAATCCATCAATTGCTTTAAATGCTTGACTAGCAATTGATTGTCAAATGCAAAAGGATGATCGTAATTAGTCTTAACTCTCTCTTCAAAACTCATATCGCTTTGGTCTTTATAATATGAATCCTGTTCTATTACTGCAATGTTTTTATCTGTTATCGATTTAAATATCTCTCTTGTTACTGTAGACTTGCCTGAACCTGTTCCTCCTGCTATTCCTATTAGAATTGGGCTTTTCATCATTAATCCTCTCTCTCTTTCCTAATTAAATCAAATTTTGAAACTTCTTTATCCGTTTTAATTTTAATTATTTGCTTAGCATGAGGCGCGACATCTATTTCATTATCCTTATCGTCCCACATCTCTTCTATGCTTTGTATGAAAAAGTCTTTACTTGGTCCAAAGAATTCTATCCTATCTCCTAAGAACATTCTATTCCTTTGTTCTACTCTTGCAATTTGGGTGTTTTTATCATAATCTAGCACCATTCCTACAAAATCATAACCTCTTAGATAGGAACTTGTTTCATAGATTTGACCTTTTTCTCTGGGATTACCAAAGAAAAATCCTGTTGTAAAATCTCTATGGCTTACTTTTCTAATCTCATCCATCCATTCTGACTTGTATTTATAGTTTTTTTGATCTTTTAAATAATTATCCAAGGCTATTCTATATGCTCGAACCACCGTTGCTACATAATATGAGCTTTTAACCCTTCCTTCAATCTTTAGGCTAGTTACTCCTGATTCTATAACTTCGGGTAAATGCTCTATCATTGAAAGGTCTTTTGAATTGAAAAGAAATGTTCCCTCATCGTGTTCTTCTATTGGGAAATACTCTCCTGGTCTTGTTTCTTCAACCACATAGTATTTAAATCTGCAAGGTTGTGCACAGTCCCCTCTATTTGCATCTCTTCCAACCATATAATTCGAAATCAAACATCTTCCCGAATAAGACATACACATTGCACCATGAACAAATGCTTCAATAACCATATCCTCTGGTAAACGATTTGTTATAGCTGAAATCTCTTTTAAACTTAATTCTCTGGCTAAAACAATTCTTTTAACGCCTAAATTATACCAAAACATAATAGTTTCAAAATTTGTCACACTTGCTTGTGTGCTTATATGGATTTCCATTTCTGGGATAGTTTTTTTTATAACTGTAAACATCCCTGGATCAGATACAATTACTGCATCTACATTTATATTTTGAAGGTCTAAGAGATAGTCCTCTAATCCTTCTAAATCTTCATCATGTGGAACTATATTTAAAGTTATATAAACTTTTTTATCTCTAGCATGGGCAAATTCTACCCCTTCTTTTATTTGCTCAACTGTAAAGTTTTTAGATGCCTTTCTAAGTCCAAAGGCTTCTCCTCCTAGATAAACTGCATCTGCTCCATATAAAATTGCCATTTTAAGCTTTTCTAAATCCCCTGCGGGTGCTAATAATTCTATGTTTTTCAATCAATTCACTCCTTGTATGTTAAAGAAACTCCATCTCCAATAGGAATTACACTCGAGGTTATTCCTTCTATATGGTTTATCATTTCTAAATATTCTCTTAATCTTACGACTATGGTTCTATTTCTCCGTTGCAATTCATCTTTTCGTGCAACAAACCCCTTGTATAAAACATTATCCGAGACAATTATCCCACCAGGTTTAAGAAGTTTTAAGGAATAATCCATAAACTCAATATATTGTCCCTTAGCTGCATCTAGAAAAATAAAGTCATAGGGTTTTGAAAGGTGAGGAAATGTATCTAGTGCGTCACCTTCTATTATTTTAATCTTTTCAATAAATCCAGATTCTTCTATATTTAAAAGAGCTTGGTCTATCATATCAGGGTTTTTCTCAAGGGTTGTAATCAGAAAGTCTCCTTGTAGACTTTCTGCCATGGTAATTGCAGAGTAACCTATTGCAGTGCCCACTTCTAGAATTTCTTTTGGCTTATGTAACTTTAAAAGAAATCTAAGTAGTTGTGCAACTTCAGGTTCTATAATTGGCACTCTATTTTCCTTAGCATACTTTTCAAGCTTGCTTAAAAGTAGGGTCCTCTCTGGAAGTAGTTCTCTAATATATTCAGTTATATACTTTTCATTGATGCTTGCCATAAGAACTCCTTACCATTCTCTGTATTTAGATGCCTTTTTATATACATAAAGAATTAAGCTCCCAAATATTGCTACTGAAACCAATTCTCCTGCTGCGATACCAATAACAGTATAAAAATAAGGTATTCTTGTAAAATATGAAACCCAAATAGATACAATAAGTCCGTTTAAAACTACTGGTGGTATCATCCCTATGTACTTGTTATTTGTCTTTGATGTTAAATATGCTGCGGCTAGTGTTACAAGCGCTCCCCCTATTATATCAACAAGCCCAAAACCTGAATATGGTGCTAGGAGAAAATTTGCTAGTAGCACTCCAACAAACAGTCCTGGAACTGCGGCTGATTCTACTAAAGGTAGCAATGCTAGCCCCTCTGCTATTCTAAGCTGAATTGGTCCAAATGTTAGATTTGCCACTGGAAATGGCAATGCTTGTATTAGTATCAATACTAAGTATATAGCAGCTATTAAGCTTGCTTTGGTTAAATATCTGATATTCATAATATCAATCCTTCCATTCTAATAAGTTTATATGTATGTCAATAACATGATTAAAGGATGATACAATTGTATCATCCTTTGGCACAAATTACAGTACCTTCTAGTTAAATTTCCATAATAATCGGTAAGATCATTGGATTTCTTTTTATCTTCCCGTATAAGAATGCTCGTAAATCATTCCTAATGCTTGATTTAATTGAAGACCAATCTTTAATTTTCTTAGCCTCTAAATCATCAAGTGTTTTTTGAACAATTGTCTTAGCTTCTACCATTAGGTCTTCTGATTCTCTTACAAATACAAAACCTCTTGAAACTAAATCTGGTCCTGATACGACTTTGCCGGTCGATTTTTCTATAGATACTACTACAACTATAAGCCCATCTTCTGACAAATGCTTTCTATCTCTAAGAACTATATTCCCGACATCTCCAACACCTAGTCCATCTACCAAAATATGTCCTGAAGGTACTGATGCACCCATACTTGCCGTATCTTTTGTAAACTCTAAGCACTGTCCATTTTCAAGAACAAATATATTTTCTTCTGGTGTTCCCATAGCTTTGCTTAGCTCAGCATGAAGCTTAAGATGTCTTATTTCACCATGCACTGGCATAAAGAATTTTGGTTTAACCAATGAATGCATCAATTTTAGCTCTTCCTGGCAAGCATGACCTGAAACGTGAATATCATCTAGTGCTTCATAAACTACCTTTATTCCTTTTTCAAGTAATTTATTAACTGTTTTTGATACAGCTTTTTCATTTCCTGGAATTGGAGTTGCAGATATTAAAACTAAATCATCATGGATAAGTTCTATTTGTCTATGCTCATTTGCTGCTATCCTAGTTAAAGCACTCATTGGTTCTCCTTGAGAACCTGTCATTATTAGAACTATTTCATCTTTTCTATAATTACCTAAATCCTTGATATCTATTATTGTATCTTCTTTGTATTTAAGATAGCCTAACTCTCTTGCTACTGAGGTTACATTTAGCATAGACCGTCCGGATAGAATAACTTTTCTATTATTTAACTCTGCTGCATCTATAACTTGTTGAATTCTGTAAACATTAGATGAAAATGTTGCTACTATTATTCTTCCTTCAGCCTTGTAAAACAAGTCTCTAAAGGTTTCTCCAACCATTCTTTCGCTTACTGTATAGCCAGGTCTCACTACATTTGTTGAATCTGACAATAATGCAAGTACTCCTTTATTACCAAGTTCAGCAAATCTATTTAAGTTCATCTCCGCACCCTCAAGAGGTGTAAAGTCGATTTTAAAATCTCCTGTTTGTATTACTGTTCCAATTGGACTTGTAAGAGCTATTGCTGCACTATCTGGTATGCTATGAGTTGTTTTAATAAACTCAACATCAAAATGACCCAGCTTATATGTTGTACCATAATCTACTACATTTAATTCTACATTTTTTAAATTGTGCTCTTTTAGTTTGTTTGCTAATAATCCTAATGTTAGCTTTGTGCCGTATATTGGCATATTTATTTTCTTTAAGACATAAGGTATCGCCCCAATATGATCTTCATGACCATGGGTTAAGACTAATCCCTTAATCTTATCCTTATTTTTGATTAGGTAAGACACATCTGGTATTACAATATCTACTCCGAGCATTTCATCTTCTGGAAAGGTCATTCCACAGTCTACAATTACTATGGAGTCCTTGTACTCGTGTACGGTAATGTTTTTACCGATCTCTCCTAATCCACCTAAAGGGATTATTTTTAATTTGTTTGGTTTTGCCACTTTATCACTCCTTGATTTTCTCTTTCTTTTCTTTTAGTATTTACAACGTTTGTAAATGCTGTTACGCTATTTTATTATTCCGCGCATATTAAATAATGATAATTGTAAGAATTTAGTCTTTTACGATTCATTATTGTAGATGATTTTTTATTATTTCTTCATAAATATCTTTTGCTTCTTCTAATTCTTCATCATCAACATGAACAAGTACTTCTTCTCCATCATCATTCATTTCAATTTTTAATATATAAGTTAATGCATCTATTTCCTTTGATGGCAATAGTGCAACATATTCTTGATCATCAAAATTAAATTTTGCTTTTACAACAAATTCAATTTCATTTCCTAATTCATCATAGAAAATGTGTTTTTCTGGCATATTATCCCCTCTATTTCATATCTAAATAGGTTTGCAAAATATATGAAGCCGCAACTTTATCTATCATTTTTTTTCTATCTTCTCTTCTTACATCGGCTTCTATAAGCGTTCTTTCTGCAGAAACAGTACTCAATCTCTCATCTACATAAATTAATTCTATTTTAAATTTATTTTTTATTTTCTCTCCAACGAGCATTGCCATTTCACCTGATGGACCTATTGTACCATTCATATTTTTTGGCATGCCAACTACAACTTTTTTTATACTATACTCTAATAATATGGCTTCTATCGCTGCCATATCTTTCTTTTTACTCTCTCTGATAATTGTAGTATAAGGTTGTGCACTAAAACCCAAGGGGTCACTTAAAGCAACTCCTATCCTCTTTGTGCCAACATCTAAGCCTAATATTCTCTCCATATATTCTCCATTATATAACTTTTATACAAAATTCAGGACAAACTGTCGCACAATAACCACACAAAACGCAGTTTTCATTTGGTGTAGCTCTACCATCTACTATTGAAATTCCACCATGCTGACATCTTTCGACACAGCTACCGCAAGCTGTACAATAATCATGTACAATCAGTCTTCTATCTTTCTTTCTTAATTTCTCACTAGTAATATTATCTATATACCCATTTTCTAACATTTCTATATTTGCATCAATTTCATCCTTAGACTGCATTCCAATTGCAATTGAATCCAGATAAGGTTTCTCCAGTACAAATCTCAAAGATTCCTCTGCCTTTGTAATTAAATGTCCTCCACCTAATGGCTTCATAGCATAAATGCCTTTCCCCATATTATGAAGTTTTTCTAATGCATCTAACATTTCTTGCAAAGTTCCATCTAAAATCCCAATCCCATTTTTATTAACTATTGGGTGGATAATATCGAGTTCAGGATATTTCATCATACCCCGTACTCCTGCTATTTTATGTGTAGAGATGCCTACTGCCCTAATCTTTCCAGCCTTCTTTTGTTCTAAAAGATACTCAATTGCTGGATAATGCCCTCTTATTGTATGTTCGCTTTCTTGTTCGTGCAGTAAAAAAATATCTATATAATCAACATCCAACTCTGTAAGTGCCTTTTCTAGACTTGTCCTTGCCAACTCTTCTGTATAGGCATAAGTCTTTGTAGTAATTACATAATTTTCTCGACGGATCGATTTAAGTGCTTCTCTTATATATTCGTAATTTTCATATATTTCTGCAGTGTCTATAAAATTAATACCTTTATTATAAGCATAGCGAATCAGTTCTGCCCCTTCTTCTATAGATAGGTTTGCCTGAAAAGGCGTCATAGTAAGAGAGCCAAAACATAGCCTTGAAACTTCTATGCCAGTATTTCCTAATAATCTTTTTTCCAAAATTATTCTCCTTATACGAATTCAATTCACTATTCACAAATCACAATTCACAATTGAAAAGATTTATATCATTCCGAGCTTGTTGAGGAATCTTTCTTTTATCGCACATTAAACCCAAAGATCCTTACGCTACGCTCAGGATGACAAACATACAAAATCCTGTCATTCCGAGCCTGTCGAGGAATCTTTATGTAATTCCAACCAGTAGTAGCCAGATACTTACGCTTCACTCAGGATGACAAACATATAAGATCCTGTCATTCCGAGCTTGTTGAGGAATCTTTATATAGTTCCAACCAGTAGAAGCCAGATCCTTACGCTTCGCTCAGGATGACAAACATATAATATCCTGTCATTCCGAGCCTGTCGAGGAATCTTTATGTAGTTCCAACCAGTAGTAACCAGATTCTTACGCTTCGCTCAGGATGACAAATATACAAAATCCTGTCATTCCGAGCCTGTCGAGGAATCTTTATGTAGTTCCAACCATTAGCAACCAGATCCTTACGCTTTGCTCAGGATGACAAATATATTAGTAAATAAATAAGATGGACAGCCAATTAGCCATCCATCTATTATAATTAATCTTTTTTGCTTTTTAAGTATGCTCGAAGTATTTCTTCTAACAACTCGTCTCGCTCGATTTTTCTAATTAACGACCTTGCATTATTATGGCTTGTTATATAAGTTGGGTCTCCTGATAAAATATACCCTATAATCTGATTAATAGGATTATAACCCTTTTCTTCCAATGAGTCAAATACAGATAATAGAATTTCTCGAGGCTCTATTGGTGTTTCCTTTACTGCTTCAAACTTCGTAGTTTCATTCATTTTATCACTCATTCTATCACCCCTCTCATATATTATAACACAAATCTGTTTTATTTAGTATCAATAGTTTATTTAATCTGACTTTTAAGCAATTCTTCTACTGATTTCATAGCTTCTTTTAGCTTAGATTTATCCTTGCCACCTGCTTGTGCCATCTCAGGTCTTCCTCCACCACTGCCTCCTGTGGATCCTGCAACTGCTTTTATAATATTTCCAGCATGTACGCCTTTTTTAGTTGCATCTTTGGTAGCCATTGAAACAAATGCAATTTTCTCATCTTTTTCTGATGCTAAAACTACTAAGGCTGTATCAAATCTAGCTTTTAATTCATCACCTAGAGTTCTTAAACTATCCATATCAAGATCATTTGAAATATAGGTTATTAAAGTTACACCTTCTATTTCCTTAGCCCCACTTAAAATTTCATCAGCAATATTTGAAGATAATTTATCTTTTAATCTAGAAATTTCTCGATCTTTTTCCTTAGATTCTTCTATTATTTGTTTAGATCTATCTATTAAGTTTGTCTTATTTGTCTTTAGTGTATCAGCTATATCATCTATATTTTCTTCTAAATCATTTAGATAATTTAAAACATTTAATCCAGTGATTGCCTCTATTCTTCTAACTCCAGATGCTATACCAGCTTCTGAAACGATTTTAAACAATCCGATTTCTCCGGTATTTAAAACATGAGTACCACCACAAAGTTCCATTGAATAGTCTCCCATGCTTACTACTCTTACTCTTTCGCCATACTTTTCTTCAAATAATCCAATTACACCTTGTTCTTGAGCTTCTCTCAGTGATTTTTCCTGTGTATCCACATTTAAGCCTGCAAGTATTTGTTTATTTACTAAGAACTCAATCCTTTTGATATCTTCATCTTTAATCGCCTCAAAATGAGTAAAGTCGAATCTAAGTCTTGTAGGGCTAACCAATGAACCTGCTTGATTGATATGATTGCCTAAAACTTGTTTTAAAGCTTTGTGCAAAAGATGTGTTGATGAGTGATTTCTTCTTGTAGCATCTCTAAGTTCATCTTCTACTAGAGCTTCAACACTATCTCCTTCTTTAATCTGTCCTTTTATTATTTCGACAATATGAAGAGTTGATCCCCATTTAGATAGCTTTGTATCTAAAACCTTAGCTTGTCCATCTTTAAATAACAACTTTCCTTGATCTCCTACTTGTCCACCTTGTTCACCATAAAAAGGAGTCTTTTCTAAAACTATATAGCCATTTTCACCTTCACTTAGATGGGCTACTCTCTCTCCCTCTTTAAATAAGCCTAGGGTAGTTGTGCTTAAACTAGTTGTAGTGTATCCCATAAATTCAGAATGGAAGTCTTTCAAAGCATCTAAATCTTCTTGTCCGCCCCAACCACCATCTGTTTCTCCTCTAGCAGACCTAGCTCTATTTTTTTGTTCTTCCATATACCGATTAAATCCTTCTGAATCTAATTCAATTTCTTTTTCTAGAAGAATTTCTTGGGTTAATTCTAATGGGAAACCAAATGTATCGTATAATTTAAATGCCTTTTGACCACTAAACACAGTCTCATTTTCAGTTTTCATATCTAAAATATAATCTTCTAGTATATTTAATCCTTGATTTATAGTTTCCTGAAATTTTTCTTCTTCTGTTTTTATAATTTTCTTAATCTGTACTTCATTTTCTTTTAATTCATGGTATTCTACTGACCAAGAATCAATAACTTCTCCAGCAACTTGGCTTAAGAATGTTCTTTCTATGCCTAAAAGCTTGCCGTGTCTTGCAGCTCTTCTAAGTAATCTTCTTAGAACATA
Source organism: Gudongella sp. (assembly GCA_034006985.1). GTDB lineage: Bacteria > Bacillota > Clostridia > Tissierellales > Tissierellaceae > Gudongella. The sequence goes on from JAVERT010000001.1 coordinate 163,170, forward strand.
TCCTCTTCCCTCATTTCCAGGGATAACTCCATCACTTACTAAAAATGTTATAGCTCTTGCATGATCAGTTATTACTCTAACTGATACATCTTTACTAGAATTTGTTCCATATTCGTATCCACTTATTTCTACTATTTTATTTAAAATTGCTTTTATTGCTCCAATATCAAATATTGTTTGAGCATCTTCCATTACTGCAGCTATTCTCTCAAGCCCCATACCTGTATCTATATTTGGATGTGAAAGTGGATGATAAACTCCATTTTCATCTTTGTCAAACTGAGTAAATACTAAATTCCATATTTCTAAAAACCTATCACAATCACAACCAGGCTTACAATCTTCATGGCCACAACCATATGACAAGCCTCTATCTATATATATCTCTGAACAAGGTCCTGAAGGCCCAACCTCAAGTTCCCAAAAATTATCTTCTTTGCCAAGCCTCACAATTCTATCTTCTGGTATTCCTATTTCTTTATTCCAGATTTCATAGGCTTCATCATCTTCAAAGAAAACACTAGCCCAAAGGTCCTCTGGATTTAATTCCATATTTACAGTTAAAAATTCCCATGCCCAAGCTATAGCCTCTTTTTTAAAATAATCTCCAAATGAAAAGTTTCCAAGCATTTCAAAAAAAGTTGCATGTCTAGCGGTTCTTCCTACATTATCAATATCTCCAGTACGAATACATTTCTGACAAGTTACCATTCTATTATGTGGAGGTGTTGCATCTCCAGTAAAATAGGGCTTTAAAGGTGCCATTCCTGCACCAATTAATAGTAAAGATTTGTCATTTTTTGGTACAAGTGAAAAACTGGGTACAACTAGGTGATCCTTTCCTTTAAAAAAATCTAAGTATTCTTTTCTTATCTCGTGAAGTCCTATTTTTTTCATTAATATTCATCGTCCCTTCTATCAGAAAAATCCCTCATAAAGAGGGTTCTACTCTAATATTCTAATTTATTGGTGGCTATTTGTCAATTTAACTAGCTTGTTTTGGAAATCTAATATTTATCTTGTTTTTAAAATACTTATAAAGAATAATTATAACGCTTACAAATGGAACTGAAAGTAACATTCCCATTACTCCAAATATAGTTCCTCCTACTATTATTGAAAGAAGTACTGTTAATGGATGCATACCTGTTGATTTACCAAGAATTTTAGGTCCCAATATATTATTCTCACCCCATTGGATAAGGATAAAAAACACTGCAACCCAAACTGCTTTGATTGGACCTGCTATAAAAGCAAATATTACCGCGGGTACAAATCCTAAAAAAGGTCCAATATATGGAATAATATCTGCAAGACCTGTTATAAAGCCTATTACTATAGCAAACTCAATCCCCATCAAGAATAAAAATATAGTAGTTGTAATTCCAACTGCCACTGCCATCAAGAGTCTACCCCTAATAAACTGAGAAAGTGCTGTATCTATATCTTTAAATAAATCAATTATTTCTTTTTTATTCTTTTTTGGAATTAAAGCTTTTAATTTTTCTATAAAATGATCCTTATCCATTAAAAAGTAAAATGTAAGAATAGGAGTTAAAATCCAACTAATAATTCTCGTAAACATTCCTGCTATTATTAATACAAAGCCCTCTATGCCACTAGCAAGCCCTGCTTGTAGTTTATCTATATTTTGTGATACCACTTTTTCAATGCTAGTTACTAATTCGGGCATCCCTTCTAAAGTGCTAGAATAACCAGAATAGATAGATGTAAACCAACTTGTTATAGCCGTGATATACTCTGGAAAATTAGTGGCTAAGCGTTTTAATTCTCTACCTGTTCTTGGAAGCACAGATATTGATAAAATTACAATAATTCCTAATATTATTATATATACTAAAAGCGAGGAAACGAATCTATTTAAACCCTTCCTTTCAAACAAATTCACAAGAGGGTTTAGAAAATATGCTAATATCAATGAAATTATTATTGTATAAAAAGTATCCTCTATCAAAGGATAACGGTTAAATAACCTAGAAATAAAATACAGCCCAAATAAAGAGGCTATTACCCATAGAATTAACCTAGTATTATAATGTATTATTTTTTTCTCTGGCACAAATCTATTCCCGATATTTATAAGATAATAAATAACTAAAAATAAAAGTGCAGCAGATAAAATCCACACTAGCTTTACAAATATTTCAGGAGCTATTCCTATGGTCATTGTCTTTCACCTCAAAATAAATAAAGACTGTGGCTGGATGTTTCAAAGCCATCTCGAACCAAAGTCTTTAAAGTAATTTTAATCTTCCATATCCACTAAATCATGAAGATGTTCATCATCAAAATCAACATCTTCTAATCCTTCAATTTTTACCCCAGATTTCTTAGAATAATCAATTAATGCAGATTTTATAGCTTGTTCAGCTAGAACACTACAGTGCATTTTTATAGGTGGTAAACCATCCAGTGCATCTGCAACTGCTATATTTGTTAATTCCATTGCTTCTTTTATACTTTTGCCTTTAATTAATTCTGTTGCCATGCTTGAAGATGCTATTGCTGAGCCACATCCGAATGTCTTAAATTTTACATCTGTAATAATATCTCCATCAATTTTAAGATACATTCTCATTATATCTCCACACTTCGCATTACCTACTTCTCCAACTCCATCAGCATTTTCTATTTCTCCAACATTTTTAGGCTGCATAAAGTGTTCCATTACTTTTTCTGAATACATTATTAATCCCCCTAAGCCTTTTTATTATATAGTGGTGACATTTTTCTTAATCTATCAACTATTTTTACTAACTGTTCTACCACATAGTCTACATCTTCTTCAGTATTACTAGCTCCAAGTGAAAGCCTTAATGAACCATGTGCAATTTCATGTATCAATCCTATTGAAAGTAGAACATGAGATGGATCTAAACTTCCTGAAGTACAGGCTGAACCACTAGAACCAGCGATTCCAACCATGTCTAAGCTTAAAAGAAGTGATTCTCCTTCTATATATCTAAAGCAAAAGTTTACATTCCCTGGTAATCTATTTGTCGGATGCCCATTTAATCTAACATCCTCAATATTATTTTGTATACCCATTATTAGTCTATCTCTTAACTCAATTAATCTACTATTGTTTTCTTCTAAATGTTCATATGCTAGTTCTATTGCTTTACCTAGTCCTACAATCCCTGCAATATTCTCTGTCCCTGCTCTTTTGTTTTTTTCTTGAGCTCCACCTGTTATCAGCGGGTCTATTCTTACACCTTGTCTAATATATAAAGCACCTGTTCCCTTTGGCCCGTAAAGCTTGTGAGCTGTAAGTGAAAGTAAATCTATATTCATTTCATTAACATCTATTTCAACACTGCCTACTGCTTGAACTGCATCTGTATGGAAAAGCACACCGTGTTTTTTTGCAATCGCGCCTATTTCTTTAATAGGTTCGATGGTTCCAATTTCATTGTTAGCAAACATGATACTTATAAGTATTGTCTTATCAGTAATGGCATTTTCTAATTCTTCAAGTGATACTAGACCATATTCATCAACATCAAGATAAGTAACTTCAAAACCTTGTTTAGCTAAAAAATCACATGTATGAAGAACTGCATGATGCTCTATCTTTGTTGTTATTATATGATTTCCCTTTTGAATATATTTGGATGCAACACCTTTTATTGCCCAGTTATCTGATTCTGATCCTCCACCTGTAAAATAAATTTCATTTTTCTTAGCATGAATTGCTTTGGCAACTTGGTCTCTTGCCTTGTCTATTGCTATATTAGAATAATTGCTAAAAGCATAAACACTTGAAGGATTACCATAATACTCCGAAAAGTATGGCATCATTTCATCAAGTACTTCCTTTTTAACAGGAGTTGTTGCTGCGTGGTCCATATATACAAATTTTTTCATCATTATCCCCCATCACTGTTCTATTTCAATATTATCTATTATCATATCGTTAAGTGTAATTGAATCAATTACTTGATCTATACTATCTTTTATCTTAACTAAAACCCATTTGGTTGCACAATCTTCGCCTCTTGTACAAGAATGATCGCTTCCATCAGAACACTCCGATGGTGCCATTTGACCTTCTAGTGATCTTAGAACCTGTCCAACAGTTATATCATCTGGTGGTCGTGACAGCATATATCCTCCATATGCACCTCTAACACTAGTTAATAAGCCATCTTTTTTAAGACTAGAAAAAAGCTGTTCTAAATAGTTTTCAGATAGGCCTTGCTTTTCTGCTACTGATTTTAATGATATAGGTCCTTGCCCGTAATCCTGAGCTAATTGGTGCATTGCCATAAGTCCATATCGACCTTTTGTTGACAGTTTCATATCCTCACCTCTTTAATCCCAACTAGATTGCTTGGTATTCGATATTAGTATAGTATATCCTAGTATTGTTGTCAACATTAAAAAGAAAAAAAGATTAGGTTTTTAGCCTAATCTAAATTTTTAATTTTATCTTTAATTTTTCTAGCATATCTTTAGTCATATCATCTAATAAATACTTTGGTTTCCATCCCCATTGTGCTCTTGCTTCTGAATCATCTAGGGAGTTTGGCCATGATTCTGCAATATTTTGTCTTTGTTGGTCAACATCATAATCTATTTCAAATTCAGGAATAAATTTCTTGATTGATGCTGCTATTCCTTCTGGATCAAAACTCATTGCTGAAATATTAAAGGCGTTTCTATACTTTAATTTGGCTGGATCTGCTTCTAATAACATTAGCATTGCATGAAGTGCATCTGGCATATACATCATATCCATGGTCGTACCTGCGGCAATAAAACTAGTGTATTTTTTCTGTTTTAATGCCTCATAGTAGATATGTACTGCATAATCTGTTGTTCCTCCACCTGGAAGAGTATCATATGATATAAGTCCTGGGAATCTTACCCCTCTTGTATCAACGCCAAATTTATTATAGTAGTAATCGCAAAGTAATTCTCCCGCTACTTTTGTAACCCCATACATAGTTTCTGGTCTCATAATAGTTTCTTGTGGTGTTTTATCTTTTGGAGTTGAATCACCAAATACAGCTATTGAACTAGGAGTAAAAACAGCTATTTCCTTTTCACGAGCAATTTCAAGTATATTGTATAAACCATTCATATTGACATTATAGCAAAGCTGAGGAGCTTTCTCTCCTGTAGCTGAAAGTATCGCAGCTAAGTTAACTATTGTATTAACTTTATATTTATCAATTACTTCAGCCATTTTTTCTTTATCAAGAATATTTAAAGATTCAAATGGACCACTCTCTATAAGAGCCTCGTGTGATGCTTTTCGTTCGGTATCAGTTACGATAACGTTTTCCACACCATAAATACCACGCATTTTAACAGCTAATTCGGAACCTATTTGCCCTAGGGCTCCCGTAATTAGAATTTTTCTCATTCAATACACCCCCGTTTAGTTTATAACATTTCTGATAATATTATATCACATGCAATTCACAATTCACAGTTCACAAATCACAATTCACAATTAAATGATTAAAAGATTTAAATAGCTTAAATATGGCTGTATTTGAACGAAACTTAACTTGATTTCAAAAAAATAAAGATTCCTCGTCAAACTCGGAATGGCAGGGATGTTTTATCCAAAGCTGTCATTCTGAGCTTGTCGAAGAATCTTAATTCAAGCAAGCAAGAAAAGCCCCTAAGGTTCTAAATCTTTTCAATTGTGATTTGTGCTCTGTACTTTGTGAATTGAATTATTTTACAACTATATTGTATATCTTTCCTGGTACGTAGATTTCTTTTATAACTTGTTTGCCTTCTGTAAATTTATTTATAGAGTCTATTGCATATGCTTTTTCTCGAATGCTTTCTTTTGATTCATCTATAGCAACTTCTACAGTTCCTCTAACCTTGCCATTAACTTGAACTGGCATTTCAATAATTTTATCAATTGTTTTGTCTTCATCGAATAAAGGCCATGTTGTATCAAATAAATATCCATCATAACCTACTATTTCCCATAGCTCTTCTGTAATATGTGGTGCAACTGGATTTAACAATACAAGATATGTTTTGAAATCTTCCTTAGTTATCTTACCTAAACTATTAAATTCATTTAATAGACTCATTAAGCTCGCTATACCAGTGTTGAATTTAAGAGTATCATAATCATTTGTTACTTTCTTAATTGTCTTATGAATAATTGATTCTAATTCAGGTGAATATTTTTTTCCTTCGACAATAATATCTTGTAACTTCCAAACTCTCTCTAAGAATCTTCTGCAGCCCTTAACTCCATTTTCAGACCATGGTACACTTTTTTCAAAGTCTCCAATAAACATCTCATATGTTCTTAGGGTATCTGCTCCAAAGTCTTTAACTATTTCATCTGGGTTTACTACATTCCCTCTAGATTTGGACATTTTTTCATTGTTATCCCCAAGAATCATTCCATGTGAAGTTCTTTTTGCATATGGTTCTGGATTAGGAACTTCTCCAATATCATAAAGGAATTTATGCCAGAATCTTGAATAAAGTAAATGAAGTGTTGTATGTTCCATTCCACCATTATACCAATCAACAGGGTTCCAATATTCTAAAGCCTCTTTTGATGCAAAAGCTTCTTTATTATGTGGATCTAAATATCTTAAGAAATACCAGCTTGAACCTGCCCATTGAGGCATTGTATCAGTTTCTCTACGTGCCGGTTTCCCACACTTAGGACAAGTTGTATTAACCCATTCATCCATGTTTGCAAGTGGAGATTCACCAGTTTCTGTTGGCTCATAGTTATCTACTTCAGGAAGTAATAATGGTAGTTCTTCTTCAGGAAGCGCTACCCAACCACAATCTTCACAATAAACTAAAGGTATAGGCTCTCCCCAGTATCTTTGTCTTGAAAAGACCCAATCTCTTAATTTATAGTTTACTTTTTTATCGCCTAGATTATTCTTTTGAATCCAATCTATCATATAAGCAACTGCTTCTTTTACTTCCATCCCATTTATAACTTCAGAGTTTACAAGAATACCAGAATCAGTATCTGTATATGCTTCTTTTTCAATATCTCCACCTTTTATTACTTCAATTATTGGTAGATTGAATTTACGAGCAAATTCCCAGTCTCTTTGGTCATGTCCTGGAACTGCCATTATTGCTCCTGTTCCATAACTCATAAGCACATAATCACTAACCCATATTGGTATTTCTACTCCATTTGCTGGATTAATAGCTTTTAATCCTTTTAATTCAACTCCTGACTTTGCTTTTGACATTTCTGTTCTTTCAAAGTCTGATTTATTTTGAATTTCATCTCTATAATGCTCAACCTCTGCAAAATTTTCTATTTCTTCTTTATATTTATCAATTAATGGGTGCTCAGCCGCAATTACCATATAGGTAGCTCCAAATAGGGTATCTGGTCTTGTTGTAAAAACAGAAAGGCTGTCATCTCCACCTGCTATTTTAAACTCAAGGTCTACTCCAATTGATTTTCCAATCCAGTTTGTCTGTTGAATTTTAACTCTATCAATATAATCAACAAGATCTAAGTCGTTGATCAATCGCTCTGCATATTCTGTTATCTTTAACATCCACTGATTTTTAACTTTTCTTACAACTTCGCTACCGCATCTGTCACAAACTCCACCAACTACTTCTTCATTAGCGAGTCCTACTTTACAAGATGTACAAAAGTTAATTGGAAACTCTTTCTTATATGCTAAACCATTTTCAAATAATTTTAAAAATATCCATTGTGTCCACTTATAATACTCAGGATCTGTTGTGTTTACTTCTCTTGACCAGTCAAATGAAAATCCTATAGATTTCAGTTGACTTTTAAAGTTTGCGATATTTTTTTCTGTAACAATTCTAGGATGAATCTTATTTTTAATCGCATAATTTTCAGTCGGTAGTCCAAATGCATCCCACCCCATTGGAAATAGAACATTATAACCTTGGTATCTTTTTTTTCTTGAAACGATATCAAGTGCAGTATATGGTCTAGGGTGACCTACATGAAGTCCTTCAGCCGATGGATATGGAAATTCTACCAAAGTGTAAAACTTTGGTTTTTCACTTTCATTACTTGCTTTATAAACTTCTTTTTCATCCCATATATCTTGCCACTTTTTTTCAATCTGTTTTGGATTATATTCTCTCATCAATATTCCCTCCTCAAATTTTACTAAAGATTTACAAAAATAAAACCCTTCGTCTATATTAGAGACGAAAGGTTATTCCGCGGTACCACTCTTATTGATTAATCCACTTTTTTCTCTTTAACGGGAGATGGCGTCTGAACTTTAATTCAGAAACTTAAAAGACGAGTTCAAGTTACCACCTTACCGTCTTTCACCAAATGACAGCTCTCTTAAAAGGTTTTTACTCTACTACTTCTTTTTTAACGTTGTATTAATAGCTATGATTATAGCAAAAACACTTGTTTATAGCAAGTATTAGTTAAAACTCAGCTGAATGTATAGTCCTCGGGAATGGGATTACATCTCTTATATTACTTACACCTGTGATGTACATAATTGCTCTTTCAAAACCAAGCCCATAACCTGCATGTTTTGTTCCACCGTATTTTCTAAGTTCTAGATACCACCAGTAGTCAGCTGGATCCATTCCATTTTCTTTGATTTTATCTATTAGTACGTCTAGTCTTTCTTCCCTTTGACTTCCTCCGATTATCTCTCCAACCCCAGGAACTAAAAGATCCATCGCAGCTACTGTCTTATTATCCTCATTCACTCTCATATAGAATGCTTTGATTTCTTTAGGATAGTCTATAACAAATACTGGTTTATTAAATATCTTTTCTGTGATATATCTTTCATGTTCAGTTTGAAGGTCTATTCCCCACTCTACAGGAAATTGGAAATCTTCTTTTGATTCAATTAAAAGATTTACAGCTTCTGTATATGTTATAACTCCAAAATCTGCCTCAACTATTTTTTCAAGTCTTTCAATAATTCCTTTACTTACGAAGCTATTAAAAAATTCCATCTCTTCTTTTGCATTTTCTAAAACATAGGTAATCATATATTTAAACATATCTTCTGCGAGTTTCATATTGTCACTTAAATCTGCAAACGCAATCTCTGGTTCAATCATCCAAAACTCTGCAGCATGTCTAGCAGTATTTGAATTTTCAGCTCTAAAGGTTGGTCCAAAAGTATATACATCTTTAAAGGCCAATGCAAAAACTTCAGCTTCAAGTTGTCCACTAACTGTTAAACTTGTCTCTTTACCAAAAAAGTCTTTAGAATAATCAATCTTCTTATCTTCAGTTAATGGAGAATTTAGAGCATCTAATGTGCTAACCCTAAACATTTCCCCCGCACCTTCTGCATCTGATGCAGTTATTATTGGAGTATGAGTATATACAAATCCTCTCTCTTGGAAAAATTTATGAACTGCAAATGCCAATACAGACCTAACTCTAAATATTGCACTATACATATTTGTTCTTGGTCTTAAATGTGCAATTGTTCTAAGGTATTCAAGTGAATGTCTCTTTTTCTGTATTGGATAGTCACTATCTGAACTTCCTTCTAGGATTATTTCTTTTGCCTTAATTTCAAAGGCTTGCTTTGCGCCTTTTGTTTCTACAAGCTCTCCTTTTACCGTAATTGCTGAATAAATTGCAAACTTTTCTATGTCCTTAAAATTTGTTAAGGAATCGTCATAAACAATCTGAATATTCTTAAAGAATGACCCATCGTTTAGCTCTATAAATCCAAATGCTTTTGAAGACCTCGAAGTTCTAATCCAACCTTCTAGTTTTACATCCTTTGAAACATATTCTTCATAATTTCTAAATAATTCTTTTACTGATAATTTCAATTTTTTATTCCTCCCATCATTGTAGTGGTAAAATCAAAAAACAAAAAACCCATCGATCCTAAAAATGTTATAAGGACGAAAGGTTAATTCCGCGGTACCACCCTAAATTGCTGTAAGCCACTCAAAACTATAACGTAGTAACCGTCTGACTAAATCTCATTTAGTCAGAAACTCAAGGGGTGTTCTTCAATAAATCTTCATATACCAGTGTTTCACTAGAACCGGCTCCCTAAAATACTAGAATTTACTTACTCGCCCTATCTTTGTTCTCTATTTTAAATAATTATAGTAAGTCTGGAGAGCTTTGTCAACTAGGTTTAGTTAATTATTGATATTACAGGTTATCCAGATGATTTTTTATATGCTTTTCATAACCATTTTCCGTTGGCTCGTAATAGATATTGTCCTCAAGACCATCTGGTAGATATTGCTGTTTAACATAATGCTTAGGATATGAATGAGGATATTTATAGGTTTTACCATGCCCTAATGCTTTTGAGCCTACATAATGAGAATCTCTTAGGTGGCCTGGCACATCTCCTATTTCTTTATTTCTTATATCTTCTAATGCCTTATCTATACCTAAATAGGCTGCATTGCTCTTTGGTGCAGTTGCGATATATAATGCCGCTTGAGATAGTATAATCCTTCCCTCTGGCATTCCAATAGCATGAACTGCCGTTAAAGCTGTAGTTGCTATTTGTAGAGCCCTTGGATCTGCATTACCTACATCTTCACTTGCAGCTATAATTATCCGTCTTGCAATAAAAACAGGGTCTTCTCCAGCATTTATCATTTTAGCTAAATAATACAGCGTTGCATTCGGGTCAGACCCTCGCATACTTTTAATAAAAGCTGAGATTGTATCATAGTGCTCATCTCCACCTTTATCGTACTTGGCCGTTTTAGTCTGAATTGACTCTTTTATACCTTCTAAATCTATTCTTCTTATCTCAGTATCGTCTGGTTCTGTCGATAAAACACCTATTTCCAAGGAGTTTAACAGAATTCTCCCATCACCTTGAGATATGGTTAATAAATAATCCTTTGCTTCATCAGTTAAAGATACCTTATAATTTCCCAAGCCTTTTTCTTTTTCAATTAAAGCTCTATCTAGAAGCTTTTCTAAATCTTTTCTCTCCAATGGTTTTAAAACTAGTACCATAGCTCTTGAAAGTAAAGCTTTGTTAACCTCAAAATAAGGATTTTCAGTAGTTGCACCTATTAAAATTATAATTCCTCTTTCTACAAACGGTAAAAGAGCATCTTGTTGCGATTTATTAAATCTGTGTATCTCATCTATAAAAAGTATTGTCCTCTTATTATAGAGTTTTAATCCATCTTCAGCCCTTGCAACAACTTCTCTTATATCTTTCACTCCAGATGTTACCGCTGATAGCTTTTCAAAATTCATTTTTGTTTGATTGGCTATAATCATGGCCAAAGTAGTTTTACCTGTACCAGGAGGTCCATAAAATATCATAGAATGGATTCTATCTGCCTTAATAGCTCGATTAAGATGCTTACCTTCTCCTAGTAAATGATCTTGTCCAACAAATTCATCAATTAAAACAGGCCTCATCCTGTCTGCAAGGGGGGCCTGTTTTTTTAATTTTTCTTCCATTGACATCGTAAACAAATCCATATTATTATCACCTTTTTATATAGTTTTCTATATTATATCACATGTTTTTCTATATATTCAGATGTCATTATACGAAGCATACTTACATATTTCATATGGAATGATATTATATCTCCAACTTTATAATCTTTCTTTGAATCTGATCCATCTAAAATAAGATGATCAGAACTTCCTCCAAGGATTATCAAATCTTCGTCTAAGGGAAATAGTGTTTCTAAGTCTACATCTTGCTTTCCAACCGCACAAAGGATTCTTTTTCTTACTCCTCTATCTACAAATGTAGGTACCTGTCCAAAAGCATCTCTTCCTATCTCTCCTGTAGGTACTGATGGCTTCGATTTTACTTCTATAACTTGGGCTTCTAATGTAAAAGGATTTTGATCTGTCCCTTTTATCACCTTCCCATAGGCTGATTCTGTTCCTAATATAACCGATTCACCCAATCTAAGATTATTTATTTCTTTTGGTAGTTCTTGATCTAGTAAATAAATTGTACTGGAATTACCTCCTGATATTATATCTAGTTCAATCTTGTATTTCTTTTCTATTGTTTCTTTTAACTCACCTAGTCTGCTTAAAATATCATACTTTGGAATAACTCCGCCATAGCAAGTTAAATTAACGCCTAAACCTTTAATTTCTATCCACTCTAGCTTTAAAATCTCTTCTACTGCATCTAAAAGATCTTCTTCTTTATAATATCCTTCTCTTAAATCTCCAAGGTCTACCATTATAATAATCTGATGAATTTTACCTAGTTTTTCACTAGCTTTATTTAATGCCTTTATTGTCTCTATTTCTGAATTCAAAGAAATATCAGCATATTTTACTAACTCGTCTGCTTCAGATATCATTGGAAGTCTTAGCATCATTTTAGGTGCATCCAAGTCTTTTAGTTTTTTTAGGTTTTCTATTCTTGAATCAGCTAAATATTCTGCACCGCCATCTATAAATGCCTGTGCTATTTCTGGGAATGCACAAAACCCTTTTGTTACTGCTGCAAGAGTAATATCTTTTTTCTTCATTAATTCTAAAACTGCTTTGACGTTTTGTTCTATTTTCTTTGTCTCTACAATAACTCTTGGATAACCCATATAGCTCCTCCTTATTCATTTATTCCAAAACTCTTTAACAAAAGGTCTAGGGCTACTTCAGGATACTTTTTAGACATAACTCCTAAGGATGCCATAATATAGTGATTATCAATTAAAATTTTAACTTCATTATTTGGCAGTAAATCCATACCATTATTTGAAAGTGGAATTTTTCTTAAAATATCCATTCTTGCATCTAACCTGGTAAGTGCTCCACCTGTTCCAATTAAATATTTCACTCCTGTTAAGTCTTTACCCTGTGCTATAGTTTTCTTTCCACTAGGTCCATATATCTGTTTTAGTTTTCCGCCATGTCTTTTTACACCTGTTATTGTAGCATGTTCAGCTAGCACTTCTACAAATCTTTTTTCAAGTGTAGTTTCAGGTATAGGCTTATGGTTTTCAATAAGTTTGTGTAATGTTTCAATGTCAATTTGGAGTTCATCTATTAGCTTTTCCTCTCCAACCATCTCAACAATGTTTTTCATATTCACATATACACCTAAGTCACCTTCAACTGTTCTTTTAGCTTTAGGTTCTGGACTTAGGATAATTCTTGATATTTCTTCACTATCTTCAGTAACAGAATGTACATCTGTAGTTGCCCCACCAACATCCACTGTTATTAAATCTCCGATCTTGTCATATAATAACTGACTAGCCTGCATTACAGCTCCAGGTGTCGGCATAATATTTCCTGTTACAAGCTCTCTTATCTGTTCCATACCTGGTGCATGAACAATATGCTTTTCAAATACTGACTGAATAACTTTTCTAGTTGGCTCAATATTTAACTCGTCAATATTGGGATATACATTTTCTACTATATATAATTCATGTTTTGTATCTTTAAATATATCTTTAACATCCTCAATGTTTTCAATGTTTCCAGCGTATATTACAGGAATAGACAAACCAAGTCCAGCTATTAGCTCACTATTATATAGTGCTGTTTCTCTTTCACCATAATCTACTCCACCTGCTATTAAGATTATATTTGGATTTATTTCCTCCAACTTTCTTAAATCTGACTTTCTAAGCTTGCCTGCAGTTACATATTTTATATTCGCTCCTGCGCCTAGTGCTGCCTCTTTAGCGGCTCTTACTGTCATATCATAGACTAGTCCATGAACACTCATCCTAAGGCCACCAGCTGCTGAACTGGTGGCTATAAGATCATCATACTCTAGTGTATCTGTCCCTAATTGTTTTTTTAAATCCTCTATTGCATTTTGGAGACCAATATTTACATCTCCTTCTAATACAGATGTTGCTCCTTGACCTTGACCTATAAATTTAGGATCAGTCGCAATATCATCGAAAGCATTTACAACAGTTGTTGTAGACCCGATTTCTGCAACTAGAAGATTAATCTTCATTTTGCATCTCACGTCTTTTCTTAACTAGGAATGTGGCTACTTGTGAACCTTTGGTTCCACGACCAAATCCTGCATCCATACCATTGGCAACAGCAAGTTCATTTGAAACTTGAGTACCACCGGCTATAAATATTAGCTTATCTCTTACTCCTTTTTCAATGGCATAATTATTAAGCTTTTTCATATTTTTATAGTGCATATCATCATGTGAAATTATTGTAGATGTTAAAACTGCGTCAGCATTTAACTCAATTGCTGCATCGACTAGTTTTTCAACAGATACAGAGGTTCCTAGTATATGACTTTCAATACCGTATCTTTCAATTCCACCATGTTTTATATCTATAATCTCTCTCATACCAACTGAATGTTCATCTTCTCCAACAGTCGCAGCAACTACTATAAGAGGATTTGCATCAATATCTGCTCTTATTTCATCATCTGAAAACTCTTCTGGCTTTGGAGGTATTACTAATTTGCTTGTATCTATAGTAAAGTCTACTTTACCTTTTATTTCGACTCTTGTTCCTTCAGCTTCTTGCATTGTTTCTTTATGAATTACTTCACAGTCGTGAAGATTCATTCTTTTACCAATTTCAATTGCAGCAAATTCCGCTGTACGAATATCTGTTGGTAAGAACATTGTAAGATGAACGATTCCATCCCCTAACCATTCCATTTCTGGTTTTATAAGATTTGTCCCTATTAAATCTTTTACTTCTTCTAATCTAACATTAACATTATCAGTCTCATCTAATTCATCAATATAAACTATCATCTCTGGCTTTTCAAAAGTTCCCCCACCAATAAGTTTTGATGGATTCTCAATATATTCTTTTCCGTATTGTTCCATATTGTTATAACCAAAAACTCCAGTTACTGGTGCCATATAATCTGCATCTCTTTCAAATACTGTTCCTTCTCCTACTCCTCCGTCAATCTTTCTTATTATTCCATCGCCATTACGCTCAGGATATTGACCAGAGTCTACAAAGAATCCTTCTTGAACAGCTTTAAAATAGCCACCTATTTCTAGCATTTCTTCCATAAATAGGATTGCTCTTTCTTTAAGCTCTCTTACCTTATCTCCTAATTCACTATTATCTCTTTTTATTTCTAACATTGTCATTAAGCCATCCATACCTACAAGAGCTTGTTTAGCTGTATCAGTTGCTTCAATGTTATATATATGCCATGGCACATTTCTACCTTCATCAGGCGTAATTGTAGACTGAATATCAGCTGATGTAAGTTGAGAAATCAATAAGTTTAATACATGTGTAACTGTTGCTTCTCTTGTTGAAGATTCCATGTATTTTGTGTTCATCTGCGCTCTCATTCGGTACTCTCTAAATAG
Source organism: Gudongella sp. (assembly GCA_034006985.1). Lineage (GTDB taxonomy): Bacteria > Bacillota > Clostridia > Tissierellales > Tissierellaceae > Gudongella. Next base: position 178,455 of record JAVERT010000001.1, read on the forward strand.
TTCTCTCAGTGCAACTGCATAAGGTAAGTCTAGTCTCATACAAGGTGCTGGTGGTGCAGTTGGAGGTACTGTTGAAAGACAAATATTGCCTTTTTTCATTCCAACTTTAACTGAGAATATTGAGTTTATAGCATGTTGTACCATTAATTCTGGCATTACTTTCCATGCTTCTCTCGCTGTAGCGTTTGCATTGTGTGCTCCATCAATTTGTGCTATATCTGCCCAAGTCATAATAGACTTAGCTTCTGCTGCATCTACGAAAGAACGAATCATATTTATATTTCTATAAAGTACATTATACTGTGGATCCTGGTGAGCTCCGTTTACGCCTTCTTCTGCAAACATTACAGCAATCTCAGGTCCTGCAACTCCAGACACATATGAATGATAATTGATTGGTCTGCCTACTTCTTCTTCAATTGCATCAAGTGCTTTTCTTTGTGCTCTTACTTGTTTTCTTGAAATAGGAATCCCACCTACTCCTTGTGGAGTACCTTCTATTAAAGATTCAAAGTGAGATTGACCTGCGGTTCTTATAACCATTATATGGTCAGCACCATGCCAAGCAGCCATTCTCATTCTTCTAATATCATCTTCAAATCTACCTGAAGCTATCTCAGTAGTAATAACTGGTTGAGGTTGTGGATCGATATTGTCAAAATATTTAGCTGCTGGTAGTGGCTGAGATTGTACCATGTTTTCTGAAGTATCGTAATACTCAAATTTACCTATTTGTCTTTTTTCGCCAACTCCATCTCTCCAATGCCAGCCTCTTCTCTTAGGTCTATAATGTTCTAAATCCTTAAGAATTTCATTAATATCTAACTTTTCATTTCGTTTAAGTTCCACTATTTTGCACCTCCTACAAACATAGGTTTAACTTCATCCCATGCTTTTCCCTCAACTAGCATTAGTCCTGCTTCTCTAATTGAGATGCCCTTTTTATTAGCTAGTTTATAAACTATATGTCCTGCGCCTTTTCCTATTAATCCTCTGTCAATTGAGTTGTCAACTATACTCTTTGCTTCTACACTTGAAAATCCCATTCTTAGTAAAACACTTCTCTCAATTGATGGAGATGTATTTTTATAGCCTAAGTCTATTATCGGTTCTACAAGTTTTTCTGATAAAGCCCAAAATCTTTCTTCTAATTCTGTTTCTGAAAGGTTTGCAAGATGTGCACGTCTTTCATTAAAATCATCAGCTCTTTTCATGTTTTACGCCTCCTTTTTAACTGGTATTTCTAACTCCTCGAGTACTTTAAGAACAAATTTTTCATCTGATTTTGTATCTGCTATAAGGAAGTCTAAGTCTTCTCTACTTACTATCTCAATATTATTATTTTTGATACAATTTCTAATATATGATTTTTTAGTATGTTCAATATCTAAATCGCTTATGCATAGATAGCTAGGATCCTTAGGTAGAATTATAGTTTCTCCTGGTACTTCATCTGCAGGATTTCCAACCAATATTTTTATGCCATTTTCTTTAGCAAATGTAAGTTGTGGCATTATATGTTTTCCGGCTCCAGTGTATTCTGTCTCCTGAACAACTACAATTTTATCTTGATCTAGTTCTTGTGCCACTTTAAAAGCTGCTGCTAAAGCAGTATTTCCAGCGGGTCCTCTTTCTAATCCTTCAATTTGAGCAAGAAGTTCAGTCATATAAAATACGGAACCTTGGTTTACTGTTACATATCTATCTAAATATCTTAATGGTCTTGCTGCAGATCTGGGTACATCTGAACGATCTGGCCAAGTAGCAAACGGAATACCAAATCCAGTGTGACCTGTAGTAAATGATTTTTTATTAAACTGAGTGTCACTTGCCATATGAAGTCCTTCTAAACTAACACTTGCTGCAACAATTTGTGTATCCATAGCACCTGCTTTTATAAAGCCTCTAGCGGTACCAGTTAAATTTCCTCCACCTGCATTTGTTACTACACATACATCTGGATCTCTACCTTCTTTTGCTCTAAATTCCATAGATAATTCATATCCTAAAGTTTCAACTCCAGCAATTCCAAATGGAGTATATAAGGAAGCATTGAAAAATCCAGTTTCTTCTAAAAGAAGTAAAAACGAATAAAATAATTCTGGGCCTACAGAAAGTTGAATAACTTCTGCACCATAAGCTTCACATTTTCTAGCCTTTTCAATTATCTCTGGCTGACCTTTACCTTTTGAATCATAGCATTCTTGGACAATAATACATTTCATGCCTCTCATTGCTGCTTGTGATGCAACGGCTGCACCGTAGTTGCCTGAAGTCGCTGCTATTACACCTTTATATCCTAATCTTTTTGCGTGATATACAGCAGTAGCTGCCCTACGAGCTTTAAAGCTACCTGATGGATTACTTGCTTCGTCTTTTATAAATATTCTAGCACCTTTCCCTTTGGGTGCGAATTTTCTAGCTAATTCAGTAATATTTCTTAATTCATATAGTGGTGTATTCCCAACAGTAGTTTCCTTTTGAATCTCTTCAATTTCAGCTAAAGTATAACCTGTTTCTTTCATCATTCTTTCATAATCAAACGCAATATTACCAGATTCAAATATAGAGTAATCTATCCCAACGGATTTTTTCATAATCTCAGATTTTCTAGCCATTACAGCATCAAAGCTATTATCTTTATTCATGTTTTACACCTTCCTCTAAAAGTTCTCTAGCTTGCCTTCCAATATATAGTAACTCTGGAACAGCCTTCCCATAATCATGGTCCCAATATGGATTTACTTCAATCAAAGTTCCTTCTACCTCTCGTCCAATATAAGTTTCAACCTTAACTGTATCGCCTATATTAGCATTATCATTCAATAAAAAGCCTTTATCCCACATTTCTAAAGGTACACTTTGCGTATCTTCTGGTATATTTGGTGCTCTTTCTCCAACCTTTAATACTATTTTATGGATTCTAACCCAATCGCCTTTTTTAGCATTCATTTCTTTTCCTCCTTAGATAGTCCTTTTATAGAATAATGAGCAGATAAAATCTACTCATTATTCTTATATATATTTCGTAATGCTTTTATTTCAATATTTTAATATTCTTCTATTAATTCTCTCATATCTCCCATAATGGCTCTTGGTACTGGTAGGTCTATCATAGTTTTTAAACCAGGTCTTGCATTTATAATTAGTGGAATAGCATTTACACACATTGCAATAGTTCCTATCCCTCCTGGTACTTCCGGTGAATTAACTAAGTTTATATTTGGTGTTCCTTTAATTATTACATAGTCTCCGGTTTGGATTCCTACTTGCTCTGGCTCTATTTGTTGTGGATGATCCATTTCTATTTTAACTTCTCCATCAACATATCCAAAACCTTTCATTGAACAACCTGCTACATTTCCAGCTTTCGCAAAACCATGCTCTGCTTTTCTATCAACATCAGTCATAATTGGTGCCATTGAAGTTTTAACATCTCCTACTTTCCAACCAATAGCATCAGCTATCATATTGATTGATTCATGAAAACCAACGTGACCCGATAGGGTTCCTTTTTCAACGCCTTCTTCAAATTCTTCTTTTGTAATTCCAATTCCTTGTTCTTCCATAACTGCTGGTCCAAATGGTGAAAGACTATTTACTCTTCTTGCAGTTATATGGTCTACTTCCTCACAACAACCAGTCATTGCTACTACTAGAAGGTCCATAATAAGACCTGGATTTATCCCTGTACCCATAATAGATACACCATTAGCTTTTGCTATTTCATCAAGTTTTTTAGCTTCTTCTGGTGATTGTGCCATTGGATAAGCCATTTCTTCAGCAGATGATACTACATTTATTTTCTTTTCTAATATAAACTTTAATCTATCGAATGCAATTTTTGTAAATGAATCTGTCGCTGTAAGTACTACATCTGCACAACCCTCTGTAATCACTTCTTCAGGTGTACCTATAATAACATCTGGTCTGTCGCCTCTTTCAGTCTTGATATAGTCAAACATGCTCTTACCAAGCTTGTTTCCTCTTCCAACTGCTCCAACAATCTCAACACCTTTTTTCTTTAAAAGCATATCAACCATTCCACTACCCATAGCTCCTAAGCCCCAAATTACGACTTTAACATTTTCTTTTCTCATAAAGCACCTCCGATTATTTTTATATCTTCTACTACTTATATACATTGCAAATCTTGTGCCAAGTTTTTATTTCTATAGAATGCTCTAAATTAGCTATTCATAATTCGTTTAAAAAAAAATTTTAATACTATATCAAAAAAAAAGTGCAATAATATTTGCATTCAACGCAAATATTATTGCACTTTCCCGTATTTTTTAAGCTTATGTTGGAGTGTTTGTCGTTTTACTCCTAGATGTTTTGCAGCGTTTGTAATATTATTGTTGTATTTATCTAAAATTTCTTGTATTAAATTTGCTTCTATCTCTTCTAATAAAGATGGTAGACTACTGTTACTTGTTAGTCTATTTAATAACTTAGTCTCTATATTCGAATACCTTGGTATAAAGTTTGATGAAATAAAATTTTCCCTATTTAGTACTTTATCCCTTGAAGATATCATATTCATAGCACCTTCAATAAAGTTTTCGAGTTCTCTAATATTCCCAGGCCAATCATATTTTAAAAAGTCATCTTTTACTTGTTCAGATAATTTTTGAATATTTCTATTTAAAATGCTATTGTATTTATTAACAAAAAAGTCTGATAAAACTTCCACATCGTCTAATCTTTCTCTTAAGGGTGGTATGTGAATATTAATAACACTTAGTCTATAGTATAGGTCTCCTCTAATGGAGCCTTTTTCAATTGCATCCTTCGGATCTTGATTTGTTGTTGCAATAATCCTAACATCTATAGGTATATCTTTCATTCCACCTATTCTTCTTATATAACCTTCCTGTAAAACTCTTAATAATTTTGCTTGAAGTGGAAGACTCATAGAGTTAATCTCATCTAAAAGTAACGTTCCTCCATTGGCTTGTTCAAAGATTCCTTCTCTTTCAATGGCTCCAGTAAAGCCACCTTTTTCAGTTCCAAAAAGAATCCCTTCAAGTAGTGAATCTGGTATTGCAGCACAATTTTGTGCTATAAAGGTGTTATCTTTCCTTGTCCCATGATTGTGAATTGCTTGAGCAAACATTTCTTTACCCGTACCAGTTTCACCAAATATTAGTACACTTGATGGTGTTTCGCTTGCTTTCATTCCAATTTCTTTTGATATAACAAGTTGCTTATTTTTCCCAATAATATCATTAAATTTATATTTTTTAATATATGGTACTATTCTACTTTCATTCTTTGTTACCTTCAGTTCCTGCTGAAGTTCAAGCAATTGATCTGAAAGTTTTCTAATATTTGTAACATCTTGTGCTATCTCCAATGCGCCAATTATTTCTTCGCCATCATATAATGGAATAGTCGTGCTTATGGTAGTAATTGAATGTCCCCTATAATTAAAATATGTTTGTGTACTATTAATTATTGGGTCTCCAGTGTTTACCACACTTATTAATGTAGAAGTAGACTCATTTAGGCTTGGAAAGATGTTAAGCAGATCTTTGTCTAAAACCTGATGTATTTCTAATCCTTCTAACTCTGCCATTGTATTATTATATATTATTGTCTTTCTGTCTTTATCTATAGCATGAATACCTATATAAGCATACTGCAAAATATTTTGCATCAATAGCTGTCCTAATTCGTTTTTCTTCATAACAAACTCCTTATTTATCTTCAGCTAGCAGCTTTTTTAGCTCTTCCATAAATGAATTCACATCTTTAAACTGTCTATATACGGATGCAAACCTAACATATGCAACTTCATCAACATCCTTTAAATGTTCCATAACCAGTTCTCCTATTTCAATAGATGTTATTTCATTTTTCATACTATTGAATATAGTCTTTTCTATGTTATCAACCATATCCTCTACGGTAGCCATTGATACTGGCCTTTTCTCACATGATTTTATTATGCCATTTATTAATTTATTTCTATCATAACTTTGTCTATTACCATCTTTTTTAACAATTATAGTTGGAATTTCTTCTATTTTTTCATAGGTCGTAAATCTCTTTGCACAACTCATACATTCTCTTCTTCTCCTGATTGCTTGACCCTCATCTGTTGGTCTAGAATCAACTACTTTTGACTCTGGATACTCACAATATGGGCATTTCATAATAATATCCCTTCTTTCTATAAATAAAACGCATCTGCATTAGATACGTTTTAAATTATAACTATTTTTTTTCTCTTTTTCTTAAGAATATAGGTATATCTAAATCTTCTGATGAAATTTCTTTTGTTTTAGATTCTTCGCTATTATTGTCAAAATCTTTCTTTGCACTAAAAAATCCTGGCTTTTGAACCATTGTAGATTTATTCTTAATATTAGACACTTCAAAACCTGTTGCTATTACAGTTATTTTTATTTCATCAACCATATTTTCATCAATGCCTGCACCAAATATTATATTTGCATCTGGATCAACTGATTGTCTTATTATGTCAGCAGCCTCATTTACTTCGAAAATCCCTAAATCAGCTCCACCTGTAATATTTAACAATACAGACTTTGCACCGTCTATTGAAGTCTCTAATAATGGTGATGTTATTGCCTGTTTTGCAGCCTCAGCTGCTCTATTATCTCCTGAAGCTCTTCCTATCCCCATATGAGCTATACCTTTATCAAACATAATAGTTTTTACATCTGCAAAGTCAAGATTTATAAGGTTTGGTACCGATATAAGATCAGATATACCTTGGATACCTTGCTTTAATACTTCATCTGCCATCATAAATGCTTCTGCCATAGTAGTTTTTTTATCCGCTATTTGTAGCAATCTATCATTAGGAATTGTAACGAGTGTATCTACTCTAGTTTTTAGTTCCTCTATCCCTTTTTCTGCTGAGCTTAATCTTTTCTTTCCTTCAAATGTAAAAGGTTTTGTTACCACTCCAACAGTAAGTATTCCCAATTCTTTAGCTATTTCTGCTACTATAGGAGCCGCTCCTGTTCCTGTACCGCCTCCCATACCTGCAGTAATAAATACCATATCAGCACCTTTTAAAGCTTCAAGAATTTCGTTTCTATTTTCTTCTGCGGCTCTAGAACCTATTTCAGGATTTGCTCCAGCACCTAGGCCTTTTGTAATTTTTTCGCCTAATTGTAATTTTTGCTCAGCTCTTGATGAAAAAAGAGCTTGTTTGTCAGTATTTAATGCTATAAATTCAATTCCCCTTACTCCAGAATCAATCATCCTATTTACTGCATTGTTTCCTCCTCCACCTACTCCAAAAACCTTAATTCTCGCAAATTGCTCTACATCAATGTCAAAATCAAACATTCCCATTCCTCCTATTTTCAATTGGATGCTACTCTTTTGTTTTAATTGGCTTTTCTTTGTAAAGCCATAGTCTTCTTATTTTAGCAAAGTTATCGAAAAGTCTACTTCCAAAGGTGAATATGGCGGCATAGTACAATGGAAATCCTAATCTATCTCCTATGTATGCTAGGAATGCTGCCAAAATTGCATTTCCAAAAAATCCAGAAATGAAAATTTTCGTGTTAAATTTATTTTCTAAATTAGCTCTTATTCCTCCGAAAACAGAGTCAAGAGAGGCTAATATTGCTACCGAAATATAAAGGGTGTATGCCGTGTTATAAGTATATGGTAATAAAAATCCAATAATTGCTCCAATTAAAATCCCTATTAAAGCATAAACCATTTATTCACCCTCTTCCATAGGTTTTGCAAAATTAAAAGTGAAAATACCTTTGTATGAAGGTATTACTAATTTATCAACGATATATGGCTCTAAACCAATTCCATAAATAGTTCTTAATGTATCTCCATAAGTCCCTGGTGCATTTACAGCCGCCATCAAAACTTTAGGATCTCCTATTGCTTTTATTGTAAATGGAGCACCTAGACTTCTATCATTAACTCTTATTATCGGTCCACCACATTTAATCTCAGAAATTGAAATTATTCTTTCTTCATTTATACAAATAGCTTCGGCTCCTGCAACCTTAAGATCATTGATAATATTTAGTATATCTACATCATGTATTATATCATCATTATAACTTATTACATTATTATTGAGCAATAAATTATCAAACATTATTATTTCAATTCCAGGCCCTTCTAATTTTGTATATCCTGCTTTCATTTTATTCATTTTAAGGTCTGATTCAATTATATCTATTATGTTATCTTCACCGGTTGCTATATTTTGAAGTGCGTAAAGTTCTTCTGATTTTTGCTCTACTAACTTTTCTAATTCTATTAACTCTATTTTTGCTGCACTTAATTCATTTTTAGCAGTAATAATAGATTTAACCGTAACTGGTGTTATAAGCTCTAAATTTAATTTCATCTGACTTGCAATAAATAATCCAATAATTGCACTTGAGATTATAATTATCAATTTAGGATTTGATTTTTTCATAAAAGCCCTCCTTAATTGACTGTTTCTTCAACGGGAGTGGCGTAGATAAAGTCTTTTACTCTTCTATATCTTGGTATTTCTACCTCTTTATCTTGAGTTAAATGTACTATATAATTATAATTCCTAAGCTGCCATACTATTCCCCATTTTAAGCTAAGTGCTGACTCTAGAGTACTTGCATTCCCTATAGCTTTTATTATTATTGGCGAACTAGTTGATACACCATTAATCTCTATATGATTTCCTGCTCTAACTATTTCAGTAAAAGCTGTATATCTTTGATCATTTATGCTTATAGCTTCTGCATCAGCTGCATTTATGACGCTTATTAACTGTAGTATCAAATCAAGTTCGTCTACTATGCTAAAACTTTCCCCAAATTGTATATCTACTGGTGGGTCGTTAATCTCTAATATAACTCCAGTTCCTTTTATGTCAGTATATCCTGCAAGCATCCTATATTTCATTGCATCCTTATACAAATTTTCAGCATATATATTGTTCTCTACTCCACCTTTTTCGTATTGTAGTATTTTTTCTTCAAGTTCCTTAATCAATCTTAACTGTGACTCTCTTTCAGCTTGAGCTTTCTTTAAGTCATTTGCTAATTGTTGAGCTCTTTGAGTAGGTAAGGCTCCTTCACCCACAGATAGATTTACCGTTTTAAACTGAATTGACAATATCAAGCCTAATATAAGAGAAACAAAAATTAATGCCAGTATTTCTCCCTTTTTTTTCATTTAATCAGCCTCATTTCTCATCTCGTACAACTATAGGATATTCTCCTTTATTCATTATTATTTTGCTAGCCAGAATATTTTTAGCTTCTATATCAGCTAATATTTCTTCTAGCATTCTCAACTTATATTTTATATCTATACTAGGTCCAAATTCAACCATAATACCATTATATAAATCGATTTTTATATTGTCTTCTATATCATATACTATTTTATTCATTTTGGAAACAATGCTGTTTAATTCGTCATCATTAAAAAAATCAGGTGGTATTACTTCATTATCATCTATAAGTAAGCTCTCTCCTGCCTTTATATATTTCCATTCAAAACCTTCAAGTACTGTAATTCCATCCAATTTTTCTTTACTATATTCCAAAACTATACCCTCATTATCCAATACTCCAAAGCTATAATTATATTCTATTTGCATATATGGTTTTCTTTCAAGAATTTCAATTTTAATTTCTCCTGGTAATTTTTTTATTATTTTTGCAGTTTTAACATACGGATTCATTTCTATTTTTTCTTCTATCTTCTTTTTTGAAGTTTTTATTATATTTTGACCAACTTGTATCTCCGATTCTAAAACTATATCCGCTTCATTTAATATATTTATCCCTTCTACATTAATAGTTTTGATAGCAAAAAAACTCGTATTTAATGCCCAAACTGCAAGTCCAGCAATTACGACTATAAATAATACGATTTTAAAAATTAATCTCCGTTTCCTTTGTTTTCTTTGAACTCTAGTTTCTTTTACCATTACTTCACCTATAATTCTATTTTAAATACATTTCAATTTCGTCAACTATTTTTTTAACAGCAAATGGATTTCCGATATTTTTACTCATTTTTGACATTTCTTCAAGATGTTCTTTGTTATTAACTAGCTCTAAAACTGTATGGAGTAATTTCCCATCTTTTAGTTCTTCTTCTAAAATCATAATACTTGCCCCAGAATTTTGGAATGCCCTTGCATTGTATTCCTGATGATTTTCTGCAGTATATGCCTTTGGAATTAAGATACTTGCTTTACCAACAGCAGATATTTCTGCTAAAGCAATTGCTCCTCCACTTGTTATTATAAGCTCTGCTGCATTTATTGCATACGGCATTTTATAATAATAAGGAACAATTCTTAAATTTTCATCTAAAACAATCCCTTCTTGTTTGATCGTTTCTAAAAAGCTATCATAATAAACCTTGCCTGTAACATGGATTAATTGAAGATCCTTTTTCTTATCAATATGTTTTATTAATGTTAAAATTTCTCTATTTAAACTCTTTTGACCTCCACTACCTCCAAAAGACAATACAAGCGGCTTATCCGTATCTAAGTTTAACTCCTCAATAGCTGTTTCTTTATTTATTTTTATCAATGAATTCCTTACAGGATTTCCAGTAAGAAAGATTTTTTCTTCTTTTTTAAAATACTTTTTTGATTCTTCAAATGTAATAAGGACTTTATCAACAAATCTTGATAACAACTTATTTGCTACGCCTGGAAATGCATTTTGTTCATGTATAACTGCTGGAATACCTATCCTTGCTGCCATAAATACTATGGGTGCAGATACATATCCACCTGTTCCAATTACAAGATCCGGTTTAAAATCTTTTAATATTTTTTTAGAATCTTTTAGCCCTGTCAATAGCTCTTTTAATGCTATAAATGATTTTTTATTTAGTTTTCTAGGTAAACTCTTTACATGAATCGCCTTAAATTCAATTCCAGCGTTTTGAGAAAGTTCTTGCTCTAGACTATTATTAGTACCTACATATAACATCTCGCATTCCTTATATCTCTCTTTTATTTCTTCTGCAATTGCTAAAGCAGGATAAATATGGCCTCCTGTCCCACCACCACTAATTATTACTTTCATTTTTTTTCTCCTTTGTTGTATACCTCGATATGTTCATTAAAATTCCAAGTCCAACTAAATAAAGCACCAAGGATGTCCCGCCATAGCTTATAAGAGGTAATGTAATCCCTGTTACAGGAATACTAGATGTAACAACTCCTATATTTATAAAACTTTGTATAGCTAGTAGTGATGTTATACCTGTTGCTAGATAAGTTCCAAATGCATCTCTTGCATTCTGAGCAATTATAAATCCTCTATATATAATAACACTATATAAAGCTAAAACAAATAAGCTTCCTATAAGTCCAAGTTCTTCCCCTAGGATTGAGAATATAAAGTCATTATATGGCTCTGGAATATAAAAAAACTTTTGCTTACTCTGACCTAAGCCCACTCCAAAAATCCCACCAGAACCTAATGCATAAAGCGATTGAACAATTTGCCATCCATCACCTAGCTTATCTGCGAAAGGATCTTTAAAAGCTAAAACTCTTCTTAATCTATACTCATTCCCTTCAGAATATAGTGCAATTTTTAAAAATCCAACTGTTCCTAAACCAATCAATACAATTATCGGCAGATGCATTCCCGCCACAAAAAACATACTAAATAATGCGCCTGCAACAGTTGCAGCAGTACTCAAATCTCTCTGAAAGTATATTAATCCAACAACAAAAATTATTATTAGAATCGCTGGTAGGGCTCCTTGTATATACTGTCTTACCCTCTTGTGTTTATTATCTAGAAAAGTAGCAAAAAATAATATGCTTCCTAGCTTAATTCCATCTGAAGGCATATATGTAGTAAATCCTAAATCAAGCCATCTTGTCGCACCTTTTATTTCGATTCCCAATGGTGTAAAAAGTAATAATGCTAGAAATATAGATAGGATAAATATTTTATTTGCATGCTTTTTCCAGATTTTATAATCCAAATTACTCATTGCTATCATCAGAAAAAATCCAATAAATGCCCAAAATATATGTCTTTGCGCATAATGCATTGAATCGCTATATCTAACAACTCCATCTGGTCCACTAGAACTATATACCATAACAATCCCTATAAAAACTAATGAGATTACAGCTATTAATAACATAAAATCTATTGGTTTTTTCTTCTTCCGCTTTTTCATTTCTTAATCACTCCGTTAGTTCCATAACCAATTTCTTAAAATGGTCTCCTCTTTCTTCGAAACAATTATACATATCCCAACTTGCACAAGCCGGTGAAAGCAAGACATTTGTACCTGGTTTGCTAATTTCTATAGCTTTTAGAACTGCTCCCTCCATATTATCTAAAATATAAATATCTTTAATATCTTTTTTAAGTGCCGACTCTTTAATTAGGTATTTAGTTTGGCCAATAAGTATTAAAGATTCCACCTTATTCTTAAAGTTGTCTATCAATTTATCATAAGTAGCTCCCTTATCATATCCTCCTGCAATCAATACAAGTGGCCCTTCTAAAGCCTCTATAGCTTTGATTGTAGAGTCTATATTAGTGCCTTTTGAATCATTGTAGTATTTAACATCTTTATGCTCACCTACAAATTCTAATCGATGAGGAACTCCTTTAAATCTTTTTATAGTCGATGCAATAATATTTGTATCTATTCTAAATGCTTTTGCTAACCCAATGACACCACATATATTTTCTAAATTATGTTTTCCTAATAATTTTATATCATCAAGTGAAATAATCATTTCTTCTATACCTTCGTTTTTATAAACAATATGGTCTTTTTTAATAAATATTCCATCAGATAATTCTTCTTTAACACTAAACCATATAGTTTGAGAAGAAACTGAATCTTTTAATTTTCTCAAAATAGGATCATCATAGTTTAATACCAGATAATCATCCTGAGTTTGATTTTTAAAAATCTTTAGTTTTGCATCGATATAGTTTTCTATTGTTTTATGCCAGTCTAGATGATCTGGAGTAATATTCAATAGCAGTGCTACTTTAGGTCTAAATGAATATGTATGTTCAAGTTGAAAACTACTTAGTTCTATAACTAAAACATCTTCTTTCTTAACTTCTTCAATCTTCTCTAATATTCCAACTCCGACATTGCCTGTAACAAAAGTTTTCTTTCCCCAAGCTCTAAATATCTCACCTGCAAGTATAGTCGATGTGGTTTTCCCATTTGTGCCTGTTATTCCAACTATATTTTGGGTGTTTCTAAGAAAATATGCTAATTCTATGTCAGAAATTACTAGTATATTCATCTCTTTCGCTTTTTGTAGCATAATATGATCAGGTTTTATGCCAGGACTTTTTACAATTAAGTCTATATTTTGAAGTTCTTTTAAATTATCAATTTCTATAATTTTGACACTTAAGAAGTTTTCATCCTTTAATTTTTGCTCAATAATGTGAATTGGTTTATTGTCATAAACAAAAATATCAGTAGTATGTTTTTTTAAAATTTTTAACGACGAAACTCCCGTTACTCCAAGTCCCATTATTAAAATTCTTTTGTTTTTTATTTCCATATAAACCACTCATCTCTATAAAATAGTTACAATTCCAATTATTGCAAGTAAAAGAGTTACTGCCCAAAAAGACCACACGACTTTTATTTCTTTCCAACCAATTTGTTCAAAATGATGATGTAGTGGTGCCATTTTAAAGAATCTCTTTCCTGTCGTTTTAAAATAAAACACTTGAATTATAACTGAAAGTGCTTCTGCAAAAAACACCCCACCTATAATAGGAATAAATAAATATGTTCTAGATAAAATAGCTACTGCAGATAATGCTCCTCCTAAAGCTAAAGAACCTGTATCTCCCATAAATACTTTAGCAGGATTGTAATTGATTATCAAAAATCCCATAAGTGAGCCTGCAATAATAATAGAAACTAAACTTATATCAAATTGTTCCATTCTATAGCTTATAAAAGAAAAGGATGCAAATACTATTATAGATATCCCTGTAGCAAGTCCATCAAGTCCATCTGTTAAATTAACAGCATTTACTGTTCCAAGCACAACTATCAATAGAAATGGTACAATCCATATCCCCAAATTTAGATTAACTCCACCAATTAAAGGTAAAATCGCTACTTCTGGATTAGGTATACTAGTTTGAAAATATATTATAAGTAATATCGCCACTATTATTTGACCAATTATTTTTTGATATGCTCTTAATCCTAAATTCCTTTTTTTGACAACTTTTATATAATCATCAAGATATCCAATAGCTCCAAATCCCAGCATTGAAAGTAAGATTACTATTCCATTTATACTTTTATTGCCAAGTAATACAAATATAAGCAAAGATGAAACTATAAATACTAAACCACCCATTGTAGGTGTTCCTGTTTTCGCTAAATGAGACTGTGGCCCATCTTCTCTGATACTTTGACCGATTTTCAATCTTTTTAGTAGGGGTATCATCCTTGGACCTAAAATTGAACTTAATAAGAACGATAAAAACATTGCAATTAAAGCTTTTAATTCAAAACTCATAAAACTACTCCTTCCAATTTCTATACCATTCCTATTATAGTAAAAAAATATATTTTTTACCAGTGTTTTAATAAGTTTTGAATAAAGACAACTAGATTAGTTGTCTTTAAAGGTTTACTCAATGCTTTCTTCTGATAAAACAGGCACATTTAAACCAGATTCTAAATAAAGATCTATTATACTTCCTTTTTCAGTAGGTTCATTATTTTTAGGAAATTGGTCTATTACAAGTGTATCTTGTGTAAATTCTTCATATTCTGTTGTATATTTAAAACCTGCTTCTGATAGTATTTGTCCTGCTTCACTTATTTTTAATCCTACAACATTTGGTACAGGTGCTAATTCCTCAATAAGCTCAGATTCTTCTTCAGTATACACTCTTGGTACTTCTAAGTACTGTAGTGTATTCTCTATTACATACTTCGCATATGGGCCTGCAACAGTTCCACCATAGTATACTCCTGTTGGTTCATCAACAATTACTAGTATTGCAATCTCAGGGTCATCAATAGGCGCTATTCCACCAAAGGAAGAAATGTACTTTTCATCCACATAACGACCATCTATTATTTTTTGCGCAGTCCCAGTTTTACCACCAACTCGATATCCCGGGATATATGCTTTCCTACCTGTCCCTTCATTTACAGTTTGTTCTAACATTGTCAGAATTTCATTTGCTGTTTTTTCACTAATAACTTGTCTTTTTTTAATAGGTTCAAATTTTTGGATTATATTCTCTTCATCATCAATAATACTATCTACCATATAGGGTGTCATTAAATTTCCACCATTTGCTATCACCGAAATAGCATTTATCATTTGTATTGGTGTTACTGCAATACCATGACCATAGGATAATGTTGCCAAATTTACCTCTTTTATAGAATCTACACTAATCGGGATAATACCTTTTTGCTCTCCAAGCAAATCAATACCTGTAGGTTCACCAAATCCAAAGGCTTTAATATACTCAAACATTTTTTCTCGTCCAAGTTGTCTTGCCATCTCTACAAATGCAACATTACAAGAATTACTAAAGGCCTCCGAAAAATCTTGGTCTCCATGTGGATCATACCAGCTTGAACATCTTATTACAACGCCTTTGATATCCCTAACAAAGCCATTACAAAAGTAGTGCGTATTCAAATTCGCAGATGCTTCTTCCAAGCTCGCAGCTGCGGTTACTATCTTAAATGTAGAACCTGGCTCATATATGTCATTTATTGCATAATTTCTCCACATTTCGAACCATTTTTCTTGTCTTTCCTCTGGTTCTAAAGCCTCCCAAGCTTCGTTAATATCTTCATCTAGGTTTATCCTTGGATTGTTTGGATCATAATCTGGCTTATTTGCAAGGGCTAAGATTTCTCCAGTTTTTGGATTCATAACAATTATTGAAACGCTCTTAGCTTTATTATTTATTAAGGCGTCCTCAGAAGCCTGCTCAGCAAAATGTTGTATTGTTTCATCAATTGTTAGTTTTAAAGCATTCCCATGTCTAGCCTCATAAATTTTTTCTGTATCAAAAGGAAGCTGTCTATTATCTCTATCTGTCACTTTCACCCAAACTCCTGGTACTCCTGTAAGATATTTTTCATAAACTTTCTCTAATCCATATAAACCATTATTATCTATGCCAGTAAAGCCGAGTATATACGCTGCAAAGTTCCCAAAAGGGTAATATCTCTTATTATCATCTACTATTGATATTCCCCTTATCCCAAGATTCCTAATCTCTTCTGCTTGTTCTCTTGTGATGTATTGTTGTATTTTCACAACATTGGTATCTTTTGATATTAATTCAAGAATATAGTCTTGATCTATTTCGATAATGGATTTTAATAATCTTGCAGTTTCTTCTTTATTTTCAATATCTGAAGGCGTAGCCCAGAGAGTAAAAGAAGTTACATTTACCGCCATTTTCCTTCCATTCCTATCGTAAATTATGCCTCTTTCAGATTTTATGTCAATATTTTTTGTCCACTGTAGAAGTGCTCCTTTTTTATACTCATCACTATTTATGACTTGAACTTTTACAAGTCTATAGGCTAAAAAAAACACGATTAAAGCTACTATTATACGAGCAAACTTTAATCGGTTTTTACTTGAATTACTTGTTTTATGCAATATAACCCCTCCTAAAATAGGCTGGAAAATATCCCTAATACACTTTTCACTCTATCATTAAAAGTTAATTTATATGTATTGGTTTGGACTTGTTCATTTAATGAAACATATTCAACTTGTCCATTCTCAGGATAAATCATCCCTAAATTGTTTCTGGCTTGTTCACTTATAACTGTAGTGTTTTTAAGTCCCTCTAGATTTCCAGCTAGATCTTTTTTAAGTTTAGTTAAGTCAGATGCGCTATTTTCTAATTTTGTTATTTCTACTCTCATTGAGGTTATTTTAGCATATCCACTTAGTATAAATAAAGAGGTAAATAAAATAATAATTGCAAGATAAATAAACATCCCTCTATTTACAACATAAACATGTCTTTTTTGCACTTCTTTTATCGTCTCTTTTTTTTCTATGTATTCTGGGTAATCATTATAAAGAACTCTAGCTGCCGTCATAATTTTATCCCCCTTACATTTAAATATCTAACTTAATATTATCTTTTTTCTGCAATTCTCAGTTTTGCTGATCTGCTTCTCGGATTCTCTTCAATTTCAGCTTTTGTAGGTAACATAGGTTTTCTAGTTATTATTTCTATCTCTCTTTTTTTATCACATATGCATTGTGGAAATTCTGGTGGGCAAATGCAATCTTTATATAACCATTTAAATTGTTCTTTAACTATTCTATCCTCGAGTGAATGGAATGTTATTATCACTAATCTACCACCTGGTTTTAAAACCTCTACCATCTCTTGTATTGAATCTTTCAATACATCCAATTCTCTATTTACTTCTATTCTAATCGCTTGGAAAGTTTTTTTAGCTGGATGATGGCCTTCCATCCTAACTTTTTTAGGAATAGCTTTTTTAATGGTAGTCACCAATTCCATTGTAGTTTCTATCGGCTTAGTTTCTCTTTCTGTTACAATAAATTCTGCTATTCGCTTAGCCCAGCTTTCTTCACCATATTCATATAAAATTCTTGTAAGTTCTTCTTTTGAATACTGATTTACTACTTCCCAAGCACTGAATTCAGATTCTTGGTCCATTCGCATGTCTAAGGGTGCATCTTTATTATAAGAAAAACCTCTTTCACCTTCATCTAACTGATATGATGAAACACCTAAATCAAGTAATATTCCATCTACTTTTTCTATATTTAAACTATGCAATACATCTTTTATATTTGAATAATTACTTTTAACTAAACTCACATTATCAAGATAGGCTTCTAATACTTGTTTAGACTTTTGGAGTGCATTCTCATCTTGATCTATTCCAATTAACCTGCCTGTATCTAATTTCTTTGCAATTTCTATTGAATGTCCAGCACCACCTAATGTGCCATCTACATAGATGCCATCTTTTTTGATATTTAAACCTTCTATTACTTCATCTGGCATAACAGAAACATGATGAAATTCCATACTACCACTCCTTGTTTAAATACCTAGTTCAGCCATTCTCTCAGCTATGCTATCATAGCTTAAGCTATCATCGTCATTATAGTTTTCCCACTCTGTTTTACTCCAAATTTCTAATCTTGTCGCTACTCCTATTATTACAGTGTCTTTATCTATTTTTGAGTGTTCTCTTAAATTTACTGGAATTAATACTCTCCCTTGTTTATCAAGGGCACATTCAGATGCTCCTGAGAAAAAGAATCTAACAAAGGCTCTCGCATCTTTGTTTGTTAATGGTAAACTCTTCAGCTTGTTTTCTATAACTTCCCATTCGGATTTCGGATACACAAAAAGGCAGTTATCAAGTCCTTTTGTCATAACAAATTCTTGACCTAAAGGTTCTCTAAACTTAGAAGGAATAATAAGTCTTCCTTTTTCATCGGTAGTATGTTGATATTCACCAATAAACATACTTCTCTCCACCTTTTAAAGTTTATTTACCACTTTCCTCCACTTCTCACCACTTAAGTTATATTTTAAACCATTTTTAGGGTAATTGCTATGTTTTATTGGGGTAAAGTAAAATTTGTGACTTTAGTCCTATCGTGGTTAAAAAAGCATAAAAAAAAACCCGGAAACCGGATTTTAATTTATTGTATCTGTTCTCTTTTTCTTATAGTATAGTATCGCTCCACCTATGGCTATAGCTACAAGGCTTATCAACTGAGCAACTCTTATTGGACCTAACATTAAACTATCAGTTCTTAAACCTTCGATAAAGAACCTCGCCACAGAGTATAACATTACATACAATAGAAATACTTCTCCTTCTCGATTAGCATACTTTCTTCTATACCAAAGTAAAAATATGAAAACTAGCAAGTTCCATATAGATTCATAAAGAAAAGTTGGATGAACCTTTACTCCATCCACTATAATTCCCCAAGGTAGATCAGTTGGGCCACCATGTGCTTCTGAATTTGCAAAATTCCCCCATCTTCCTATTGCCTGGCCAAGAATTAAACTTGGAGCAGAAGCATCTGCAATTGACCAAAAATTAATTTTTCTAATCTTAGAGAATATAATTGCAACCAGCACTCCACCAATTAGTACTCCATGGATAGCTAGTCCTCCACCTCTTATGTTTAATATTTGCCCTGGATTCTTGCTATAATAATCCCAAGTAAATATAACATAATAGAGTCTTGCAAATATAATAGCTACTGGAACCGCAAATATTAACAGGTCTAAAAATGTTTCCTCTTTTATTCCCTTTCGCTTTGCTTCTTTTGTTGCCAACAAAGTTCCTATCAAGACTGCAATTGCAATTAATAAACCGTACCACCTTATTTCAAATCCAAATATCGAAAATGCAACTGGATCCATATCAACACCGCTTTCATCTATATTTTAATTTTTTAAGAAGGCCAAATTATAGAAATAACACTCATATCTTCTTTAAAATGCTTCTTAAATCTGGACTCTATATCCTCAAATTTAATTTCATTTAAAACATCTAGATAATCGATTAAAAGGAAGTCTTGAAAATATAGTTCAGTTAGATTATTGGCAATAAATTCAATCGAATTAAATCCCATTAAAAAATGTCCTATTTCTTTTTTCTTAATTCTTTCAAACGAATCTATTGTAATATAATCGTTAGACTTTTTCAACATTTCTTTTATGCGAGAATATACTAATTGTGGATCATCACTTTGTCCTACTATCAGTGAATGACCATAGGTTTTATGCCCAGTAAAATAGGCTCCAAAATTAGCATCTATAACTCCTTCTGAATACAACTCATTGTAGAGCTCAGAGCTTTCACTAAATATCATATCTAATATTATATTTGTTATTATATCTTTTTTAACTAATTCTTTTCCTGAAAGTCCTATGTCAGTATCTTTAAAACCAATATAAAACAATGGCTTAGACGTCAACATATTAGCCTCTATTTGTTTTTGTTTAATTTCACTTGGCTCAATTTCCTCAATTCTTACAATTTCTTCTAAATTATTTTCATAGAACTTTTCTGATTCTTTAAGTGAAGACTCAATCATATCTTTGTCTAAATCTCCAACTATAAATAAAACCATATTTTTAGGATTATAAAATGTCCTATACGCTGTCTCTAAGTCTTCTTTTGTAATTTCATTTATACTTTCAACTGAACCAGCTATATCAACCCTAACAGGATTGTTATGATACATTGCCCTTAAGCAGTTAAAAAACACTACCCAACTTGGGTTGTCTAAATACATTTGAATTTCTTGAGATATTATACCCTTTTCTTTTTCAACATTTTCATCAGTAAAATATGGATTTTGCACAAATTTAACTAAAAGTTTCAAATTCTCATAAAAATTATCCGTTGAATAGAAAAGATAAGAGGTTTGATTAAAATTAGTAAATGCATTCACATATGCTCCTTGAATGGCAAATTTTTGAAATATATTTTCTTCTGGCTCTTCAAATAGCTTATGCTCTAAAAAGTGTGCAATTCCCTCTGGTAAACTTACCGCTTCATTCTCATTTATAGGAACGAATTTATTATCTACTGAACCATAATTTGTTGTAAATATAGCATACTTTTTTGTAAACCCTTTTTTAGGAAAATAATAAACTTTTACGCCATTTTCTAGTTTGAATTCATATAATTCTTCTTTAAGCTTTTCATTCTTTATTAGATTCATTATTCTCCTCCTCGCCTGTTCCTCTCATGAAGTATATTGTATCTAAATTTAAAGTATTTATTGCCTCTACTACTTCTTCTCTTGATACATTATCTATTTCATCTAAAAGTTCTTCAAGATTTCTGCTTTCATTCGTTATAAAATTCCCAAAATAAAATTCAGAAATAAGCTTTGCACTATCAACAATAGACTCACTTGAGGTTCTTAGTGCTCGCTTTGCAATACTTAAATCTTCATCTGAAAATTTTCCTTCCTGGAGTTCTTTAATATTTTCATTTATTAGTTCTGAAATTTTATTATAATTCTGAAATTCAATGCCTGCATCTAAAATCATAATAGACTTATGTTTTATTATATTGGAAGTTACATAATATGCTAGGCTATGCTTTTCTCTAACATCTTTAAACAGTTTTGAATTAGGTCCTCCTCCTAATAGCTCATTAGCCAAGAGTAGCGCAGGATATAGGTCCATTTCATAAGCTATTTTTGTCCTAAAGCCTAAAACCAATTTACCTTGAGTCACATCTAATTTTTCAACTATTTGATTCTTTACATATGGTTTGGATAAGATTTCTTCTCTTTCTACATAGTTTATATTTTCTCTATTTAAATATTTTTTCGGTATTATTTTATCTAGTGAAAGCTCTTTCTTGTTTCCAGTATATATAATTTCTATTTGACTGGTCATTAAGATATTTTCATAGTGTTCAGCCAATCCTTTTGCATCTATAGCTTCTAAATCTTGAAGATAACCATACTTATAAATACTAAAGCTTTCAGACTTACACATTTCTTCAATGCATCTATTTATAGCATAAGATCTTTTGTCGTTAATTTTGTTGTTTATCTTATTCGCTAAATTGTTTTTTTCTCCTTCTACATATTTATGTGAAAATTCTCCATCTATTAAATAAGGATCATAAATTACTTCTTTAAACATTTCAAATACTTCATTATCAAAACTCTCTTCATTTGTATACTTTTCATCTGCCCATTCTATCGAAAACTTTATTACTTGTCTTTCACCTCTTTTAGATGAAGATATGCTTAAATTAGCACCATATAGTTCTTCTAATTTCCTCTCTAACAAAATTTTATTAGAATAGTTTTTTGTACCTCTGTTTAATACCATAGGTAAAAGTGCATTCATCGTTACTTCTTCTCTATCTAAAGGTCTAATTATATAAAATGCTAAATAATTAGATTTAAATTTATCAAGATATATTTTTGTAGATCGAAATCCTTCCCCGAATTCTTCTTTTTCAGTTTTTAAAGGCATATTAATCCTCCTTTTTAAATTAATTGTGCTTTTTTATATTACCCATAATTTCTAATTTTAAAAAAATAAAAGGGCTAGGCCCTCTTATTCTAATTCTTTAATAATTTTAATTCCTGAACTTGTCCCTATTCTAGTAGCTCCTGCATCTATCATCGCCTTAGCTGTCTTATAGTCTCTTACACCGCCTGATGCTTTTACTTCTAGTTTATCCCCTACAACAGATTTCATTAAAGCAACGTCAGTCACTGTTGCTCCCCCTGTGCTAAAACCAGTTGATGTCTTTACAAAATTAGCACCTGCTTTTAAAGCCAGCTCACATGCTTTTATTTTTTCATCATCTGATAATAGTGAAGTCTCTATAATAACCTTTACTATTGCTTTTTTAGTTGCGACTTTTACAACACTTGCTATATCTTCTTCAACCAATTTATAATCAGCATCTTTCAAAGCACCAATATTGATTACCATATCTATTTCATTCGCACCTTTTTCAATTGCATCCTTAGTTTCAAATGCTTTTGTAGCAGATGTATTTGCTCCTAGTGGAAACCCTATTACAGTAGCTAAGTTAACTCCGGAGCCTTTTAATAATTCACTACAATATTCAACAAATGTAGGATTAACACAAACAGCCTTGAATTTATACTCTATTGCCTCATCGCACAATTTTTTTATTTCATTTTTTGATGTATCTGCTTTTAAAGCAGTATGATCAATAGCCATATTTATATCCATTTTTTCAGCCCCTATTTAATTATCTCAACAAGATCTCCATTTCTTACTCCTGCTGCATTTCCTTCTTCAACGTCTACATGCATTTCTAGTGCATAGGTAGGGTGTACTCTTACTAGCACATTCTCAAAAACTAAGCCTCTTGGGCCTGTTGTCTTTATACTCACAATTTGACCATCCTTAACACCATACTCTTCTCCATCAGTAGTATGCATATGGATATGTCTCGCTGCAACTATAATACCCTTATCTATTTCCACTTCACCTTTTGGACCTACTAATTTGCCTCCTGGTGTGTCTTTAATATCCCCTGAGTTTCTTATTATTGGATTGATTCCTAATGTAAATGCATCTGTAATAGATACTTCTAATTGAGTTTCTGGTCTAACTGGGCCAAGAATCCTAATACCTTTTATAGTTCTTTTTGGACCTACTAAATCAACTTTTTCTTCGCAAGCAAATTGACCAGGCTGAGATAAGTCTTTAGTTCGAGTAAGTTCATACCCTTCTCCAAATAAAGTCTCTAAGTCTTCTTTGCAAACATGTATATGTCTATTTGATAATGCAATTGGTAATGTTTTTTTCATGTTTTACCCCCTATATTTAGTGTTAATACCATTATACTATTTTTAACAAAGATTTTAAAGGTATAAGGCATTATTGTGCAATTAACTCTTTTAAAATAAATTAAAATTTTAAATTAAAAACTTCAAATACTTAACCAAAGCTCTAATAACCATTGAATGTATTGGTATACTGATTAGAGTAGCTACAAATCTTGGTGGTAAGAGTATCAAGAAGCCTTTTCCATACAGTATAGATAACCAATACGTATTCAATATCAATGATACTAAAATAGCTGTAATTGCTACGGCTATTACAATATTTCTAAATGACAAAGATTTTTCAAAAGATTTTTTACCCCTTAATACAATAAATATCAAACCTGGCAATACACCCCAGAGTATTGAGCTTAGAGTAAAACCTGGATAATATGGTCCCATTGGATTAATTAAAAACCCAATTAAATCAGCAGCTAATCCTGTAAGCCCTCCTACTAAAGGCCCAAATAATATACCAGATAACATAAGTGGTACATCTCCAAAGCTAATTCTTAAAGCTTGGATGCCTGCTAATGGCAACATGATATAAACAAATCTAGTCATAACTATTGATATAGCTACAAGAAAACCTGCTTTCACCATGGTTCTTATATCGATTTTGTTTTTTGTTTTTAACATTTAATATCTCCCTTCTTACAATTGACAGCAACTGCCAATTAAAGAAGGTAACCTTAATTGTCAGCGGATGCGGTAAAGAATCGCAGATTGTTCTTTCGTCTATAAGCAACTTCCCATCCTATAGCACTTAACGCTCTTTACCTACTCTATCAGACTAATATCTTACTTATATAAAATTTTACTTTTACTATATACCCCCAGAAACTAATTAATATCTTTTTGGACTTTTAAATCTACCAATATTGTAACTTCCTTTTTTATAAAAAGCATATGCAATAAGCTGAGCAAATGATAGATATTTTATAAAACTTATTCCTATGTTTTTAGCGATATTCACAAAGAATGATTCTGGTAACATCTGTATTAATAAATCAGTTTTTGGATCTAATAACCACAGATCATTGCTAAAAAAGATTTCATGAAATATTGTAAAGTATTTATTAAAATCTGTTAATACTAATATTGCAAGTATTATCAACAAAATATGATTAGCGAACAATCCTAAGCCAAGCCATTTACCCATAACTTTAGATGCAGTTTGACTTAAATAATACAAAACAATAATTATCGCTAAAAAAGCTGAAATCAATTTAATTGTCCTTGCTAATTCGTACAAATCATAAACATCTTCCATGTGAGTGATTTCTTTATCATTAAAATTATCTGCTAGTAAACTTTCATCGCCATTTCCTTTTAAAAAACTTATGATATTTTTAGAAATGATTTCTAATTCTACTTTATTTTTACCAGTAATAGATTCTATATTGTTTACTTCATATGATTCTAAGTAATAATCAAGATTATAAGTATTTTCTTCAATTGCAACAACTAATGCAAGAAAAGAAACCGCTATAATTAATATTATTAAAATTATTGGATTCCATTTTTGCAATTTCGGACCTCCCTATAATGCTTTTAAAAAAAGGATAGAATATTCTCTATCCTTTTATTCTATTCTTATTCTTCTTCCCAATTATGATAAACTTCCTGAACATCATCGTTGTCTTCAAGCATATCAACTAGTTTTTCCATATTTTTAATATCAGCATCATTAGTTAAATTTATCATATTCTGAGGGATGTAAGTAATTTCTGCAGCTGCAAAATTGTATCCTTCTTTTAACAATTGATCTTTTACATTATTGAAGTCAGCAATCTCAGTTATAACTTCAAAACCATCATCACCACTTATAAAATCTTCCGCCCCAGCTTCTATAGCTAACATGGTCAACTCGTCCTCATCTATTTTTTCGGTTCTTTCGATAGCTAGAAATCCTTTTCTATCAAAAATAAATGAAACCGAACCAGTTTGTCCTAAGTTACCACCGTATTTATCAAATGCATGTCGAACATCAGAAGCAGTTCTATTTCTATTGTCTGTAAGGCAATCAACAATTACTGCAATTCCTGATGGTCCGTAGCCTTCATAACTGATTTCTTCAAATACGTCTACGCCTGATTCTCCGGTCCCTTTTTTAACAGCTCTTTCGATATTTTCATTTGGCATGTTTTCAGCCTTTGCTTTATCAATTGCTGCTTTTAATGATGGATTATAATCTGGATCACCACCACCTTCTTTTGCTGCTACCATTATATATCTGGCCAGTTTTGTAAATACCTTACCTCTTCTGGCATCTTCTTTGCCTTTTTTATGTTTTATAGTACTCCATTTTGAATGCCCTGACATAATCTCACCTCTCCTTTGATTTAACTTGTATATTTTAGCATAATTACAAGATTATTTCACTATTTATTTTTCAAAGCTCTGTTGAAAACCTTAGAAATTATTGTTCCCACAAAATAAATCCCTGGCATTGGGTCATCAAAACTCCATGTTGAATGTACTTTTTTAAATGTATTATCCTTGATTATTTTACTCAAAGTCATTTGTCCTGTTCTAAGATATTCTCTTATGGCAAATAAGTCCTCATACATATAATGAAATACATACCCTGTTTCAGTCTCTACACTTTTATTCTCTGGAATTTTATCTGTCATCTCTAAATACGCTATCAATGGAAAGTTTAATCCAGATTTTGCTAGCATTTCATTAAAGTTTATCGTTCTTACATTTACTTCTATTAGATATATTTCATTTGTATTTTCATCTCTTTTTAATTCAATTTCTGAAAAACCTTTAAATCCGATACCCTCCAGAAATGGCTTGCATATATCTTGTAATTCAGGAATCCACTTTTGTTTAGCATACGTAGAAGCACCAAAGTTTACAGGCCATTGTCTTATTTTATAGGCTGAAGTGTAGTGAGTTACTTTTGAATCTTTATTTAAATAAGCATCATAACAATAACAATTCTCTTCTGGTCCAGGAATAATTCTTTGGATTACAATTCCATGGTTATCCCTATGTATCATCTCTAATTTTTGTATCAGTTCCTCTTCATTTTTTATAATAAAGACTTTTCTCCGATAAGCTTTTACAAAACTTGCAGAATCCATTGGTTTAATTATGCAAGGATATTTTATCTCTTCCCTTACTCGTTCAATTAAATTATCTTCCTTCGAGTTTATTGTCTCTGGAACTTTAACATTAAATTTATTAGCTAATAAACTCATTCTATATTTATCCATTACTTCAGTCCATAAGCCTTTTTTATCCATTGGAAATAAAAAATACTCTTTTAACTCATCAAAATAACGATCTATAAATTCTACATATGGATCTGCGCCTGGATATAGTACTGGTTTTTTATTTTGTACTTTTGCATAATCTATTAAAAAAGCCAATAAACCTTCAGGATTTTCTTTATAATGTGGAGCAAGATACTTTTCACTTAAATACTTTGATTTTGCACCGTATCGACTTTCTTCACTATAATCAACTGCAACTACATGAATGTCATTTCTACCTAAGCATCTTATTATACTTAAACCGACGTAATAATTTGTACCTAATACTACTGCTTTATTTTTTATTTTAGACACCACCTTAGTAAACATAGTTATTATTTTATTTTTCATCTTATTCTAACATATTAAAATAGATATAGGAATAGTATGAAATTATACCCTATCCTATATCTATAATATTTAACTCTTTATTATTCTTCGTTTCTTAAAGTAGCGTAAACACAATCATCTGTTAAATACTCCAAACCTAATTCCTCAGTTTTTTTAATCACTTCATCATTATAGGTTCCTGGTTGAAAGAAAACATATCCAATACCAGCTTCTTTTATCCCATCTAATAAATCTATTCCAATCTTTGGTGATACAACCATATCCACTACATCAACTTTTTCTGGTAAATCACTTATACTTTTATACAGCTTATCACCTTCTAATTCATCATAATTTGGGCTTACTCCATAAACGGTATATTCGTGTTCTTTAAGAATTTTCCAGATTTTATAACCATATCTATCCTTCTTTTTTGTAACTCCAACTACTGCCCATTTCTTTGATTTCATCATTTTTTCTTTCAATATTTTATCATTATTCAAAAAATCACCTCTAGTTTTATTTTTTTCTAATATCATACTCTTTTCAGCTTATACCCATCTCTTTCCATCTTTAACTGGTAAATAGATCTCGTCTCTTATCTCATAAAACAATTCTCCGTTTGTAATATTCATTAAATCAGAAATAACTCTATCAGTTTCAGATTTTTCAATAAAAATATTTATTTCGACATTCTCTAGAAAATCTATAGATTCGCTCTTGTAAGTATTTTCAATAAAATAATTTTCTATCTTCGCATATAAAGAATAGGATGTCTTAATTAAGATTCGATTAAAAAGCTTATTTTCGACAATAATTGAGCTATCTATTGCAAGTTTTGCGGACTTTGTATAGGCTCTTATTAAGCCTCCTCCACCGAGCTTTGTACCCCCGAAATACCTTGTCACTACTACGACTACATTTCTTAATTCTTCTTTTTTTATTACTTCAAGAACAGGTATCCCAGCCGTCCCAGAAGGTTCTCCATCATCGCTGAATCTTTGTATGTTGGAGCCTTTACCATAAACATAACCATAGACATTATGAGTAGCATCTTTGTGTTTTTCTTTTATTTCTTTAATAAAAGCAATTGCTTCTTCTTCACTTACAATTGGCGAAGCATAGCCTATAAATCTAGACTTATTTATTATAATCTCATCAAAGCCTTTTTTTGCAACCGTTCTATATAAATAATCCATATACTAATTGCCCTTGTTTTCTCTAAATTCCTTAAACTCTAGATATCTTTTATATGCAAGTGCTACCAAAGATTTATCCTGACTGTATGTTATTTTATCTATTGCTTCTTCAACTGGAAAATAACCTCCATTTAAAAAACCTTCTTCTTTATTAATAATATAGGTCTTGTCTTCAGCTTCCATTATATACCATGTTATTTTGTTACATACTGGTGAATTTCTTGTAACAGAATAGAATTCATATGCCGTTTCTCCTGCATTTGAAACAATCTCAGCCGTTACTCCTGCCTCATATTCTACTTTATCTATTGCTGTCTTTGCAGATAATTCATTTTTTGTGATTTTACCCTTGGGCAATACCCACTCTTTTTTATCATTTTGCAGAATAAATACACTCTCTTCGCTAAATACTACTCCTCCAGCACAATTTCTAGTAATCAAAATTTACCCCTCCATTAAATAATATATTTTTTGTATTTCTCGTAGTCAATATGATTTATCGTAAAAGATAAGTTAAGTCCATTTTCTCCATATTCTAAGTCTTTTACCTCATAATGATTCATAAGATAACTCGAAATTGACTGGTCTGTATATGGAATAAACATCTCAACTTCTCTATATTCCATTGGAAGCTTATCTTGTATTAATGATAGTAATTCATCTATATTTTCACCATTTAAAGCTGAGATATAAATAGGATTCTCTACATTTATGTTTGATCTTGATATATCTAACTTATCCATCTTGTTTAATACTGTAATAATAGGTTTATCAATTATTTTTAAATCTTTTAATAAATCTATCGTTGTTTTAATTTGAAGATCTAAATCCTTACTGGAAGCGTCCAAGACATGAATTAACAAATCCGAATTTTCAACTTCTTCAATTGTTCCCTTAAAAGCTTCTATAAGCTTTGTTGGAAGTTTTGAAACAAATCCAACGGTATCGCTTAGTAGAAAGGTCTGCCCATTAGGTAATTTACTAACTCTATGTGATGTATCCAAGCTTGCAAATAACATGTCTTTTACAAAAACTGATTTAGTCTCTTCATATAAATTATCTCTTTTTATAAGCTGATTCATCAATGTAGACTTCCCAGCATTTGTGTAACCTAAGAGGGAAACTATTGGAAGCTGTGATGATAGTCTCTTTTTCCTTTTAACATCTCTTACTTCTACTATTTCTTTTAATTGTTTCTCGATATTATTTATCTCTCTTAGTATATGTCTTCTATCTATTTCAAGTTTTTGTTCTCCAGGCCCTCTTGTTCCAATCCCTGCTCCCTCTCTAGATAAGTAATCACTAAAACCGACTAAACGAGGTAATCTATACTTTAGTTGTGCGAGTTTTACTTGAAGCTTTCCCTCTTTAGATTCTGCTCTAAGTGCAAAAATATCTAAAATCAAGGTCGTCCTATCTATTATCTTCCTATCTACTATTTCTTCAAGATTTCTAAGTTGTGCTCCTGATAATTCATTATTGAATACGACTGTATCTATTTCTAATTTTTCACAAGCATCTTGTATTTCTTCTGCTTTTCCTTTACCAATATACAAAGCAGCATTTAATCTATCCTTCTTCTGTACAATCCTTGCCTCTACAATTCCACCTGCTGCTTTAACTAATTCCTCTAGCTCATCTAATGCATCTTCTATTTCAATATCATCTTTAGGAAGAACTACTCCAACTATTAATACTTTTTCTTTCATAGATTCCATTCTCTCACTCTCCAATACTCATGTTCCTAGTATATCATTTTTATATACAAGAGACTAGTCTCTAACTCTATTTCGTAATTTTATTGTAACCTTCTTGTTATTAACAAATTACTAATTGTTGTGGTATAATGTATTATGTTTTAAAGTGCACTTTTAGGAGGTTACAAATGTCAGTTGAAAATAAGAAAAAAAGAAAAAAGAATAGATTCACAGTATTTAAAGCAATAAAAATTCTAATTATTCTTATTATTATGCTAGGGATATTAGCCGGAGGAGCTGTTGGTGTTGCTGTCTTGGCCATTATAGAAGAAGCCCCTGATATAGATCCAACTAATATCTTAACTTCTTTATCTGAAACTTCTAGTATTTATGACCAAAACAACAATCTTATTGAAAAAATTCAAGCGACTGAACTTAGAACTATCGTAAGTATAAAGGATGTACCTCAGCATTTAATTGATGCATTTATTGCGATTGAAGATCATCGTTTTGAAGAACACCCTGGAGTTGATTTAGAAGGAATAGCTGGTGCTATTTTGGATAACTTTAAATCAGGTGGATTAAGAGGTGCAAGTACTATAACTCAGCAGCTAGTTAAAAATGTTTACCTAACTAATGATGTTAAACTTACAAGAAAAATTACTGAAGCTTATCTTGCTTTGAAAATAGAAACAATACTCTCAAAGGATCAAATACTTGAAGCATACTTAAATAGAAATTACTTTGGCCAGAATGCTTATGGTGTTCAAGAAGCTTCTAGAACTTACTTTTCCAAAGATGTATCTGAATTAACAATTGCTGAATCAGCTCTGATAGCTGGTATTGTTAAAAGTACAACTCAATTTCAACCATATTATAGAGTTAAGCCTGAAGATTTCGATAGTACAAAACACTATGAAGTAGGACAAATCGATGTTTTAGGTGAAACTTATATTGTTGTCTTTAATGAAGATTCAATTGCCAGACAAAAGTTGGTATTAGATATGATGCTTAAGTATGGAAAAATTACCGAAGGAGAATATAATACTGCTTTGGCAGAAGACATAAAAGCTAACTTAAAACCTGAGCAAAAAAAACCTCAAGATATAACTTCTTATTTTGCGGATCTTGTTAAGAATGATGTAATTGAATCTTTTATGGATAACTTAGGTTATAGCAAAGAACAAGCTGAAGAAGAATTATACACAGGTGGATTGAATATATATGCAACTATTGATATGACTATGCAAAAACAATTGGAAGATATATATACAAATTTTGTGGAAATTTTAGTTGGAAATACTCAAGGCATAAAAGGTCCAATTCTTGTAGACTGGAGTATTAATAATGCAGGTCACGTACTAGATGAACAGGGTAAAATAGTCTACTTTAAAAAAGATACTATGATGACTGAAGACTATCAATTAATTCTAGCTCCTGATGAATTTGAACTTACTGATGGAAATCTCGTGATTGATACCCGTAAATTAAATATTTATCAAACTCATTTTGATATCGCAGATTTTTATACTATTGATGATAAAAAGAACTTAGTTGCACATTCTGTAGGCTCCATTGTGATTCCTGAAGAAGATTATAGTGTAACAGACAATAAAATTACTATTAATAAGAGCTATTTGGATGATAATCCAGAATTCTTTGAACAAAAAGATGCAAATCTCTTAATTAGTAACAAATACTTTTATGTTCAGAAAGAAGGAGTTGTACAACCTCAATCAGCAACAGTTATTATGGACTATAGAACAGGCCAAATTAAAGCAATTATAGGAGGCAGAGATGTTGATGGTACAAGAATCCTAAATAGAGCTACAGACTCTGCTAGGCAGCCTGGTTCAGCTATTAAACCAATAGCAGTATATTGGCCAGCGTTAAATAATGGTCTTACTGCAGCAACTTCTATTGATGATATCCCCTTCTATGATGGTAATGGTAAAATGTGGCCACAAAACTGGTATAGATCATACAGAGGTCTGCACACTTTAAGAAGATCAGTAGAACAATCTGTAAATGTTAACTCTGTTAAAACACTTCAAAAAATCGGAATTCCTGCTTCGATTGCACATCTAGAAAAACTTGGAATTATCAATAAAGAGCACCCTGAAAAAGATAATTTTGTATCTAGTTTAGAAGATAGAGCAACAAATGACGAGAATTTATCTGCACTTGGATTAGGTGGAATGACTAGAGGTTTAAGCCCTCTTGACATGACCGCTGCTTTTGGTGCAATTGCAAATGATGGTGTATATATTGAGCCAATTTCTTTTACTAAGGTGCTTGATGGTGATGGAAATGTTATCTTGGATAATACACCTAAAGAAACTATTGTTTCTAGTCCGCAGGTTGCTTATATTATGGGAGATATCTTAAGAACCACAGTCTCAAACGGTATAGCAGGTAGAGCAAAGCTATCTAATATGGTTGTAGCTGGTAAGACTGGTACAACCCAAAATAGAGCAGATATATGGTTTGTTGGTTATACTCCTTACTATGTATCAGGAACTTGGATAGGAAATGACTCTCCTCGAATAACTCTTTCACAAAGCAGTAGTACTGTAGCGAGCTTATGGCAGTATATAAATACAAATATTCATGAAGGCTTAGAAAGTAAAACTACTTTTCCTAGACCAGACGGTATTGTATCTGTTAATATATGTACACAATCAGGATTACTCCCAACACCACTATGTTCTAATGATCCTAGAGGTGTTGTAAAAAGCGAAATTTTTGTAAGTGGAACTCAACCAAAAACATATTGCGAAATGCATGTAGAGGCTAAAATAGATGTTACAAATGGAAAACTTGCAAATGAATTTTGCCCTGATGAAAATGTAGCTACTAGGGTCTTCATTAAAAGGGATCCTCCATATGTTCCAGCTGATAACAATGGAATAGTTCCTTCTGATTACAACTATCATTTGCCAACTGAAATTTGCGATGAACACACTGAATTTACAGTTCCAGAAACTCCTGTACTTGACTGGTTAAATGATTGGTTTAATAATATTGAGGAAGATAATAATGAAAATGGGAATGGAAATGGGAATGGAAATGAGAATGGACCTCAAACACCTCCAGAAACTGAACCTCAATAAAAATTGCTTAAAAAAAACATTAGAAAAAATATTTTTGTAAAGCTCTAAACAAAATATTTCTTATGGTTATAAAAAAAATAAAACCTTCGAATGATATAAAAACAAGCTTGGAAAATTAATTTCCAAGCTTGCTTTTTTTATTTTTCTGCTGCAATCACTACTTGATTTAATAGAATCGTGGTGGTAACACTTCCTACTCCACCTGGTACTGGTGTTATCATCTTAACTCTATCTGATACATCCTCGTAATCAACATCTCCACTTAATTTTCCTTCTTCTGTTACTCCTACTCCTACATCAATTATAATAGAATTAGGATTAAAATAATCCATTGTAAAAAACTTTGGTCTCCCAAGTGCAGTAACCACAATA
Source organism: Gudongella sp. (assembly GCA_034006985.1). Taxonomy (GTDB): domain Bacteria; phylum Bacillota; class Clostridia; order Tissierellales; family Tissierellaceae; genus Gudongella. The sequence goes on from JAVERT010000001.1 coordinate 211,791, forward strand.
TCTGCTGCCTTTGTCTTTTCTTTTAGCTCTTTAGTCCTTGAATGACAAATTGTAACTGTAGCATTTTTTTCTAACAACATCATCACCAAAGGTTTTCCTACAACCATTGACCTATTTACAACAACTACATCTTTACCTTCTAATTCTACATCATTAAATAGGAGCATTTCCATCGCAGCCTTTGGTGTGCATGGTGAAAATCCTCCCAAATTACCTTCAAAAATCTTTTCTAAGTTTAATGGATGCATACAGTCAACATCTTTATCTGGGCTTATAGAATTTCTTATTTTTTCTTCATCTATATGATTAGGGAGTGGCCTGAATAATAGTATCCCTGATATTCTAGGATTTTTATTTAATTCTTCCATTAATTCCATAAGATCTTCTGTAGCTATTTGCGTATCTTTTTCAAAAACTTTTGCTTGCATATCCATTTTTTCACAAGCCTTAATTATACTTTTTTCATAAGAAACATCACTAGGATTATCTCCGAGTCTTATTATCCCTAATGTTGGAACGATATTTCTATCCTTTAGATTATTAATTCTCATTTTCATATCTTCTTTAATACTAGTCGCAACAATACTTCCTTTTAATATCTCAGTCATTTAATAACCTCCTCCTATATTATACATAAATTATAGCACAGAGAAAATATAAAAGCACCCAATGAATTGGGTGCTTTCGAATTATTATTATATTCTAGTTAAGTATTCTAGTCGCTGTAACATATCTAGGGCTATAGTAAGATGAATTAATACTATCTATTCTTACTCCTCTTTTATAAGAAGAAGCGTGAATCATCTCACCATTACCAATATACATTCCAACATGTGATATCCCATTTCCCATGGTATTAAAAAACACTAAATCCCCTGCTTGTAAATTTGCTCTTTCTACCTTTTCTCCAGCACTTGGTTGATCTCTTGATGATCTAGTAATACTTATTCCTAATTGAGATTTATATAACCAAGAAGTGAAACCAGAACAATCAAATGTGTTTGGACCTGCTGTTGCATAAACATAAGGTGACCCAATCTTTGATCTAGCAGCATCAATTAGTTTTTTTACATCTGAGACATCGGTTCTCTCTGCACCCCTATTTGCCATTTCTTGGGTTTTAAATAATGTTATCGCGGTTTCTTCAATATTATATATTACTTTGTTTGCATCTTGTATTTGATATTGTCCGTTTGCAAAACCCACTATTGCAACCTTATCATCTTTTGCTAATGAAAGTACTTTATCATTATTAGTTAAATTTCTAGTTACATTAGATAACCCTAAAGTAACAACTGCTTGTTCCTTTGCTACTATATTAGTAAGTTCAATGTACCCAATTTTAAAGTCAGTTGCTGTAATATAATAACCAAACTCTTCATCTTGACTAACAAATACTAACTCGTCTTCTGTCGTAATTTCTCTGACTACATTAGAGTTTACATCTCTTTCACTATACAATGGTGTATTGGTTTTAACGACAAATCTGTCAGAATCTTTATTCGTTCTAATCATTGTGTCTTTTGGTATTTTGTAGTATGTATAATTTTTTACTACTTCAAAACTATCATTTGTTTCTCTAAATACACTTACTATTTCTTCTTGTTCGAATAAAACTTGTTGTGAATTATTATCCATTAAACTATATTGTCTTACGAAAACTCCAGTATCTTTAAATCCTATAATCATCAGCATTGAAAGCAAAGAAATCTTAATCCACAATTCATATTTTTTATTGTTCAATAACATCACTCCTTTATGTCTTTTTTACCTCTTAAATGCATTATAACCCAAGAAATCTAGCATTACAACAAAATAATTACAAAAAGGTTACAAAATATAACTAATCTATATTTAATATAAATTTCTTCATATACTAAAACTCCCCAAACCCATCAAATAAAACATATACAGGCTTATTTAAATAATAGAATATTCAGAATATCTAAGAATCTTAATAATATTAGAAATTGCAACTTCTAAATCACTTTTCTATAATTAAAAAAAGTCCCCTGGTAAACCAGGAGACTCTATTAGAGTGAGTTTGTAAGCCGTGTTCTGTTACTATGGTCATCTATCTAGGCCTATTGTTGCCAATAGGCTCATGCAACCTACCTTTGGAGCGGTAACGAGTAGCTACTTTTCTAGGCTCCCTTTTGGTCTTGCTCCAGATGGGGTTTACAGAGCCGTTTAGTCGCCTAAACGCTGGTGAGCTCTTACCTCGCCTTTCCATCCTTACCACAAATGTGGCGGTCTATTTCTGTTGCACTTTCCTTAGGGTTACCCCCACTGGGTGTTATCCAGCACCTTACTCTATGGAGCACGGACTTTCCTCATGTCGAAACATGCGACCATACCACTTACTCGTCTATATTATACCACAATCATGTCTATTTCTCTATAGAGAATATCGTTTATATTATTTGCTATTATAAACGATTTTACACGTGTTTTCAAATACCAAGCCATGCCCAAATGTGTATTTTTTTTCATTGTGGGTATATTTCTTGTGTGAAGTTAATTTTTAGGGAAAGTGAAAAATTGAAGGGAGATTTTCAAAATGAAAAAGTTTTTGTACGCATTGTTAATCGGTGTATTAGTTGTGGGGTTGATAGCTTGTAGCCCAGCTGCTGTAGAACCCGAAACATCTGAGGAACCTGCTGTAGAAACTCCAGTCGAGCCTGAACCTTCAGCAGAAAAAACGCTTATTAATTTCGCTGTTCAAGCAGATTCTACCCCTGCACTTGATAAAATTATAGAAGCTTTTAACAATCAAAGTGAAATGTACAAAGTTGAAGCTACTATAATGACAAACGATTCTGGTCAGATGCATGACCAATTATTAAACTCTCTTTCATCAAAAAGTGGAGAATATGATGTTATCTCAATGGATGTTGTTTGGGCTGGTGAATTTGCATCCGCAGGTTATATACAACCAATTGATAAGTTGCTAATGGACAATAATTGGAAACCAACCGATTTTAATGCTGGTTCTATGGACTCTGGAAAATATAAAGGTAAAAATTATGTTCTTCCATATTTCCCTGACCTAGGATTTATATACTTTAGATCAGATATAGTATCTGCTGAAGATGCTGTTATTTTAAAATCTGGCGAATATACTTTTGATGACTTTATATCAATGGCTGAAAAGTATAAAGGTCAGAATGGAACACAATTTGCATATGCTTACCAATCAAAACAATATGAAGGTTTAACAGTAAACGTAAACGAATTTACTTCAAACTGGACAGATATTCAAGGCGGTTTAAATTATATGAAATCAATGATGGACAAAGGCATAACACCACCGGACATTCTAAACTACACTGAAGGTGAAACTGCAAATGCATTGATAAATGGTGACACAGTTTTTGCTAGAAACTGGCCATATGTTAATGGAATGCTTCAATCTGGAGATTATGATGTAAAAATTGAACAGATTGATTATGCTCCTCTCCCAGGAGGCGGTAGTGTTGGTGGATGGATATTAGGAATAAATGCAAATTCAAAAAGCACAGAAGGTGCTGAGGAATTCTTAAAATTTATAGCTGGTCCTGAAGGTCAAAAAATCAATGCAATTGATGGCGGATATCTACCTGGATTTAATGCTTTATTAGAAGATGCAGATGTGCTAGCTTCTAACAAGTTATTAACTAATGAAGGATTCCAAAATGCATTGTCTAATACAATTTCTAGACCAGTTGTTCCTAATTACTCAGAAGTCAGTGATAAAATTCAAATAAGCGCTCATGAATTTTTATCTGGAAATGGTACTATAGAAGATGCTGTATCAGGAATAGAAGAAGCTCTTAGCGAATAATTTGTAATTTCCAAACAATAGTGTTGTTAGCTTTGGCTCTTTGCCGAAGCTAACATTTTTAAAAAGGAGGCAAATATGAAATTTTCTAAATGGGTTGATAAACATGCGGGATATGTGCTTATATTTCCTGCTGTAATTTTTATAATCCTATTTTCTATTTCCCCTATTGTAGGTTCCCTTAGATATGCTTTTTTTGACATGCAATTAAATGACCAATCTAAAAATGATATGTATCTTAAATCCAATGTGAACCTATCTTTAAATCAAGAAACTATTGATTATCTTAATTATTACTTGGATATCGATTTGGATTCTGTTCAAAAAGAAAAAAGCATTCTAAAAATAGATGAAATAAAAACAGATTTAAAAGCATTGGAATTGTATGTTGCAAATGAAATAGCTACCCCCGATTTAAAAGCAATAGTTAAGGTAAGTGAAGCAAAACAAGATGTACTTATTGAAAAACAACAGAGTATAATATCTAACTTAGAAGAATTATATTCTATTGATGATGAATTTTATTCACCAGATGATACTTTTGCAGTAGCATCTGAGTTCGATACTACAATAATTAACTCCAATTTTGTTGGTGCAGATAATTTCGTTAAAGTTATTAAAGACAGTAGAGTCCGTTCCACACTGGTTTTCACATTGTTATTTACACTTATATCAGTGATTCTAGAATTGATATTTGGCTTGTCTTTAGCTATGATAATGAATAATCCTTTTAAAGGTAGATCTCTGGTTAGAACCTTTTCTTTAATTCCATGGGCAATACCAACAACAGTTGCTGCTTTAGTTTGGTCTTATCTTTATAATGGTTCAAGTGGTATTATATCAAATATATTTACTCAACTAGGTTTTATTTCATCTCCGGCTGCTATGCTTAACTCATCAACAAATGCCCTTTGGGCGATTGTAATTGCAGATGTTTGGAAAACAACGCCGTATATGGCATTGCTTTTATTAGGAGGTTTACAAATAATTCCTAATAGCCTGTATGAATCCTCTGCACTTGATGGAGCTAGCAAATGGCAACAGTTTAAATATATTACTCTTCCATTACTAAAGCCTTCCATTTTTATAGCTCTTCTTTTTAGAACTTTAGATGCCTTTAGAGTTTTTGACTTAATCTATGTGCTTACAGGCGGTGGCCCAGGAGGCTCCACTGAATCTTTATCTCTATATGCATATAAAGTAATGTTTTCTCAAACACGATTTGGATACGGCTCTGCTATGGTTTTAATAATGGCCTTAGTAGTAGGACTCATAGCCTTTGTTTACATTAAAGTACTTAATGTAGATTTAATAGGCGAGAATAAGTAGGTGAAAAAATGAAAAACAATATTAAATCAACCACACTATTTAAAATAATTATAGTTATGTATATATTCATCATTCTCTTTCCCTTTTTATGGGTTACAATTACATCCTTAAGACCAGAGTCAGAGATTTGGAGTACCAATGCTCTTAGCCTTAAAGGAGCACAGTTTACTGATGAAAACTATGTAAAATTATTTAGAACTACTATTATAAATTCGCTTAAGAATTCTTTAATTGTATCATCCATTACTACTTTATATGTCACTTTAATAGCTTCTCTTTGTGCTTATTCTATAACTAGATTAGATTTCAAATTCAAAAAACTTTTAACGGTTGTAATCCTTGGAACTTCGATGTTCCCACAAATGATAGTAATAGGACCTATTTATAGGATATTTGTAAATTTAGGGTGGACAAATAGCTACTATCTTTCACTACCCTATTCAATGATAACTCTTCCAATTGCAGTTTTTATTTTGATAACACATTTCTCTCAAATACCTAAAGAAATGGAAGAATCTGCTATAATGGATGGTTCATCAAAGATTAATACCTTTTTTAAGATAATACTTCCACTCGCTGCTCCTGGTATATTTACATCTGCAATAATGACTTTTATTGCTGCATGGAACGAATTTCTATTAGCGCTTACTTTAAATACTGATGAAACTTGGAGAACAGCTACAGTAAGCATATCATTTTTAAGAGGACAATTTGAAATATTTTGGGGCCAAGTTACTGCTGCAACTGTCATAGTTACAATCCCGACACTTATTATTGTAATACTATTCCAAAAACAAATAGTTTCCGGAATCACCTCCGGTGCACTTAAGGAGTGATAAGATGAAAACATTACGAGAAAATGGATTGGATATTCAAAAATTACCTCTGATGGAATCATTAATGTCTATAGGAAATGGATATATGGGTTCAAGGGGATATCTAGAAGAATTCGAATATCCCGGATCGGTTAGAGGTAACTATATAAATGGTTTATATGAATGGGTACCAATGGTCCATGCAGAATGGGCATGGGGATTTCCATTAAAATCTGATAGAATGCCAAATTTATTAGATGTTTTTAAGATAACTATCTTCTTAGATGATGAAGAAGTTGTAATAGATGGTGATATTGATAAATTTAAAAGAGAGCTAAACTTTGAAAAAGGTTTATCCACAAGATCATATGTTTATACTACCAAGTTAGATAAATTAGCACAAATCTCTTTTGAACAACTAATATCTTTCCCCTATCCACAACTGCGAACATGGACTATAAATATTGAATATGATGGAGAAATTATAGTCCGAAATAATATAGACTTTAATATCTCTAATGTTGCAAATAAAAAAGATCCAAGAATAGCTCCTTCCCAAATAACTTTAGTAAAAGTTAGTAAAGCACTATATGAGGCAAATGTAGGCAACATATGGCTTAATACCTTAAAATCAGGACTTCAAGTAAAAATCAACTTTACTGATAAGGGTGATTTTAACTCCACTTGGGATTTAACTGATGAAAAACTAGTTATAAACTTTAAAGCATATGGAAATTTGGAATTAAATAGAACAGTAAAATATTGTGATTCAATTAGAAATAACTTTTGCGAATTTGTTCCAAAAAAAAATTTATATAATGAGCAAAAAGAATATTTGGATGAATATAATTCTAAATGTGGAATTGATTTTTTAGATAATAAAGAATTAGACAATGCAATGGACTTTATAGAATTTCAAATATTACAATCAACCTCACGAGATTCTTTTGGAAATATAGCCTCTAAAGGTCTTTCTGGTGAAGGTTATGAAGGTCATTACTTTTGGGATACAGAGATGTTTCTATTTCCTGTATGGCTTATGTGGAATCCCGAAATAGCAAATTATCTACTCCAATATAGATATAATCTCCTTCCAGCAGCACGAGCTAGAGCTAAAGAGTTGGGGCATAGAAAAGGAGCTTGCTTCCCTTGGAGAACAATTTCAGGGATAGAATCTTCTGGTTATTTCTCTGCTGGCACTGCACAATATCATTTAAACTTTGATATTGCATATACTTTTATACAGTGGTGGCTTCTAAATAACGATATGGATTATTTAGAAAATTATTCTATGGAGTTATTAATAGAAACAGCCAGAACAGCGCTAGAAATTGGTTGCCTCCAATCAGACGGTTTTCATATTCATACTGTAACTGGTCCTGATGAATACACAGCTTTGGTATCAGATAATTATTATACTAATAAAATGGCTCAATATAATCTAAACTGGGCTGTAAAGCTTTGGGGATTGCTTAAAGAAGAAAAACCTAAAGAATGGATTAAACTTAAAAATAAGCTTCAGGTTACAGAACAAGAAATTGAAGAAATGAAAGAAGCAGCAGAAAAAATGTTTTTTATATACGATGACGAAAAAGGAATTATGGCTCAGGATTCCACTTTTTTAAAGAAAGCATATTGGCCAAAAGAGAATAATCTAAGACCTCTACTGCTTCATTATCACCCTCTTACAATATATAGATATCAAATACTTAAACAAGCTGACACAGTTTTAGCACAATATCTTATAAATGATGAGGATGAAGATATTATAAGTAGAACATTCGATTATTATGATTCTATAAACACTCACGACTCTTCATTATCTAAATGTATAAGTGGTCTTATGTCTTGTAAACTAAAAAAAGAAAAACAAGCTCTTGATTTTTTTATGGATTCTATATACTTGGATTTAAAAAATTTAAATCAAAATACACAGGATGGCCTTCATATGGCAAATATAGGCGGTTCGTTATTATTCGTTTTGAAAGGTTTTGCAGGCATTCGATTTGAAGAAAACAAACTAATCTTAAACCCATTTGTCCCCAAGGAATTAGGTAGATTAAGAATTAGGTTTACCTATAAAAAAGCTCTATTAGAGATACTTATAGAAGGTGAAAAAATAGATATTAAAAAAATATCTGGACCTCCAGTAAATATAATCTTAAGAGATCAGGAAATCACTATTGGGCAGAAAGCTGTACTATTCGACTTAGATGGTGTTTTAACAGGTACCTCAGATAATCATTATGAAGCATGGAAAAGACTGGCTCAAGATTTAGGCTTTGATTTACCAGAATCATTTAGGGATAGCTTACGTGGAATTTCCAGAGCAGAATCCCTTAAGAGAATACTAGATTATTTTGATTTAAAACTTAAGGATAATAAAATACTTGAATTGTCAGATAAAAAAAATAAATATTATGCAGAATCCATAGAAACTTTTACTCACTTAAATCTATATCCTGGTGTAATAAAACTCTTAACAAACCTAAAATCTAAAAATATTAAACTAGGGCTTGTTTCTGCTAGTAAAAATGCAAAATCTCTCATAAAAAACATGAAGATAGAGAATTACTTTGATGTAGTTTTAGACCCTGATACGGTAAAAAAAGGTAAGCCTAATCCAGATCCATTTCTATGGGTAGCTGATTCGCTAGGAGTTAATCCTTTAAATTGCTTAGGAGTTGAGGATGCTAAAGCTGGTATAACAAGTATAAACAGTGCCGGGATGTTTTCAGTAGGGATTGGAGAAGAAAATCTGCAAAATGCTGATATTTCATTTAGTTCGATTGAGGAAGCATCACAATTTATTATAGATTGGGTGGATGATGATTATGGCAGAAATTAATTTAAAGAATTTAACCAAAATTTATAGCAATGGCTTTGAAGCGGTAAAATCTATTAACCTAGATATTGAAGATCAGGAATTTATGATACTTGTAGGTCCTTCTGGGTGTGGCAAGTCTACGACTTTAAGAATGATAGCAGGGCTTGAAGATATAACCTCTGGCGAGCTTTATATAGGCGGAGATTTGATGAACAAGGTTGACCCTAGAGATAGAAACATAGCAATGGTCTTTCAAAATTATGCCCTCTATCCTCATATGACAGTTTATGACAATATGGCTTTTGGTTTAAAACTTCAAAAAGTTGAAACTAGTGAAATTAAGCAAAGAATTGAGGATGCAGCTACTACTCTAGATATTTTTGATCAATTGGATAAAAAACCTAAATCTCTATCAGGAGGACAAAGACAAAGAGTTGCACTTGGAAGAGCTATTGTAAGACATCCTAGAGTATTTTTAATGGATGAACCACTCTCAAATCTTGATGCTAAATTAAGAGTACAAATGAGAGCTGAACTGATAAGACTTCACCAAGAATTAAAAACAACTTTTGTTTATGTAACACATGATCAAACTGAAGCTATGACAATGGGAACCAGAATTTGTGTTATGAAGGATGGGATTATAAAACAAGTAGCTTCACCTAAAGAAATATATAATAAACCCGCGAATCTATTTGTCGCTGGATTTATCGGATCCCCCCAAATGAATTTCTATAAAGGCATTCTTAAAAAAGAAGATTCAGAGTTTTCATTTGAAGGCAATAATGGAGAATATGGTGACTTTGTATTCCCTGTTAAAATCGGCGATAAGAATATTTTAACACCTTATATAAATAAAGAACTAATCTTTGGCATTAGACCTGAACATATGATTTTAAACAATGGTCATGGATTAAAAGCTAAGGTTTTGGTTACTGAATTACTTGGAAGTGAAATTCATATACACGTCACTGTACAAAAAGAAATCCATACAATAAAAACAAATGCCTCAACGGACATTAAGGCTGGTGATATTATTTCAGCAATTCCTAATCCGGATAAAATTCATTTATTTGACCCAGAAACAGAGCTTGCTTTGTTTTAAGTATAAAACAAGAGAACCTAGATAAGATTTTTTCTTACCTAGGTTCTTTTTCTGTATTAATAATGTAAATAATTAAACTTCCTTTGTATCTACAAAAAGAAGCAACCTTCCACAACTCTCACAAGTATATATTTGTTTTCCAAGCTTTATTCTATCTATTTGTGCAGGTCTTATCATTATATTGCATTCAGAACACACACCATCTATTATAGTTGATATACCTGTATTTTTCTTTTCTTTAATCGATAGAAACATTTCTAAAACTTCAGGGTCTATCTCCTCCGAACATTTTTCAATATATATTTTATCCATTTCTATTTCTTTTTTAATATTCGTTAAGGATTTTTTTGTCTGTTTTTCTAAGTCTGATATCATTTTCTCTTTATTTATTATTTCATTCTGCCAATCTTTAATACTTTTTTCTAAGTTCTCATTTTTTTCAAGAGTGTCTAATATCTTGTTCTCTAAAGTATCTACAAGCTCTTCTAAGTAGGCCTTCTCTTTATTAAGATGCTCTAGTTGTTTTAAATCAGTAATCCATCCATCATAAAGTGTGGTTTCGGTTTTTTTAATCTTAACTTGATAATCTTCTAATTCTCTATTATCATTTCTTATGTCTTTTTCATTATCTTTATAAACAATCAAAACTTTTTCTAGATTTTTTTTATCAGATATGTAAACTCTTTCTAATTTAGAAAGCTCTTGATTCCTCTCAAGTTCATCTAGTTCTTTTTTAGATTTCTCCAATTTATTATAGTGAATTTGTAAATCTAAAACTTTTTCAAGTCCAAGCATAATAATCCCCCCTATTGAAACTTATATGGAAAAGTCATTTTATCATATACTCTTATTTTGGTATTATTATCGGTTATATCAATTAGTCTCTTTTTTAATTCTTCTAAAATTACTTTTTCAGTATGATAATGAGTTGCATCTATAAGAACAATATCTTCTTCATAGGCAAGCTGTGCATCATGATATTTTATATCCCCTGTTATATATACTTGAGCTCCTTTTTCTTTAGCATCTAATATGAACTCACTTCCAGAACCTCCACAGATAGCAACTTTTTTTATACATTCAGCCGTTTCACCATAAACTTTAAGATAATCTATATCTAACTTTGTCTTTATTCTATCTATTAATTCCTTTAAAGATATTTCATCTATAGCTCCTACTCTTCCATATCCATATTCTTTATCCGAGTTATTTAATAAATCTAGAAAAATAGGTTTTATTGGAATAGTCATTTTTAAATGAAGTAGCTCAGCAAGTACATCATTTACACCTCCTTCTACCAAATCCAAGTTAGAGTGTGCATTGTAAATAACTAGGTCATTTTTAATTATCAGCTTAATCAATCTGCCTTTATAAGTCTTATCTGTAATACTTTCTATTGGACTAAATATAAATGGATGATGTGTTATTATCATATTACAGCCATAATCTAATGCTGTATTTACTACTTCTCTTGTTATATCTAAAGCCAAAAGGATTCCTTTTACCTCTTTTCCACCTTCACCTATTTGAAATCCAGTTCTATCCCAAGTATCAATTAATTTTGGACTTATCCAATCTTCTAGTTTAGTTATTATTTGATTTGCCTTCACTTTTTAATACCTCCAAATAATCATGGATTTCTATCAATAAGTCTTCTAATCTGGATCCTGATTTTTCTGTTTGAACCTGCTTTAACTCTTCAACTACTTTTTCTTTTTGTTTTATTCTATTTAAGATTAATTCTCTCCAAAAGGGATGATTTTTTTCTATCAATAATGGATTTATTTCATAATCTATCTCATTAGTAAAAGCTTGCAAACCTCTTTGAGCTACAATTATCTCATATATTCTATCTTCTTCTTTCGCTAGCTCCTCATCCACAATTCTAAACCCATTATTAATGAGGTATTTTCTTAGCTCATCTGCTCCTACCATTGGCTGAAGAATATAAGTACCAAAAGTATCTAGTTTCTGTTTTGCTTCTGTCAAGATCTCTGATATTAAAATTCCTCCCATACCAGCTATTAAAACCACATCTACCTCAAATTCCTTTATTAGTGATAATCCATCACCCAATCTTGTATCTATACTTTTATCTAAATCTTCATTTTTGACAATTTCCTTAGTTTTTTCTAGTGATGGTGCACTAATATCTGTGGCTATAACAAATTTAGATATTTTGTTCTTAATAAGCTCTCTAGGTATATATCCATGGTCTGTACCGATATCTGCTACTATGGAATTCTGTGGAATCAATTTTAATATCGTTTCTAATCTATTTGATAATTTCATATTTATCTCCTTTTAGGATAAGAATAAGACTCGCAAGCATGCGAATCTTATTCTAGAAAGTCTTTTAATTTTTTACTTCTACTAGGATGTCGTAATTTTCTTAGAGCTTTAGCCTCAATTTGTCTTATTCTTTCCCTAGTAACTTCAAATTCTTTCCCTACCTCTTCTAGAGTTCTAGCTCTACCATCATCAAGTCCAAACCTTAACTTTAATACTTTTTGTTCTCTTGGAGTTAAACTATCTAATACCTCAATTAATTGTTCTCTAAGCATCGTAAAAGTTGCTGCATCAGCAGGTGCTAATACATCTTCATCAGGTATAAAGTCACCTAGATGGCTATCCTCTTCTTCTCCTATTGGAGTTTCGAGTGATACTGGTTCCTGTGCTATCTTCATTATTTCTCTTACTCTTTCTACTTCCAGACCCATTTCATTGCCTATTTCTTCAGGCGTTGGATCTCTTCCAAGTTCTTGCACTAATTGTCTTTGAACTCTAACTAGTTTATTAATAGTCTCTACCATATGAACAGGGATTCTTATTGTTCTAGCTTGATCTGCTATCGCTCTAGTAATTGCTTGTCTTATCCACCAAGTTGCATAAGTAGAAAATTTAAAACCTTTTCTATATTCAAATTTTTCAACAGCTTTCATAAGTCCAAGATTTCCTTCTTGGATAAGGTCTAAAAAGAGCATACCCCTACCTACATATCTTTTCGCTATACTAACTACTAACCTAAGATTAGCTTCTGCTAATTTTTTCTTAGCACTCTCATCTCCATCTTCCATTCTCTTGGCTAAATCAATTTCTTCATCTCCTGTAAGTAGCGGTATTTTACCAATTTCCTTTAAATACATTCTTACTGGATCATCAACACTAATTCCTTTTGGAACAGTTAAATCTTCTTTAGTCTCTTCTTCCACTCCACTAGATTTATCTCTAACAGTTTCATCGTCATCATCTTCAGATGTTAAATCATCATCTTTTTCTCCCATAATGTCGATATCACTGTCTTCAATTTTTTGATATATCTCATCAATTTCTTCAGGATCTAAATCAATCGCTTCTAGAGTATCCATTATTTCTTTGTAAGTTAAAAGACCATTTTTTTTACCCTTAGCGAGTAATTTTTTTTCTGCTTGTAATTTGTTATTTAAGGCTTTTTCATTCTTTTTTTTAGTTATCTCTTCCAATTTAAAACCTCCTCGCTCAATCTGTTGTAGTTATCTGCTTATTTAGCTCCGTTAATTCTTTTATGAGTCTGTGAAAATTATCCAAATCATTTTCTTTTTTCTCTATCCCTTGTATCTGAATAAGCAAATTAGATCTTTTTCTTAAAAGTTCACTCTTTTTTATTGTTTTTATTATATCATTAATTACCTTATCTTCATTTTCTGGTTCAAAATGAGGTATATGATTTACAATTTCTTTAAATCTTTCTAAACTCTTATCATCATCTTTTAGTTCTTCTAATAACTCTGACTTTTCTATTTTGTCTTTAATTGAGTAGAAATCTGATATTAATAAATAACAGTACTTACATTCAGAATCAATAAAATCATCTACATGAATAAATTCTGAAATTTTTTCAAAATAATCTTTGTTAATTAATGTAAAACCTATTATATCCATTTCTGCTTTAATATACGCTTTAGGAAGCAAATCTATTATAGGTTCAATCTTTTCTGTTTGTCTAATTCTATATTTTGGTCTATTATTTGTTCCTATTTCTTGGTATATTGCTTCTTTTGAGACACCTGTATCTTTTGATATTTTTTCTGCATAAATATCTTGTTCTACCTTTGAATTTAATCTTTTTAAAATATTTGCAACCTCTCTAACAAATTTGATTTTTTGGGTTGGTTCTGAGATATCATATTTTTCTCTTAAAAGATGGACCTTGAAATCAAAGTAATGCAAGGATTCTTCTATAGCTTTTTCAAAAGCAGGAAGACCTCTTTGATTTATAAAATCATCTGGATCCATATCATCTTGTAATAAAATAATTCTAGGTTCTACTTCTTCTTCTAGTAAAATATCTATTGCCTTAAGAGTTGCTCTTCTACCTGCACTATCACCATCATAGCAAATATATATTTCTTTACCATATCGCTTTAACAACTTTGATTGTGGTCTTGTCAGAGCTGTACCAAGACTAGCAACTGAAGAGTTTATTCCTTTTGTAAAAAGAGATATAACATCCATATATCCCTCTACTAAAATTATTCTTTTTCTATCTTTATTTTTACTTATTATATTCAATCCATACAAATAAAAACCTTTATTAAAAACTGGTGTATCAGGAGAATTCAAATATTTAGGTAAACTTCTATCTAATACTCTCCCTCCAAATCCAATAACTCGAGATTTTGTATCAATTATAGGAAAAATGATTCTATTTCTAAACTTATCAAAAAATCTTTCTGTATCTTTATTTTTACTAACTAATCCAGCTCGATACATAAGATCTGTTTCGAATCCACTTTTTCTTAAATGGTTAATAAGTTTATCCCAGCTATCAGGTGCAAAACCTAAACCAAAAGTCTTAGAGATAGTTGAAGATATATTTCTATTTTTTAAATACTCTTTTGCAACATTATTTTCTGCTAGTTCATTTAAAAAAAACTTTGCCGCTTCTTTATTTATATTATAAATGTCATTTTTTTCTTCTTCATCTTTTAGATCTACTCCCTCTTCCCAAGGGATATTGTATTTATCTGCTAAAAATTTCACAGCATCTTTGAAGTCTAGATTCTCTCTTTGCATTATAAATGTAATCCCATCTCCCCCAGCTCCACATCCAAAGCAATGATAGATTTGCTTTTCATCTGATACTGTAAATGATGGTGTCTTTTCGCTATGAAAAGGGCATAGCCCTATGTAATTAGAACCAGATTTTTTTAAATATAAATACTCTTCGATTAAATCTACAATATTCATCTGTTCTTTGATTTTTTCTATTATATTTTCATATGAAACCGTCATTTGCTCACCACTTACTATATGATATATATACCCAAATTTATATTGTTTATCCTGCTAAAAACTTCCCCAAGGTTTAGGAATAAACAAATCCATATATACATTTACAATATATCTATCTGTCATACCTGCAATATAGTCAGATATAATATCCTCTTTCTTTTCATCATAATCTTTATAAATCTGTAAATGTTCTAATGGAATTTTACTTATATCATCCATATAATAATTGTATAATACTTCTATCATCTTTTCTGCTTTTTTATGTTCTTTAATTGCATTTGGATTGAAATAAACATTTTGAAACATAAACTGTCTTAATTTTTCAGTTTTTGTTCCAATTTCATCACTCATTTGAATTTGATTTTTACCATAATTATTCTTTATTAAATCATAAATCATAGTGTTTATTCTCTTCCCATGGGAATCTCCAAGCGTTTCTATGCAATCTCTTGGCAAATCATTTTCGGTAATTATTCCAGCACGAATAGCATCATCGATATCATGGTTTATATAAGCAATCCTGTCAGCATACTTTATAATCTGGCCTTCTAAAAACATCGATTTATTATCTCCAGAATGTTTAATTATACCCTCTCTAACCTCATAAGTCAAATTCAAGCCTTGCTTTTTATCATGACTTTCTAGCATTTCAACAACTCTTAGACTTTGTTCATTATGTTTAAATCCATTTGGATTTAATCTAGCCAACACTGTCTCACCTGTATGACCAAATGGTGTATGCCCTAGATCATGGGCTAATGCAATAGCTTCAACTAAATCTTCATTCAATTTAAGAGATCTTGCAAGTGTTCTAGCAAGTTGTGAAACTTCTAAAGTATGAGTTAATCTAGTTCTAAAGTGATCTCCTTCAGGTGCTATAAAAACTTGCGTTTTATGCTTAAGCCTTCTAAAAGCTTTTGAATGAATAATTCTATCTCTGTCTCTTTGAAAATCAGTTCTAATCGGACATTTTTCTTCTTTAAATTCTCTACCTTTTGAATTTTTACTTAAGCAAGCAAATTTAGAGAGTTCTTTATTCTCTCTATCTTCAAGTTGTTTTCTAATATCCATAAAAAACCTCCAGACTCTATTATATATATTCTACATAAGTCCTTTAATTCCTTCTTTTTTTGAAAAAAAAGTGCTCTAAAGAACACTTTTAAAACATTTTATCGCCAAATTGATTTTCCATATGTTCGATTATAATTGATGCGGTTTCTTCTATAGCTTTTGATGATACATCTATTATTTCACAATTTACATTCATCATTATTTCCATTGAATATTCCAATTCTTTTTGGATTCTCTCAACACTTGCATAATTTGCAGAATTTTTTAATCCAAGCGCTTTTAATCTTTCAGTTCTAATTTCAATAAGTTTTTTCGGATCAGCTACAAGCCCAATTATTCTTCTTCTGTCCTTTTTATAAAGCTCATCCGGAACGCTTATTTCAGGAACTAATGGAACATTTACCACCTTAAAGTTCTTGTGTGCGAGATACATACTTAGAGGTGTCTTCGATGTTCTGGATATTCCTATAAGACAAATATCTGCTTTTTCAATTCCTCGAGGGTCTTTACCATCGTCATATTTTACAGCAAATTCAACAGCCTCAACTTTTTTAAAGTAATTCTCATCAATCCTTCTTATAAGCCCTGCTTCCCTTTTAGGAGCATACCCTAAAATGCTTTCTATTGACTTCATTGGAGGTGACATTACATCTATAGTTGGTATGTTTTTTGCTTCCCCTAAGCTATCTATTAATTCTTTCATATTCAATAGCACTGTAGTATATATAATAATGCTCTCTCCAGGTACTGCTTCAGCAAATACTTCTTTAATTTCTTTTTCATCACTTAAAAATGGGTATTTCCTAATTTCATAGCTTTCTGTTATAAATTGTTTTGCAGCAGCTCTTGCAATTAATTCTCCTGTCTCTCCTATGGAATCTGATAATACATAAAGTGTAAGCCTTTTATTCATCTTTTAACCCCCTAGAGATTAGTGCCAAGTTCTACAAATAACCTAGTTATATTAGTCTTTGTAACTCTACCCACTACCTTATATATATTTTTTTCATCATCTATAATTTCGACTATCGGAATACTGTCAATTTCATTTTCAATCAACTTTATTGCCACACTAATTACAGTGTCTTTGTTTGAAGCAATGACTAATTTAGGCAACCTTGTCATAATAACACCCACTGGAGTATGGTGTAAATCCAATCCTCCCATTGATCCTTTTAATAGGTCTTTTCTGGAAACTACCCCTTGTAATACTCCTTCATTAATTACATATACAGTTCCTACATCTTCAGTAAATACATAAACTATAGCATCATAAACACTCCTGTTTTCTTCAATAACAACAGGCAAAGACATAATATCTCTTACAAAGATATTTGATATCCTATTTGTAATATCATCCTCTATATTTTTACCAATATACACATAACCAACTTTTGGTCTTGCATCTAGAATATTAAGCATTGTCAAAACTGTAAGGTCTGGACGTAAAGTGGACCTTGTTAATCCCAACCTTTCTGCTATTTGAAGACTAGTAATAGGTTGGTTTGTTTTTACAATTTCTATTATTTTTTCTTGTCTTTTACTGTATTCGATATAGGTCACCCCTATCTGTTAACAATATAAGTTATATCACAGATTTTTAGCATTTTAAGATATATTTTCTTTATTAATGCCAACCTATTTTTCCTAAGTTCTATATCATCAACCATAACCATAACGCCATCAAAGAAATTATCTATAGGTGCTTTAAGAGTTGATAATAAAACTAAAGCCTTATCATATTCTTTTTTATTTATAAAAGAATCAACCTTCTCTTCTATGTTATTATACGAATCATAAAGTGAGATTCCTTCTTGAACTAACAAGTCTCTTTTTATTTCTGTTGAATCTCCTTTTACTGCCAATGTGCTTATTCTATTAAAAGAAGATAACATATCTTCGATATCTTCAGAGCTAGCCCATTGTTCTATTTTCTCTCCACGAATCTTCATATCATATATATTATCTGTTCCACTATTTATAATTGAATCAATAATATCATATGAAATCCCATTTTCTAAAAATAGATTTCTAACTCTACCCATAAAGAATTCTACTATCTCTTTTCTTACTTTTTTATAATCACAAGCTAGTCCATTTTCCTCAACATATATATATAGTGAAAAATCTATCAAATCCATTAAGGATATATTCAATTTTTTATCAATTATAATGTTAATTATTCCAATAGCACTTCTTCTCATTGCAAAAGGATCTTGTGAACCAGTTGGTTGTATACCAATAGCAAAAAGACCACATATAGAATCTAGCTTATCAGCTATTGATAAGACACTTCCCGATGTAGTTGTAGGCAAATCATCTCCAGCAAATCTTGGTAAATACTGTTCAAATATTGATAAACTTACTATTTCATTTTCATCAGCTTGGATAGCATATTCCATTCCAATTTTACCTTGAAGTTCAGTAAATTCTGTTACCATTTTCGTCACTAAATCAGCCTTTGAGAGATAACTTGCTCTATCCAAATTACGCATAGTTTCATCTCCGACTTGTAAATATTCTCCAATTTTATTAGCTAATTTATTGATACGAACTGTCTTATCAAACATTGAACCTAGCTTTTCATGGAAAGTTACAGTCTTCAATTTTTCTAAATAATCTTCTAAAGGATATTTCATATCTTCTTTATAAAAGAACTTTGCATCTTCAAGTCTTGCTCCAAGAACTTTTTCATTTCCTTTTATAACTATTTCCTCATACTGACTATCCCCATTTCTAACAGTAATAAAATAAGGTAATAATCTATGTTTATCATCTAGTACAGGAAAATATCTTTGATGCTCCTTCATAGGTGTTGTTATTACATCAAATGGTAGTTTTAAATACTCATCTTTTATTCTTCCAATAATTGGAGTAGGATATTCAACTAGATTTGTAACTTCATCCAATAAAGCTTCGTCTTTTTGTACACTTCCACCTTTTTCTCTAGCTAATTTTTCCATTCCATATTTAATCATATCTCGTCTTTTTGATTCATCAACAATTACATAGTTGTCTTTTAAAATAGCTTCATAATTATCTATATCAATTATTTCTATATCTTTCTTCCCAAGAAATCTGTGCCCTCTAGTTTTATTGCTTGCTTTTATTCCCTCTAATTCATAATCTAATACTTCATTATCTAAAATAGCCATTATCCATCTTATAGGTCTTGCAAATTTAAGATTCTTGCCTCCCCATTTCATAGATTTGGGAAAGTTGATATTCTTAATAATACCATCCAGATTATCCTTTAATACTTGCTCTAAGTCCTTACCTTGCTTTAAACTCTTTGCATAAACATATTCCTCACCATTTAGAGTTTGAATGTAAGTATCTTCAATTGCTACTCCTTGTCCCCTCATAAATCCAAGTAATGCCTTTGTTGGGTTGTTATCTCCATCGTATGCAATTTTCTTTGCTGGACCTTTTACCATATTTTCTATGCTCTTGCCAGACTCACTTAATCCTGAAATAATTATCGTAAGTCGCCTTGGAGTTGAAAATAATTCCATGGTTTCATATTCTATTCTCTCATCAACTAATGCCTTTTTTACGTTTGCTTTAAGTTGAGATTTTGCATCATCTATATATCTAGCTGGTAATTCCTCTACTCCTATTTCTAATAAAAACTTTTTATTCATCTAAAACACCGTCCTTATTTAATAAAGGATATCCCATTTCTTCTCTTTGTTCTATATATAGGGAAGCAATACTCCTTGCAAGATTTCTAACTCTTGCTATGAAACCTGTACGGTCAGAAACAGATATAGCACCTCTTGCATCTAGTACATTGAAGGTATGAGAACATTTCAATACATAGTCATATGCAGGCATTACAAGCTTCTCATCAATTATTCGCTTAGCTTCTTTCTCATAGGTATTAAATAATTCTCTAAGAACAGGTATATCTGCTTTTTCAAAGCTGTAAACAGAATTTTCATATTCTGCTTTTTTGAAAATATCTGCATAAGTATAATCTTTATTCCACTGAATATCAAAAATATTGTCTACATCTTGAAGATACATAGCTATTCTTTCTAAACCATAAGTAATCTCCCCAGATTCTAATTCACAGTTAATACCACCTACTTGTTGGAAATAAGTAAATTGTGTTATTTCCATTCCATCAAGCCAAACTTCCCAGCCTACTCCCCACGCACCAAGTGTTGGAGCTTCCCAGTTATCTTCGACAAATCTAATATCATGTTTTAAAGGATCAATACCTATAGCTTTAAGACTATCTAAATACAAATCTTGAATATCATCTGGCGAAGGTTTCAATATTACTTGAAGTTGATGATGCTGATAAACCCTGTTTGGGTTTTCTCCGTACCTTGCATCTGCAGGTCTTCTTGAAGGTTCAACATATACTACTTTCCATGGTTCTGGTCCTAAAGCCCTTAAAAAAGTATGTGGGCTCATTGTTCCAGCACCTTTTTCTACATCGTATGGTTCCATTATTATACAACCTTTTTCGCCCCAATAATTAAGTAATTTCAGCATTAAATCCTGAAAATACACATATACTCCCCCTTTAATAAATTTAGAAAAACAAAAAACCCATCAATCCCTATAGGGACGAAAGGTCTCTTCCGCTCTCTATAATACTAGGATTTAGTTTTTTCTTAATCAAAATATAGTTTTACTTTATGAATATTAATTTAACAAAATTTAATCTCTATGTCAAGTAATGTGCTTATCAGTAGTAATACCGTTGTTTATCATAACTTGAGATTTCAATTCTCTTATATCTAGATTATAAGAAATATATTCTAGCATAAGATTATATGTTTTCCACAAGTTATCTTTAGTAATATTTAAATTCAAGAGCTTATCAAAAGGAGATAATAGCATTTGTGTTAGAATTTCTCTTTGTTCTTCTGTAATTGTTGTTGCACCACTAGTATAACAATCTTCACAAAATACTCCTCCTTTAGTTGGACTAAATCTCCAAATTGTTGAGTATTTCTTACCACATGCAGAACATTCATTGAGCAATGGTCTATATCCCATAAAGCTTACAAATTTTAATTGGAATGCTACAACTATTAAAAGAGGATCTTCTCCATTTTTTATAGCTAACAATGCTTTATTTAATAAATCAAATAAAATCGGGTTGTGTTCTTCTTCAGGTATAGTCTTATCCATTAATTCTAATATATAGAATCCTAAAAAAAGAGTATCCATCCTATTTCTTAAATTATGGTAAGAATCAATCAGATAAACACCATTAATATAGTAGAAACTCTTTCCCCTCTTTAAATCAAATTCACTATGTGCAAACACCTCCGTCGAAGCTATACCTTTTGACTTTGGTTTCATAACACCTTGTCCAAGCACTTTTATTTTACCAAGTTCTCTTGTATATACGGTTAATATTTTACTAGATTCTTTGAATTTTATACCTGATAAAACAATTCCACTTGTTTTAATCATAAACTCACCCTTATTTATATCCAAAATATTTTATTTTATTTGCTTTCTCTCTCCAGTTTTTCTCAACCTTCACCCATATCTGTAAATTTACTTTGCTTCCTAACAACTTTTCTATATCCTCTCTAGCTTCTTGTCCAATTTTTTTAAGCATAGATCCTTTTTTTCCTATTACCATTCCCTTGTGTGATTCTTTCTCACAATACAAATTGGCAAATACATCTATAAGCTCTTTCCCTTTTCTTTCCATAATTCTGTCAATACTCACATAAATTCCATGTGGGATTTCCTCTTCTAAATTTATAAGAGCTTTTTCTCTGATTATCTCTGACACAATAAATCTCTCTGGCTGATCTGTAATCATATCATCTGGGAAATACTGTGGTCCTTCTGGAATAATCTCTTTTATAGCATTTATATATTCTTCAATATTATCGTTATTTAATGCAGAAATTGCAATTACAGCTTGAAACATGTTCATGTTTTTATATTTTTCTATTAAAGTTTCTACCTCTTCACGACTTAATTTATCAATCTTATTAATTAATAAAACAATTGGTGTAGAAACTTCCTTTAGTTGTTCAATAATATAACTATCTAATCTACCCGTCTCCATACTCTCATCTACCATAAATGTCACAACATCAACTTCTTCTAATGTCGATTTAGATATTTTAAGCATATAATCTCCAAGTATATTCTTAGGTGTTTGCATCCCAGGTGTATCTAAAAAAACAATTTGGGAATCATTTTCTGTATAAACCATTTGAATTTTATTTCTAGTAGTTTGTGGTTTATCTGAAATTATAGAAATTTTTTCACCTATAACACGATTTAATAATGTTGATTTTCCTACATTTGGCCTTCCAACGACCGTAACAAATCCAGATTTATACATTATGCATCTCCTTTTTTTGCTTTAGCTAAATCCTCTGGCCCAAAACTATTGGGCAGAAGTTCTTCAAGTGTAAATTCCTTATATTCATCCTCTGAGTTTGCGACAATAATCGTAGCATCTTTCCCAAATTCTCTTATAACTTGCCTACAAACTCCACAAGGAAATGTGTTTTCTACATCTCCGATTACTGCAATTTTTTTTATGCTCTTATGCCCTTCTGATATAGCCTTGAAAATTGCAGTTCTTTCTGCACAAATTGTCGGTGAGTAAGATGCTATTTCAATATTACATCCTGTATAAATACTGCCATCTTCTGTTATCAAGGCCGCACCCACATGAAAGCCTGAATAGGGTACATATGCTTTATCTCTTGATTCAATTGCTTTTTTTATCAAATCTTTGTTATCATCCATAATCCACCTCTTATTCAATAATTATCTCAGTTGAAGGTTTTACTACTTGAATCCAAGTCGTTCCTGGATTTAGTTTAATTTCCTCCCCATTTAAGTCTAGATACTTAGTTCTTGCTTTCCTGTTATCTTTTACCCATTTTATTTCATTTACAACCCCTTTAGTAATAAATAAGCCTTCTCCAGTTGTCTCTAAAGTTATAGCTAATCTTCCTTCCCCATCTAACACTTTCATATTAGCTTTTTGAATTATTATATTCTTAGCTATTATTTGACTTTCATCTATCTCATCAATATGAACTTCTCCATCTTTAAATCTATTATAACAATTATTGACTGAATCATATTCATATCCTGTATTGTTTTCATTATTGTAAATTATTGTGACCTTCTTTGCACTATCTCCAGTTCTATTCATGTCATCAAAATCAAACGAGAATCCTTCATATTCACCTTCTGCTCTAAACCCTCTATCCTTTTGAGCTTGTCTTAGCACTTCCATGCTTGAATACATATTATTTGGTGCTGTCTTTGGTGATTGTCTCCAAAACACTTTTGATGAACTTGTTAAACCATCTATCTCAGCCATATCAAGATTCCTAACATCTTTTTTGGCTTGTTCACTACCTCCAACATGAACAAATACCGCATCAAATTCATAAGCCATTGTAACTAAATATGGTCTTGCACTTCTAATAGGCCCTACACTTATAGGTTCATTTATTATGTACAAACCAAGATATCTTGTATATGGTCCTTCTACTGGGAATTCATATACGATTTCTGCGTCTTTTAAACCAGCTTGCCATCTTGCTTTCGGATGGTTGTCAAATGAAATTGCCATAATTCTATTTTTAAGCGTTTCTTCATCCGTATATATTCCACTAAGTGGAGATGGCTTTCCTTCCGGTTCTTTGATAATTTCTACTTCTATTATAGGTTCTGGCTGTTCTTCTATCAGCTCTTTATCAATATTTGCTGATGGTTCTTCAGGTTTATTATCTACCATATTATTGCATGCTGTCATTAATACTACTACTAATAAAAATATAAAAATCAGGCTAGATTTTTTTATCAATTTAATCAACTCCTATCCAATCACTTTGAAAATAAATATACCTACTAAAATCCCTAACACCCCTCCTAAAACTACTTCTAATAAACTATGTATTTTACCCTCGACTCTACTTTCTGCTACCAATAGAGCTAACCCAAACGACAGAGTTATTATGAGCAAACTTTCAGATATTACTGAAATAATAGTGGCTATACAAAATGCAACTGCAGAATGTCCACTAACTATTCCACCTTGAAAATGTGTTCCATGTCCTTTGTAAAATTTACTTTTAAATCCAATTATTAATAAAACAACCAATAATAGCGCTACAAAAGTTAAGTGAATTTCAGAGTTCTTGATTTTTAATATTATTAAATCTTTAAAAGGATTTAATCTATCATAAAACAATAAATAACCCACTATTACAGCATTAAATGTAGCTATTAAAACGGCCCCTGCAGAAATATCCTTTACAACCCTAGCCAATGGGTGATACTCCCTTGTTATCATATCAATTGTCTTTTCAATAGCTGTATTTACCATCTCTAATACCACCACTAAAACAACTGCAAATAATAATATCATAAATTCTATACGGCTTAAGTTAAATAGAGTACTTGCAATCATTACTGTAATCGCTGCAATATAATGCACTCTTAAACTCTTTTCGAGCTTTAAAGCAGCAAGAATGCCGGATATTGCGTAGTTAAAACTATCAATAAACTCTTTTACTTTCACAGTATTCACCCCTATTATTTGAAAATCTCAAGTTTTTTCATTATTTCTTTTTCTTTTTTTCTCATTCTAGCTTTATCTTCATCTGTCAAGTGATCATATCCCATAAGATGAAGCATACTGTGTGCTGTAAGATATGCAAGCTCCCTCTTTATTGAATGCTCATACTCCTCGGCTTGTTCTATGGCTTTTTGAGTGGAGATAATTATATCACCCAAGAGTATTATCCCAATATCAAAATCGTCTTCTATTGGAAATGATAATACATCTGTTTCTTTATCTACCCCTCTAAAATCTCTATTTAAAACTTTTATTTCGTCATTGTTAACAAAAGAAACACTAACTTCTGTTCCCAAATCAAGATTTTCTACTTCCAAGCAAGTCCGTATTACTTTCTCTAACTCTTGTGTGATTGATTCATCAATCTTTATGTAGTTTTGTCTATCTTCAAAGTATATATTATCCAAAAAAACACCTCTTTATAACTATTATTATTTAGGGTAGCGTATTCTATTATGATAAATTCCCCTTATTTCTGAGACAAACACATCATTAATTATTTTAATATCTCGATTAGTAATTGGAGATTCGTCTAATTGTTCGTCTTCTAATTTAGATTTAATGACACTTGACACCATCTTTTGTATACTGGAGCTTCTTACAGCAGCTTCTACAGAGTCTGCTAGCATAACAAGGGCTGCTTCTTTTGTTTGAGGTTTCTCCCCCTTATATCTAAACTTTTCCTCTGGAACCATTTCATTATTTTGTTTAGCCTTTAAATAAAAATAAGACATTAATGTTTTACCATGATGTTGATCGATAATACCTATTATTTCAATTGGCAATTTATTTTCTTTACCAATTTTAACTCCATCTACGCTGTGTGATAGTATAATCTCTAAGCTTTGAAGAGGTTCTAACATATCATGTGGATTTTCTATTCCAAATTGATTTTCTTTGAAATACAAAGGTCTTTTAAGTTTTCCAATATCATGATAATATGCACCCGCTTTGGCTAAAAGCCTATTAGCTCCTATTTTTTCTGCTGCTGCTTCACATAAGTTACCCACTAAAAGACTGTGATGATAAGTCCCAGGAGCTTCTAGTGACAATTCTTTTAAAAGCTTATTGTCAGGATTTGTTAATTCCAATAATTTAAAAGGTGTTAATATCTTGAAAATTCCTTCCCATAGTGGCATTGTACCGATAGCGATTACAGATGCTAAAACACCAGACAAAATAAAATAAACTATATTTATAAATACTTCCGAACTATATCTAACTTCTATAAAATATATTGATAAATACAATAAAGAGCTAATTAAACCAATATATATTCCATCCAAAAGTATCTTTGACCTAAGTTTTTCTTTAAAAACAATTAATATTCCCAAAGAATTTGCTACGATCCCTATAAAAACTAATGCTAAATCTAGATTAAATATTATAGCAATTGCCCATATTAAAAAAACATTTGAAATAAATGCAATCTCAGGACCCAATAAAAGAGTAATAAGGATAGGCGCAATAGCTTGAGGTATTAGGTAAGGAGATATACCTTTAAACAATTCGCTTAGAATTATTGTTAAAAGCATAATAAGAATAATAAGATAAAGGTTTTTACTCTCTATAATTTGTGCTTTGAAGTAAAATAGGTACATTATAAAAACTAAAAATGGCACTAATAAATAAACCGATAAGCCAATAAAATACTCTGCACTATCTGGTTTATGATTGGTTACTGCTACCGCATATAAAAAAGCATAAAAAGCTAGCAAAATAAACCATTTTGCAAATCCAAAAATTGTTATTTTCTCTTCTATTAGCTTTAATCTATTTTCCATATTAATCTCCATTTTTATAACATAGCAAAATAAAACTTTCCAATATTAAAAAATACTATTTATTACTTTCATACTCTTCGTACGCATTAATAATCCGTTGAACCATTGGATGCCTTACAATATCTGCACTGGTTAAGTTAACAAAATCTATTCCTTTTACATTCCCTAGGATTTTAGTAACGGTTTTTAAACCTGATTCTTTGCCTTTTGCTAAATCTATTTGGGTAACATCTCCAGTTATAATTGCCTTTGAACCAAATCCTAATCTTGTTAAAAACATCTTCATCTGTTCATTAGTAGTATTTTGTGCTTCATCTAGTATTACATATGACGAATCTAAAGTTCTGCCTCTCATATAAGCGAGCGGTGCAACTTCAATAAGACCTTTTTCAAAATATTTTAAGAAAGCATCAGCCCCAAGTATATCGAAAAGGGCATCATAAATCGGTCTTAAATATGGGTCAACCTTATCTTGAAGATCCCCTGGTAAAAAACCTAAGTTTTCACCAGCCTCTACTGCTGGCCTAGTTAAGACTATTCTATTAACTTCTTTATTCTTAAAAGCTGCTACTGCTTTTGCCATTGCTAAATATGTTTTCCCTGTACCTGCAGGCCCTATCCCAAATACAATATCATGTTTTCTAAGTGAATCTATATATCTTTTTTGCCCAAATGTCTTTGGTTTAATACTTTTACCAGATACGCTTATACATATAACATCATTAAGCAAATCTTTTATGTCCCCTTCTAATCCAGATTTTATTACATCAATCGCATATTTTAAATCTTGTTTATCTAGTTTTTTTTGCTTTTCAATTATATATACTAGATTTTTAAATAATTTATTTGCAATTTTAGAATTATCTTCATTACCATAGATTTCAATATAATTATCTCTAATTTGGATTTCAATATCTAAACTTTCTTTTATTATATTTAAATTGGAATCTAAATTCCCTATAATTTCTTTCATTGTACTATTATCTTCTATTTGGATTCTTGATTCATTTTTTTCATGTGCCAAATTTATTCCTCCTTTCTTTTATGTTTTATATAACTAAATCATACCATAGGCTATTATATTTTACTATTTATTTCAAACCTCATAAACAATAAGAAGAAGCTCATTTGAGCTTCTTCTTATTGTAAACTTATTGTAAGCTTTTAGGTTTGTTGAGTATTTCGGAATATATAACTCCTTTTAAAATATCTTCTTTTATATCAAAAAATGGAGCATCACTAATCTCTGTTTCTTGAATAAGTGTGATTGGTACTTCTGGTTTTTCTTCCTCTTTCCAAAATCTACCTTCCCTAAATGTTTTTCTATTCTCTTCAAGAGTTGGTTGTTTTTTAACAGGAGGTTCTTTCTTAATAGGTTTCTGCTTTGCCTGAGTTTCCATAGCAAATTCCTTTTCTATCTGGGCCCTATACTCTTCGATTGTTTGCCTAAAATTTTTCTTTTGAGGTTTATTGTTCCTTTGTGACATATTTGTGTTATTTGGAATATTAGTTGTCTCTCCAGACTTTCTTTTAGCGTTTTGAGCTTTTTTCTTATCCTTTGAGCTTTTAATCAAAATATTAAACACTGCCCAAACTATTAATAATATTATAGGACTATTCATTAAATCACTTCCTATTTCTGCTTTTTATCTTCCTCGGCTACTTTAGAAATTGATGATCTCATGCTTGTATCAGCTAATATATTTTTCATATTATAGTAATCCATAACGCCAATATTCCCATCTCTGAAAGCTTGAGCTAATGCAAGTGGTACTTGAGCCTCTGCCTCAACAAGTTTAGCGTTCATTGCTTGTACTTCTGCTCTCATTTCTTGTTCTTTAGCTACTGCCATTGCACGTCTCTCTTCTGCCTTAGCCTGTGCAATTTTCTTATCTGCTTCAGCTTGTTCCATCTGAAGTTTTGCACCAATATTTCTACCAACATCTACATCAGCGATATCAATTGATAAAATCTCAAATGCAGTTCCTGCATCTAATCCCTTCGCTAATACTGTTTTAGAAATACTGTCTGGATTTTCTAATACATGCTTGTGTGTTTCAGAACTACCTACTGTAGTTACAATACCTTCGCCGACTCTAGCTATTATTGTCTCTTCTCCAGCGCCCCCGACTAATCTTTCAATGTTTGCTCTAACTGTTACTCTTGCACGTGCAACAACTTCAATTCCATTTTTAGCTACTGCGGCAATCTGTGGAGTCTCAATAACTTTTGGGTTTACACTAACTTGTACTGCTTCAAGAACATTTCTTCCCGCCAAGTCAATCGCTGCTGCTCTAGTAAAATCTAGAGGTATATTTGCCCTTTGAGCTGCAATTAATGCATCAACAAGAGTATTTACATTACCACCAGCTAAATAATGAGCCTCTAACTCATCAATATTGATATTCAACCCTGCTTTTGTAGCCTTAATCATTGGATTAACTATCCTTGTTGGAATAACTCTTCTCAATCTCATTCCAATAAGTGTTGTAATCTTAACTTTTACACCAGAAAAATAGGCTGTTATCCATAGACCTACTGGTACAAATGTAAAAAACAACATCAATATTATTATTATACCTATTGCAATTCCTAATGTTAAAAATAAACTCGAATTCATTATATATTCCTCCTAACAAATATTTTTGAACCTTCGACCTTAACAACCTTTATAGGTGTATTCTCAGGTATATACCCTGATTCTGCTAAAGCATCATACTTTTGAGAATCTATAATAATAAACCCTGAAGGTCTAAGTTCTGTAAGTGATATTCCTTCTAAATCCATTAATGCAGTCATTGTATTTGTACTTAAATAATCCTTTTCACTACTAGATAATACTATCTTTCCTAATAGCTTACTCTTAAACCCAAGTTTAACCATAACTATTGCTACTAATGTAGTAATTATTATAGCAATGCTTAAGGATAGTAAAGCTGCACTCAGACTTTCCATTGCAAGGGCAACTCCAGTAAGCATGAAAATAATACCACCTATGCCGGGTAAACCAAAACCTGGAACAATCCCTTCAATAACTAACAACCCAAGTCCCACTACAAATAATACTAAGGAAGTCCAATTTGAATTGCCAGCTAGTATATTACCTCCAAAATAAAGTCCAAAGCCCATAAGAGATATAGTTCCTCCTAGACCAAAACCAGGTGTGAGTATTTCAATAACAAGTCCTACAAACCCTAGAGTTAATAGAATTGTACTTATATATGGGCTTGCCACATACTTAGAAAGTTTCACTTGAAGACCTTCATCAATAACCTCTATAGAATCTGCAGCAATCCCAAATTCTTCTAGCATAACGTTGTAATCTGAGGTTAATATATCTGCTAATCCCAACTCTTTTGCTTCTTTTGCAGTTAAATTTAAAAGTTTACCTTTTGTAATTACACCCTCAATTTCAATATCACTGTCCGCCATAGACTCAATCAAAAGTGAATCTCTACCTCTAAATTGAGCTGTATCTCTTAGTACCCCTCTCCACATAGAAAGAATTTTCTCTGTGTTTGGTATAGTTTCAGCTGAACCAATTACTGCGTTCTCCGCCATAACAATATGCTCTCCTGCTATCGTAATAAGAACTCCGGCTGATGCCGCTTTATTATTTACAAATGTAATTGTTGGAATATTAGTCGATAAAATAATATCTTTTATCTTAATAGCTTCATCTACTACTCCTCCATATGTGTCTATTTCAAATATTATCGCTTCTACATCCATTTTATTTAAGTCATTTACAACATCTCTAACATAATTGTGTGTGGCTCTATTTATTTCTCCTTTTATAGGCACCACATATGCTTTAGATGGCTCAGAAGCAAAAACGTTTGTTGTAGATAATATAACTAATAATACTATTATTATTATTCGACTCAATTTCTTCACTGCTTTCACTCTCTTCACCTCCAATTTACTTTACAATTCACTATTACCCAAATATTTATATTAAAAGCAAATAACCTGAGTAAACTCAGGTTATTTTAATATACTTCTCACTGCCTTATTTACCATATTACCATCAGCCATGCCTTTTACTTTTGGCATAACAGCTTTCATAATAAGGCCAATATCTTTAACTGACTTAGCACCTATCTCAGAAATTGTATCTTTAACTATAACATCTACTTCAGCTTGAGTTAGCTGTTTAGGTAAATAATCAAGTAAAATATCTATTTCTAAGTTAGTTAAATCAACTAAGTCTTGTCTATTTCCTTTTTGAAATTCAAGGATAGCCATTTTCTTTTCTTTTAACTGTTTAGAGATTATGTCAAGTATTTTTTCATCGCTGAGTTCAATTCTTTCATCGACTTCTCTTTGCTTGACTGCAGCTCTAACCATAATGACAGTATTTTTTCTTATAGTATCTTTGCTTTTAATAGAAGATTTGTAATCCTCCATAAGTTTATCTTTAAGGGACACGAATTCACCTTCTTTATAATACTCTTAGATACACATCAATATCGATTAAAATTTAGAATTTTTCTTCTTTCTGGCTGCTTCAGATTTTTTCTTACGCTTTACACTTGGTTTCTCATAATGTTCACGTTTTCTAACTTCCCCTATAACACCTGACTTTGCACACGATCTTTTAAACCTTTTAAGAGCGTTATCAAGAGATTCGTTTTCACCAACTTTGATTTCTGTCATTGATCCTTCCCTCCCCTCTCAACTACAAGAGTGTTACATTACTGTCACGAATGTAGCTTGCACACTTAATTATTATACAATATATATATAATTATTTCAACTATTTTTAACCTGGTGGCCATAACATTTCTCTTTTCCCAAGCACATGAAAGTGTATATGGTCTACAGTTTGACCTCCTTGTTCCCCACAATTGTTTACAACACGATAGCCTTTTGATAAATCATATTCTTTTGCTAACTTAGGAATAACCATTAAAATATGAGTAATTAGCTCTTCTTGCTCTAGGGTAACCTCATCTAAAGACTTAATGTGTTCTTTTGGAACAACTAAAAAATGTACTGGTGCTTGAGGATTAATATCTTTAAATGCTATTACTTTGTCATCCTCATAAATTAAATCGCATGGAATATCTTTGTTTACTATTTTACAAAATAAGCAATCCATTTATATCCCTCCTTAAACCAAACTTCCTTCTAAATTTAAAGTATTTGATTCTTCTGCTTTAAAATCTTTTATTTCCCCTATTATATCACAATTTGAAAATACTCTCGACCTTATATAATTTGTGGTATACCCTTCGTAAATATTTCTATTTTTTTTATCCTTTTCTTCAAATAAAACGGATAGTTTTTTTTGCAAAAACTTATTATGAAAATCTAGAGCTAATATATTTCCTAATTCAATTAATCTCTTACTTCTGTAGTTTTTTATCTCCCCATTTATTTGATCTTTCATCTGGGCAGCTGGTGTTCCTCTTCTCTTTGAATACTTAAAAATATGAATTCTTGAAAACCCGATTTCCTTTACATAATTATAGGTCTCCTCAAATTCTTCATCAGTTTCTCCAGGAAATCCAACTATAATATCAGTTGTCAATCCTACATTTGGCATATACTTCTTAATTAAAAGGGCTTTTTCTTTATATTCACTTGTTGTATACTTTCTATTCATCCTACTTAAAACAGAGTCTGAACCACTTTGCAGTGATAAATGGAAATGATCACAAACTTTTTTATTTACAGATATTCTTTTCATAAATTCATCATCAATTAGATTTGGTTCAACCGAACTCATCCTTATTCTTTCAATACCCTTAATTTCGCTTATCTTAT
This sequence comes from Gudongella sp., assembly GCA_034006985.1. Lineage (GTDB taxonomy): Bacteria > Bacillota > Clostridia > Tissierellales > Tissierellaceae > Gudongella. Next base: position 244,184 of record JAVERT010000001.1, read on the forward strand.
CAATAACATCAATTAGTTTAATTCCACCTAAATCCTTGCCATAAGATGCAATGTGAATTCCAGTTAATACTATCTCTTTAAATCCTGCTTCAGCTAAATTCCTAGTCTCTTGTTCAATATCAAGAAAGTTTCTACTTCTTATAGGACCTCTTGCATATGGTATTATACAATAACTACAGAATTGATTGCATCCATCTTGAATTTTTAAAAAAGCTCTAGTCTTAGATCTCACTTGATCTGTTTTAATTTTTTCAAATTCTTTGTATGTCTTTATAGGTCTAACAATATTAATCCTCTTCTTTGAAAGCAGAGATTCTTCACATAAATCTACTATCTTATTTCTCTCACTTGTCCCAATAATAACATCTACATCTTCAATTTTTTCAACTTCATCTGGTGAAACTTGAGAGTAACATCCTACAACAGCTACTATCGCATCTTTATTTATCCTCTTAGCTTTTCTTATAAACTGTCTTGATTTCCTATCTGACATATTTGTTACTGTACAAGTATTTATAACATATATATCAGCATAATCATTTTCATTTACCAATTGGTACCCTCTGTTTTCAAATAACTCTTCCATTGCTTCTGTTTCATATTGGTTCACTTTACAACCAAGTGTATGAAATACAACTTTTAACACTTAAATCACTCCTATATCACCTAATTCATATTGTACTACCCCACATGTAATAAAACCAGCTGTCTCTGTTCTTAGTATTCTAGGTCCTAAACTTACTATCTGTGCACCAATTTCTACTAAATCATCAATCTCCTCTTCTTCAAATCCACCTTCAGGTCCTATAAAAACACAAACTTCATCTATTATATTTATGGATTGTAAAAAATCTTTAATTCCGAAATTATTCTCCAGTTCATATGGTACAATAATCAGTTTGTTTTCTAATCCATTCAATGCCTCTTTAAAGCGCTGTATTGGGTGTATTTCTGGAAGCAAATCTCGCTTTGATTGTTTAGCTGCTTCTAATACTATACTCTCCCATCTTTCTAACTTTTTAATTTCTTTTTTTTCATCTATTTTCACTATAGATCTTTCAGTTATAATTGGATGAAAACTAAATACCCCAAGCTCGGTACATTTTTGTAAAATGGTCTCCATCTTCGTCGATTTTGGTAAACTTTGATATAGATGAATCTTTAATGGAGATTCATTGCTCTTATCATTTTTAAAGAGTATTTTTACAATTACCTTATCATTTTCTATTGAATGAATACTACAAACATAGCTATTGCCATCTTTTACAATCTCAATTTTATCATCTAGTTTCATCCTTAATACATTTTTTATATGCTTTACATCTTGTCCTGTTATAATAAGCTGCTCACTTTGATTTTGAGCTGATTTAATAAAAAATCTATGCATACTTTCACCTACTTAGAAGTAATGGCTACCCAGCCATTTATTTGGAGTATATCGATAATTGTATAACCATTATCATGTAATGCTTTTTGCACGATAGGTAATTTTGATTCTATTATTCCAGAAGCAATAAATACACCATCTTTGTTTAAATATTCTTTTATATCAGGAATCATGCCTACTATAATTTCAGCGATTATATTTGCAACAATAATATCAGCTTTCCCATCGATTACATCAAATAAATTTCCAGTTTTGGTCTTTATTTTATCTGACAAACCATTTATTTCAACATTTTCTTTAGTAACTTTAACGCACATTGGGTCTAAATCTATGGCTAACACACTTTTTGCTCCAAGCCTAGCTGATACAATGCTTAAAATACCGCTCCCACAACCAATATCAAATACTACTTTTGAATTATCTATATATTTTTCTAATGATCTGGCACACATAATGGTAGTCTCATGAGAGCCAGTTCCAAAAGCCATTCCTGGATCTAACTCTATTACTAACTCATTCGATTTTTGTGCATATATTTCCCACGATGGCTTTATTACAATATTGTCTGTTATATGCTCTGTTTTATAATGAATTTTCCAATTTTCTGCCCAATCTTTTTCATCAACTTTATTTACCAATACTTCTCCTAGTTCTAAACTATTGATTTTTTCTTTAAGCTTACCTATTATTTTTTCAACATTACTATTAACAGTAAAATATGCTTTTATTAAAACTCCCTCAAATTCGTAATTCATTACATCGTCATCTATAAAATCCCATGTATCTTTATTTTTTTGCAAATAATCTATGTCTTTTGGATCCTGTATTTCAAGGCCTGTAGCACCATTCTCATACAAAATAAAACTAATTAGGTCTTCATTTTCATGCGTTGTTTTTACTATAATTTCCATCCACTTCAAGATATCACATCCTTTTGCTTTCTCTGATAATTATATCTTAAATTCCAAATATAATCTAGTAAATCAAAACAACCACCTAAGTGGTTGTTTAATTAAAAGCGTCCTTTACTTTTTTAAAAAAGCCTTTTTTCTCTGGTGCTTTGTATTTTTCTCCCATACTTTCTGCGTAACTTAAGAGTTGTTCTTTTTGTTTTTCATTAATATTTTTAGGTATAATTACTTTTACGACAAAGAATAAATCACCTTTGCCGAGACCTCTTACATTAGGAACACCCTTATGCTTAAGCTTGAAGACAGTATGAGAATCAGTACCTTCAGGAATTTCATATTTCTCCACACCTTCTAGCGTAGGTACTTCAATTACTGACCCTAAAATAGCTTGTGTATAAGTTATTGGTACATCTACAAATAAATTTAGCTCTTCTCTGGTAAATATAGAATGTTCTTTCACTGATATATACAAATATAAATCTCCAGATTGTCCCCCTCTTTGTCCACTATGCCCTTCACCTCTTACAGACATAATAGAGCCATTGTCAACTCCAGCAGGAATCTTAACATCAATTTTTTTTGTTTTAATTACTTTGCCTTCACCATGACAAGTTTCACAATGTTCTTCTATTATTTCGCCAGTTCCCTGACATTCATCACATACTCCAACCTGAACAAATTGACCAAATGGGGTTTGTTGAGCATATCTTACTTCTCCTGAACCATTACACTTGCTACATGTCTTTTTATCAGTACCAGGTTTTGCTCCAGTTCCTTCACAAGTAGGGCAAGTTTCATATCTTCTTACCTGTACCTGTTTTTCAATACCAAAAACAGCTTCTTCAAATTCTATAGTTATTCTTTGCTCAATATCTGCTCCCTTTACAGGGCCATTTTTCCTTCCAGTTCTACCACTTCTTGAGCCAAACCCTCCAAATACATCAAAGATATCTCCAAAAATATCTCCAAAATCGCCAAAATTACCTGCACCTGATTGTGGATTTATTCCTGCGTGACCATATTGGTCATACCTAACTCGCATTTCCTGATTGCTAAGTATTTCATAAGCATAACTTACTTCTTTAAAGTTTTGTTCTGCCTCTGGATTATCAGGATTCAAGTCAGGATGATGTTTTTTTGCAAGCCTTCTATAAGCCTTTTTTATATCGTCTACTGATGCATTTTTTTCTATCTCAAGTATTTCATAAAAATCCCTCACTAATGTACACCATCTTCCATATAGTATTCATAATTAAAGCTAAACTCATTTGAGTTTAGCTCTATATTATTAATCTTCGTCTACTACTTCATAGTCAGCGTCTACTACATCTTCATCTTTTGTAGCTTGTTCGCCTGTAGAATCTGAGCCTTGAGCAGTTTCATAAAGTTTCTGAGAAATTGCATGGAATTCATTGGTTAATTCCTCAGTTTTTTGTTTTATATCTGCAATATCATCGCCTTCAAGAGCCTTTTTAAGCGATTCTAATTTTTCATCTACTTTTGTTTTTTCATCAGCGCTTATTTTACCCTCTAAGTCTTTTAAAGTCTTTTCTGTTTGATAAACTATAGAATCACCGTTATTTCTTACTTCAATATTTTCTTTCTTTGCTTTATCTTCTTCTGCAAATCTTTCAGCATCTTTTACTTTTTGTTGAATTTCATCGTCGCTTAATTTTGTAGAAGCAGTTATAGTAATTTTTTGTTCTTTGCCTGTTCCCAAATCCTTTGCACTTACGTTTACTATACCATTAGCATCTATATCAAAAGTAACTTCTATCTGAGGTACTCCTCTTGGTGCTGGTGGTATTCCAGTAAGTTGGAATCTTCCTAAAGTAACATTATCATTTGCCATTTGTCTTTCACCTTGAAGCACATGAATATCTGTAGATGTTTGGCTATCAGATGCAGTTGTAAAAATTTGTGATTTTTTAGTTGGTATAGTTGTATTTCTTTCTATAAGTTTAGTTGTTACACCACCAAGTGTCTCTATTCCAAGTGAAAGAGGAGTAACATCTAATAATAGTAAATCTTTAACCTCTCCACTTAAAACTCCACCTTGAATAGCAGCTCCTAAAGCTACACTTTCATCAGGGTTAATATCTTTTTGTGGATCTTTACCAATAAGTTTCTTAACCGCGTCTTGAACCGCTGGAATTCTTATAGATCCACCTACTAATAATACTTTTTCAATATCTGAAGCTGTAATGCCCGCATCTTTAATTGCGGCTTTAACAGGTTCAATTGTTTTATCTATTAAATCAGAGGTTAATTCATCAAATTTAGCTCTTGTTATATCCATATTTAAATGAAGTGGTCCAGCTGCTGTTGCAGTTATAAAAGGTAAATTGATATTAGTTGACATTGTTGTAGAAAGCTCTTTTTTAGCCTTTTCAGAAGCTTCTTTTAATCTTTGAAGTGCCATTTTATCTGTTCTTAAATCAACACCATTTTCTTTTTTAAACTGTTCTGCTATATAATCAATCAATTTATTATCAAAGTCGTCCCCACCTAATAGGTTATTTCCTCTAGTTGCTAAAACTTCGAAAACTCCATCACCAAGTTCAAGTATTGATACATCAAATGTTCCTCCACCAAGGTCAAACACCATAATCTTATGTTGTCCTTGCTCTTTGTCTAATCCATATGATAAAGCTGCTGCTGTTGGCTCATTTATTATTCTCTTTACATTTAAACCAGCAATTTTACCAGCATCTTTTGTCGCTTGTCTTTGGCTATCTGTAAAATAAGCAGGCACTGTAATAACAGCATCTGTTACTTTTTCTCCAAGATAGCTTTCTGCATCTGCTTTAATTTTTTGTAATATCATAGCTGATATTTCTTCTGGGCTATAATTTTTACCATCAATAATGGTTTTGTAATCACTACCCATATGTCTTTTAATGGATTGTACTGTCCTATCAGGGTTAGTAATAGCTTGTCTTTTAGCAGTTTCTCCTACTAATCTTTCCCCATCTTTTGTAAATGCCACTACAGAAGGAGTAGTTCTATTACCTTCAGCGTTAGGGATAATTACAGCCTCCCCACCTTCCATTACAGCTACTGCTGAGTTTGTAGTACCTAAATCAATGCCTATAATTTTACTCATTATTCTTCCTCCCTTATTATTGTGATACTATTACCATTGCTGGTCTTATCACTTTTTCATTAATTTCATAACCTTTTTGTAATACATCAATTACTATTCCTTTTTCTTCATCACCCTCTTGAGTTGATACTGCATGATGAAATTTAGGATCAAAATCTTTACCTAGCGCTTCAATTTCCTTGACATTATTCTTTGCTAGAGCTTCTATAAATTGTTTTTCTATCAAACTAACGCCCTTGTAAAACAAATCTTCTTTATCTTCACTTGTGCTCAAAGCTCTTTGAAAATTATCTAATACGGGTAAAATATCTATTGCCATTATTTCAATCCCATAATTGACAGAAACTGCTTTATCATTTTCGGTTCTTCTCTTATAATTTTGAAAATCTGCTTGCAGTCGCGTTAGTCTAGTCTGTAATTCACCTAATTCTTGTTCTTTTTCTTTTATTTTATTTTTAAAATTTAGAATTAATTCCTCCTCCTTAATATCTTGAAGGATATCTTCAGCATTAACCTCTTCAGTATTAATCTCTTCTTCCTTCAAATTATTTTCTTCTATAGTCATCCTTATCACCTCTTATAACTCAATAGTTATTATTAATAATTTCTGATATATTCTCAGAAAATATTTTCAATGTTTTTGTCAATTTCAAATAATTCATTCTGGTTGGACCTATAATCCCAATTTTCCCCAATGTCTCACCATCAAGTTTATAAGTAGCAGTAATAATACTACATTCTCTAACCGGTACATATATATTTTCTGTACCTATAGTGATATCAATATCCTTGTCTTTGTTGTCCATAAGAAGTAAGTCCATCAGCTGATTTTTATCTTCAATAAATGAAATAATAGACTTTACTCTATCTATATCTCTATACTCTGGGAAATTAAGAAGTCTAGTTAAACCATCTGAATACAATTCTATCGTATCCATACTTCCTATAGATTTCCCAATAATAGGAATTATTTCTTCTATCATTCCTTTAAACTGATTAAAATCTCTAAATAACTCTTCATTTAACTTTTTATCAATTTCATAAAAAGAACGATTTTTTAATTTTATATTTAGCATATTTGTAATCCTGTTTAGTTGTTCGTCCGGGATACTATCTTCCATATGGAAAATCGTATTTTTTATAACCCCACTTTCATTAACTATAATCAACAGGATTTGATTTTTATCAATAGGCAATAGTTGAATATGCCTAATTTTACTTTCCTTCTGCTTGGGCGATAATGCTAAAGAAGTGTAGCTTGTTATTTGAGATAATAGTCTTGATGAATTCAAAATTAACTGTTCAATCTCTTTGCTTTCTTCTTCTAGTATTTTTTTAATATCGTATTTCTTTTTAAAATCATTCTTGTCGTCTTTTAATTCGGATAAATTATCTACATAGAGTCTATACCCCTTGTCTGAGGGAATCCTACCTGAAGATGAGTGAGTTTTTATTAAATATCCCATTTCCTCAAGATCAGACATTTCATTTCTTATAGTCGCAGAACCAACACCAAGATTGTAATCTTTGGAAATAGTCCTTGATCCAATTGGTTCAGCACTCGTTATATAGCTTTCTATTATAGCATATAAAACTTTCAGTTTTCTTTCATCCAACATATAATCACCTCTTAAATCCATTTTGGATGATTGTTAGCACTCTATGAGAGCGAGTGCTAATCCTATATATAAATTATCACCTAAGCACTTAATTGTCAACAGTTTTTAAAAGATTTATGTGAAATATATATGAAACTTAAAAAAGATTTCTAAGTTACAAAAAATCTATTTCTACTAAGTTGCTTAAATCCATTCCTCTTCTAGTTAATTGGATGCTTTCGCTAGTATCAACTAGTAAGCCACTATCTATATGTTTTGTTATTGCTTTATTATGCTTTTCCATTAGCTCGAAACCAAATTTATTTCTATAGTCGAGCTTAGAGATTCCCTTATTCATTCTTATGCCTAAAATCAAATACTCAACTTCTTTCAAATTATTGTCTATAAATTCTTGCCCTTCTATTGGGAGCATCTCTTTATCTAATTTCTCAAAGTACTCTCTAAAATTTTTCCCATTCCAATATCTAATATCATCTATATTGGAATGGCTAGACAATCCAATCCCAATATATGGCTTTAATTCCCAATAACCAATATTATGCCTAGATTCATAGCCTTTTTTTGCGAAGTTTGAAATCTCATATTGTAAATAATCATGCTCTCTTAAATAATCTATCCCTAAATGGTACATTTCCCTTTCTTCGGATTCATCTGGCAAATCTAGTAATCCCTTTTTATACCAAGAGTACATCCTCGTCCCTTTTTCTAAACACAACCCATACATTGAGATATGCGAAAGATTTAATTCTATAATTTCTTGTAAAGTCCTTTTAAAGTCTCCTGATTTTTCGTTTGGTAAACCGAATATTAAATCTCCGCTTACATTATCAAATCCACAATCTTTACATATTCTTACAGTTTTGATTACCTGATCTTTATCATGAATCCTACCTATTGATTTTAAGCTGTTATTGTTCATACTTTGTATTCCCATGCTTATTCTATTAATCCCAGCTCTTTTAAATGATTTAGCTTTATTAATATCCATTGTTCCTGGATTTACTTCTATTGTGATTTCAGGATTATTAGATAATTTAAATTCTTTTCTTATATTATCCAATAATGTTTCAATCTTTGTTCCATCTAATATAGATGGTGTTCCACCACCTATAAATATAGTATCTACCAAATAATCTTTTGCTTTATAACTAACCATGGACAATTCTTTTAACAAGTAATTGAAATATTTTTCAACTAAGTTGCTGTTGGTAGGTATAGATGTAAAATCACAATAGAAACACTTACTTTCACAAAATGGTATATGAATATACAACCCAATATTTTTCATTTAAACCTCCAAATACCCGCTAATAGCTCTTAAGACAATACTCTATCATATAAATAAATATCTTTGATGCTTTCGGGTAAGTTACCCAAGATTTTCTTCGAACATAACCTTACTTAATACTACAAAGGATCTATCTCCTTCAAATCATTTTTTATAATATAAGACGTAACACCTTCCAACACTATAAATAAAGCACACATATGTGTGCCCTATTTTTCATCATATTTTAAAACAGTTAAGAATGCTTCTTGTGGCACATCTACTGAGCCAATTTGTCTCATTCTTTTCTTACCTTCTTTTTGTTTGTCAAGAAGTTTTCTTTTTCTAGAAATATCTCCACCGTAGCACTTAGCCAATACATCTTTTCTTAAAGCCCGGATTGTTTCACGAGCTATTATTTTATTTCCAATACTAGCTTGAATAGGAACAGCAAATTGATGTCTAGGAATAACATCAACTAACCTTTCAGCAATTAGTCTGCCTCTTTCATATGCCTTTTCTTCATGTACTATAAGTGAAAAAGCATCAACTAATTCTCCATTTATTAAAATATCCAATTTAACCAATTCACTCTGTTTATATCCTGTTAACTCATAATCAAAAGATGCATATCCTCTAGTCTTAGACTTAAGTGCATCAAAAAAATCATATATAACCTCATTAAGTGGCAATTCATAATTTAGAACCACTCTCGTCTCCTCGAGGTATTTCATATCCTTAAAAACTCCCCTTTTATTTTGGCAAAGCTCCATTATAGCGCCCACGTAATCTGTTGGTGTCATAATTGAAGCCGAAACTATTGGCTCCTGCATACTCGCTATTTCAGTTGTTGGAGGAAGATTTGAAGGGTTTTGTATTTCGAGCATTTCTCCATTGGTCTTCGTAACTTTATATATTACACTTGGAGCAGTCGTTATTATACTTAAATCAAACTCTCTTTCTAATCTTTCTTGAATTATTTCCATATGAAGTAGTCCCAAAAATCCACATCGAAAACCAAACCCCAATGCAACTGAAGTTTCAGGTTCAAAAATCAAAGCCCCATCATTAACCTGCAGTTTTTCTAAAGCTTCTCTAACTGTATTAAAATCTTCACCTTCAGCAGGATAAATTCCACTATACACCATTGGAATTACTTTTTTATATCCTGGAAGTGCATGGTTTGTTGGATTTAGAGTTTCTGTTATAGTATCACCAACTCTTGCCTCTTTTACATTTTTTATACTTGCAGTTAAATAACCAACTTCTCCTGGCCCAATGCTTTCAAGTGCTATATGTTTAGATGTATTTACCCCAACTTCTGTAACTTCAAATTCTTTACCTGTTGCCATCATTCTTACATTCATTCCAGCCGATACTCTTCCTTCAAATACTCTTATATAGCATGTAACTCCCTTATAGCTATCATAGTACGAGTCAAATATTAGTGCTTTTAAAGGTGCATTCTCATCACCTTGTGGAGCAGGTACTTTGTTAACTATATCTTCAAGCACTTCTTCAATATTAAGTCCCTCTTTTGCTGAAATCATAGGTGCATCTTGTGCCTCAATCCCTATAATATCTTCTATTTCAGTTTTTACTTCTTCTGCTCTAGCACTAGGTAAATCTATTTTATTTATAACTGGTAAAATTTCAAGATTTTGATCAATTGCAAGATATACATTAGCAAGTGTTTGAGCCTCCACTCCTTGAGTTGCATCAACCACAAGTACAGCTCCCTCACAAGCTGCAAGAGATCTTGATACTTCATAATTGAAATCTACGTGCCCTGGAGTATCAATTAAATTCAATATGTAGTCTTCTCCATCTTTTGCTTTATAAATTAGCCTTACAGCTTTTAATTTTATTGTAATTCCTCTTTCTCTTTCAAGATCCATTTTATCAAGAACCTGCTCTTGCATTTCTCTTTTAGTTATCATTCCTGTAACTTCTATCAATCTATCTGCTAATGTAGATTTTCCATGATCAATATGGGCTATTATAGAAAAATTCCTAATGTTTTTCTGATTTACATGCATCATATTCCTCCTAAATTATATTAACTAAAATGCCTCCCTTTGGGAGGCTAATCTATATTGCCAAATCTGTCGTCTATTGGAAAATATCTAAAACCGGTCACACCTTTTATAGACTTCTTACTTATTGTTCCAAAATATCTGCTATCTTTGCTAGCACCTTCTGCTCTATTATCTCCTAATACAAATAACTCCCCTTCTGGCACTATCCAAATACTATTCTCATATGCATGAGTGTATGAATCTCCAACGATATAATCTTCATCTAAACGCTTATCATTTACGTACACTTTACCATCTACTATTTCAACTTTATCACCAGAAATTGCAATTACGCGCTTTATATAATCTTTATTAGGATTATCTGGTGCCTGCAGAACTACAACGTCTCCTATTTCTGGTCCCCCAAAGTATAATGGTATCTTTAATGCAAACAATCTATCTTTTTCTAAAAGTGTTGGGTACATTGAATTACCTAAAACGTATGTTGTATTAAATACAAATGTCTTAATCAACAATGCTATAGCTATTGCAAGAGCAATGCTCTTTATCCACTCAAATACTTCTGTGTTCCCTTTTTTTTCTTCTTCGCTCATTTTATAATCTCCTTTAAGGTAACTCTTAACTTTAAATCTCAATTATTTTTTGTATAATTACTCTTTATCTATTTCATAGAATATTATATCATTAAATGCTATGAAATCAATAATTAAGATTTAATCTGAAATTATTTAGCTTAAAATTTTTTGATGAAAAATATATAAATAGTAGCATCTACTATGGCTTTACAATCGTGTCTTTTAGTCTTTTTTTTGCTTGCAATTTGATTCTAGTCATGGTACAATAACTTTTGTTAGATTAGAGGAGGTGAAGTAATGGCAAATATTAAATCCGCAGAAAAAAGAATAAGAGTAACCGCAAGACAAACAATGTTAAACAAAAGTAAAAGAACAGAGATTAAGACATATATTAAGAAATTTGATAGCGCTTTAGCTAAAGGTGATATAGATGAAGCAAGATCATTATTAAAAGCCATAGACAAGAAGCTTAAGAAGGCAGCTAAGCATAATGTAATTCATATGAATGCTGCATCAAGAAAAATAAGTAGATTAACAAAATCTTTTAACAAAGCTGTTTAAAAAGAGCTTCGGAACAACCGAAGTTCTTTTTTTATATTATAAGAGTTTTGCTTCCATATAATATAAAATAACTACTTACAGGGGATGCATTCCCCTGATCTTTTAGAAATTGTCCATACAAGCATTAGTATCATCGAATGGAAACTTGTGCAGCATAGTTGAAAATGTTTTAAATACTTTTTTATTAACATAAGTAACTTTCCTTTTGAGCTTTCTTACTAATGCTTCTTTTAGAGTTTTTTTGCAATCTTATTTGTTTGTCAATTTTACTAAAAGTAATTCCATCTCCAATCTTTGGTCACTAGACCTTGTTTTCATTTTCTTATCTGTTCCCAATATATCTTCTAATATTAAATTTAATTTTTTTTGACTAAAAGACCCCACTTGTCTTGTAAGCTTTGTAAATTCATAAGGCTTAATCCCTAATTTCAATTGTATCTCATTATTACTATGACCTCTATTCGTATATTGTTTTATAGCATTTAAAAGCCTAAATTGTCTTGATATCATAAATACTATCTTAGGTATTAGCTCATTCATACCATATATCTCATTAAAAACACGGATAGCCTTATCGCTATTATTATTACTTACTGCTTCTAGTAAATCAAATATATTTCTATCAATACTCTTAATTAAAGTTTTATCCATGTCATCATTCGTAATTTCTTTCCTTTGATTAAAAGTTGAGAGCTTTTTAATTTCATTTTCCAAATCATAAAGTGTTGAATCAATATTTCTACTTAAGTACCCACTTGACTTGATAAAATAACTAATGCCTGCATTATTTATTTCTTTACCTTCTATTTTAAATTTATTTAAAACCCAATTGTTTAATTCTATCCCATTCAATTTTTCAAAGTTTACATTGTAATTTTTATCCTTTATATATCTATAGAACTTTGTTGATTTCTTAATACCTGATTTTCTATCTAATATAATTAGGGTTTGATGTCCTCCCAACGTTTTAAAATAATTTATTGCTTCGTCTTGATTTTTAACTAAATCTTCCATAGCGTCTGGATTGTTTAAAACTATAATTCTTTTATTTGCTAAAAAAGGTAAAGTTTCACAACTTAATTTTAGAGAATCCAAGTCATCTATCTTCCCATCTAAATACGATAGATTCATTGAGCGCAAATCTTCTGTTAATATGCATTCAATTAATTCTACTAATGCTTTATCCATTAGGTATATTTCTTCACCCGAGAAGAAATATAATTCTTTTGTCTTTTCCTTTTTAATTTCTGTAATAAAATCATTGTAATTCAATATATAAATCCTCCAATCGATTATACTCATTTACACTTAAGTAAGCCATAAGCATATAAACTATAGAAACTATTATAATTACTAAATACTCATCAAATATTTTTATTATATTCTCTCTGTATAAAGGACCATAATAAGGTTCTATCTCTATTCTTTTTTTATCTATTTTAACTTTAATAAGTCCCATAGTATCTGTTCTATATATTTTAGAATCGAAACTTTGGAGTCTTTGGATTACTTCTTCGGAAGGGTGATTATAGCTATTATTTCTACCAACAGATATTATTGAAATCCGAGGTGATAACATAGAAATAAATTCACTTGTCGACGAAGTTTTACTCCCATGGTGTGGGATTTTCAAGATGTCTACGGTTTGAATCCCCTGACTTACTAATTTCTCTTCAATAGGACTTTCTATGTCTCCTGTGAATAATATCCTTTTGTCATAAGCTTTTAAAAGAATAACAAGAGAATTGTCGTTCTCTTTTTTACTCCTTCTTGCGTCCTTATCTGGATATATTACCTCTAGTCTTACATCCTTATCAATTGTAATTCTACTATCTTTTATCAATTTGCTTACTGGTATTTTTGATTCTTCAAGCTTTTGTTTTAAGTCTAAATCTGGTATCTCTGATCCTACTAATACCTTATCTATTGTTATATTATTTATTAGTGATGCCAATGCACCATAATGATCTTTGTCAAAATGTGTAATTATAACGCCTTCTAAATCCCTATTCCCTGTTTTTACCAAATAAGGCAGTAGTATTCTCTCTCCCACATCAAAAGTCCCAAATGCACTCCCTCCAGTATCAATCAAATACTGAATACTATCCTTCTTAATAAGCATAGAATCTCCTTGTCCAATATCTATAAAGTCTATCTCTAAGACACTGGGTTTAAATTCATCAATCGATATAACTAACAATAAAAATAGTAATGAAACAAATATAGTTTTTTTAATAGTTTTGCTTATCAATTGTAGCTTCTTTATCTTAAAAACGACCATCACTAATATATAGTAAACTATAATCTCTCCAATTTCTAGTGAGCTTAAATAAAAAGTTCTAATTGGTAGTTTATACATATAATCTACTATCAAGCTTTGAACAGTCAAAAATAAATCTAATATAGGAACGAAAATATCGGTTGCTAAGTTCAAAAATCCCAGTATAAGATTGATTGTCGCTATTGGAAGTATTAAAATATTAGCTATAAACGTATATATTGGGAATTCGTTAAAATAGAAACTTTGGACAGGAAATATACCAATATTAACTGCCAAAACACTTAAAAATGAATCTGCAATATTTGATTTGTATGGATAAAAAAGCTCTTTTAATTTTGGTAGAATTAAACCTAATGACACTGTGGCAATATATGATAGTTGAAAACCAATACTAAATATCCAAAAAGGATTTATTGTTAGACTAATTATAAATGAAAAAGCTAAGATATTTAAAAAATCATACGGTTTATTCCAAAGCTTGCTCGCTATAATAGTAGTAAACATAATTAAAGCTCGAAGCGTGGATGGCGGAAAGCCTATTAAAAATCCGTATATCCAAAGAATAAGCAATGTAAGAAAAAAGTTGTATTTCCTTTTAAAACCAATTATAGAGAAAATAAAAATAAAAAACCCGGCAATTATTCCTATGTGCAGTCCCGAAATAGCTAATATATGTGCTATTCCTAATTCCTTGTATTTGTCGTATTCTCCTTTATCTTGATTATTGTTAGCTCCAAGTATAAGCCCCTTAATTGTATTTGCGTTTTGTGTTTTAAGACCAGAAAATTGAGTCTCCACTCTGTTGTAAAAATATCTTTGTAATTCATATTTTAAGCTAACACTATAATCTAATCTTTCAATTGTTTTAACATTTCCAATAAGTTGAAATTCAATATTTTTTCCTAATAAGTATCTTCTATAATTAAAAAGTAAGGGATTTGTATTCTCACTAGGTATTTTTAGTTCTCCCTTTAAGCGTATACTTTGACCTAACTGAAAGTCAGTATTTTCATAAAAACTCAATAAAACCTTCTCGTCTACAATAGTAGCATCTACTAATTTTAAAGCAAATCGGTATCTTGTCCCATTTTCATTTTTTTCTATCGAATCTACTACCCCACTAAAAGAAGCTTCTTTATTTACAAAATCATACAGACTTTTATTGTAGTTTGAATTTACATTTAATGCCCCTAACACTACCATCAGAAGAACCACATACACAAATATTCCCTTATTATTAACTGCTTCTCTATAAGAATATATGAGAATTAAAGTTAATAATGTTGATAAAAACATACTCTGAATATCCACATAGTAAGCTGCCAAAATTCCTATTCCAAATCCAATTGATAATGGCATTATAGGCCTTTTCATTAATTCTCTCCTCAATACTTTATGTTTTGCTTTGAATGATATATAATTATTATAATTATAACATATTTATAGTCTCACAGAGACTAAAATGATACTTAAAAGGTGGTGTAGCGCGTGACTAAAAAAATTTATTGGGAAAATCCGTACTTACATGAGTTTAAAGCTAAAGTTATCGATAAAAAACTAAAGGATAATAAATGGCATATAAAATTAGACAAAACTATTTTTTATCCTGATAATTCTGGAGGACAGCTAGGTGATTTTGGAACTATAAACGGACATGAAGTAATCAATACTTACGAAGATGGGACTGATCTTGTTCATGTCATTGAAAAAGATATTTCTTCTCCTACTGTAGAACTAAAAATTGATTACAATAGGCGTTTTGATTTGATGCAGCAACATACTGGGCAACATTTACTCTCAGGAGTATTTTACAACTTATTAGCAGCAGATACCGTAGGGTTTCACTTAGGCGAAGAAATTGTCACTATAGACATTGCAATTGGCGATTTGTCAAAGCAAGAAATAGATCGAGTAGAACTCTTATGCAATAAACTAATTCAATCTAATTTTAAAGTTAAATCCTATATTGTTGACAAAGATACAATTGGCTTACTTCCTATAAGGAAGTCTCCTACTACAGATGAAAACATTCGTATAATAGAGATTGATGATTATGATTTTTCACCTTGTGGTGGAACTCATCTAAATAATTTGGGTGAACTTGGTATTATAAAAATAAACAAATGGGAAAAATATAAGGGCAACAATAGGATAGAATTTATTTGTGGAATGCGTGCCTTGAATGATTATATTATGAAAAGCGATATTGTTAAAAAAAGCTCCTTATTATTAAGTTCTAAGGATACTCTCTTATATGATAGAATCGAAAAAATTTATGATGATAAGCTGAAACTAGAAAAAAATTACAAAGAACTAAAAGAAAAACTATATTCTCTTTACAGCGATACCTTATACAGAGATTCAATAAATACACCTTATGGTAAACTCATAATTAATATATTTAAGGATTTAGATTTTAAAGAAATCAGTAAAATGTCGAATATAATAGCCAATAATTATGAAGATGTTATACAACTTTATGGAATTAGAGATAATGACAATGCTCAATTTATTCTAAACAAGTCAAAAAATGTAGACCTAGATCTTCAAAAACTCTATAATCAAGTTTCCTCTTCTTATAAAACTAAAGGTGGAGGTAATACAAATACTGTACAGGGCTCCATACTAGAAGCTAATTTAGATAATATTATAACTTTATTTAAAGATTTAATAATTTAAGTACATTAAAAAAAGCGCCCAAGGGCGCTTATTTACTTATTGGCGGGAGTATGTGGGAATCGAACCCACCTAGGAAGCTCTTACCCCCCCACGCTGGTTTTGAAGTGCGGCGATACCGTTTTTATACGTTAGGGTGTAGCCTTTTAACGTTGCAATTTAGCCATTTTAAATTTTATGACTTTGTTACATTCTGTTATAATTGGCACGATTTGCACAAAATGGCACGCAAATTGGCTCGCGTTTTTCATATGAAAATATCACTCAACAATATTTGAGCACAAAAAAAGAGCCTAGTGATTAGGCTCTATCTTTTTACGCAAATGGTTATTTCAAGCCTTTTTGATGACCTCATAGAATCAATTCTAAGATGTTTTTATTATATTTTAATAGTATGATATGAGTAGATTTAGATATTTCTCTATGTAGGTATAATATATCCAGTTGTAGTCTACGGTTAATAACAAAAACAAACCTATTACCTTTCTACTCCCAATAAAAAGAGCTTCTAAGCTCTTTTTATAAAACTATAATTTGCATGCATCAATTTCAGATACATCTATTGACAAAATAGTTTCATTGGGCGATATCCTCTCGTTAACAGTTATTTCCTCTGATTTTTTTAAATCTACACCCTCAAAGTAATTGCTGACATTGGACGCACTAGCTGATGGGACGTACCCATAATATATCATTAGTTCTTTATCTAAATCATTTATTGAACAATTATACATATTTATACCTCCATTTTTAGGATTTTACCCATCCGATTGTTTTATCTTTAACATTGTAATTAATCTGTCCATTTTGTGGATTTTGTGGATTTTTAGTTATTATTTTTTTTGATTCAAATGAGTATTTTATATCATAGGATTCAATTAATGCAACTATACCATCTATAGTATTCACAGGCTTGGTCTCATCTATATACGCCTCTAATCCTTTAGCATCATGGAGTTTCATTTCTACTTTAATATCTTGATATAAATCAAGAATCAAGTTTTCTAACTCTTCATCTGGGTATTTAATCAATTTGTCACTCAGAATCTTTTTAGCTTCTTGTCGAACTATTAAGTGCTTATGATTATACAGTTTCTCAGTTAAGTTCTCAATAATATTATTTATTAATACAATATCTTTTTCTGGATCTAAATGCATTTCTAAGAGCTTTCTGGCTAACGACCTAATTTGATTATGACTCCTATAGATTGATCCTAAAGCAATTGGATTTACATTTTGAGATAGCATCTCAAAAGTTTTTAAAACACTTGCTTCTGACTTTAAATTCATTATATTTTTTGATAATTCATAGTATCCTATTACGTCCTCTACACTTAAACCCAAAGTATTATTTTTTATATCAGGATTAGCTTTGTTAGCTGGCGGGTTAAATGGAGTAACTAACGTAGGATCAATGGGTCCTATATTCCCTAGTCTAGACATATAAATACTATTAGCTCCGAGCGCTATTAAAGTTGCTGCGCTGTTAGCATGAAAAGGTATTAAAACATTAAAGGTATCTGCATATTCTCTAATAAGATTTACAAATTTCCAGGGGACTAATGTATCTCCTCCGTGACTAAACAAGAATACATCTATTTGATTTGTCTTTCCTATTTTTTCTAATACTTCAAATAACAAGGGATATATATCTGCTGCAATACTGCCATTGAACATTGGACTATCATTAGTTACATAACAAATCACTTTCGATTGATTTTTCTTTTCAATTTTCTTGATTAATTCTTTTCTCTTGTTTGTATCTTCCAAAACCATTCCTCCTTATAATATGTTTATTAATATATAATATGTTTATTAAATTTTTTCTTAATAGATGAAGAAAATCCTTTTTTAATTTTTTTCTATATTTTTATTATACATTAATTTATAATATTTACCACTTAATTCATTCCTAATTTCCTTGCAAAATTTATTATGACTACCTGTTACTTCGGTTTTTTTATTAATATCAGCAGATTTTACCTCGAAAATCCGCCCCTCAATCTCATCTATAAAATCTCCCATTACTTCGGAGTTCCTTCCACTACCATCTTTATGCCAAGCAAAATTCCAGTAATATGAAGATATTTTTTCTTCTAATCCTTTAATTGGATTATAAATATTGTTATATATGTATAATTTACTTTCCTTTTTGCAATCAAATATAAAGTCAATATTGTTATAGGCAGTCCCTAAATCAGGTAAGTCACTATTTATAAAATCTAAATACATATCAACTTTTTTATTAACTGTTAAGCTCTTATCCATTTTATTAATTTCTTTTATATGCTTAAATGCATATAGATAGAATGTCTCTAAAGTTTCTTGTCTTTTCACTCGGTATTCGATTGTATATATTATAAAAGCTACGATTGAACTACTAAATATTCCGACTAAAATATCATATAAAGATGAATCTACCACCGTATTCTTTATTACATAAGCAATGAATAATGCTAATAAGCTTATTAATGCGGTTATAATAACTGCATTCTTGTATACCTTCACCCGACAACACTCCTTTATTAAAGAATTATACCCTAATAATTTATTAAACCACCAAATAAATAAAGCCCCAAGAATTACCCCAGAACCTTAATTCTATTCCAACCCTTCTTTAATATTTTAATACAATTATTCTATAACTCGTTTTTGTATTAGATTTTACTCCTTAACTGCAGCTTCTATCATTATATTGAGTTCATCTTCTGTAATCTTAAAACCTTTTTCGTTCATAAAGTTAATCACGAATTCTTTTCTTAACTTTCCAGTTGGATCCGTAACTTTGAAAATTTGTTCAGCTGCCAACACTCCTGCATTAACATAATCTAAAACCTCTGCACTTTTTTCAGCTGAATATTTTGCTCTTATCCAGGGCGCCACTATAACAGTTGCTATAGTTCCGAATAAAGCTATTACCGCTAATATGATTTGTACCATTCCATTATCCACTGATGTTGTCCTCCTTTTTCTTCTTTATACTTGCTAGACTCCACAACTCAACAGTAGTGAAACTAAACCATGCGCCTACAAGTGTCATAGGCTCGTTACCTGTTTGCAAGAATAGCCACATAATCCCACAAGTGAAAATGATATTTAGCAAGATTACAAATATTACAATTTTCTTAGAGAAATTACTTTTCCTATTTCTATTGATGATTTTTAATAGTTCTTCCTCAGTCATTCCAAATCACAACCTTTTTCTGAGCATCCCATCCTACTTTATAACCTAACCCTTCTCCTAATGTCCTTAATGGTATTTCTATCTTGTCAATAACTGCATAGCTTATACCTGATTTAATATATCCGTTGATTTGCCTGATATCTCCATTTATTGATATAGTCAATTTATCTTTTCCCATTCCTGCCTTAATCATATTGAGGAATCTATCCCAACCTTTGTCTAATGTTCGATGAGGACAATACTTTCCGCTAAAGTCTTGATGTTTCTTAACTTTATTAATTCCCCAGCCTTTTTCTTGTAACCCATTAGCTATGAACTTAGCAGCATTTTTTTCAGCATTATCAAATCTTGTACCGCCTGATTTAGAATAGAAATCTCTACTCCTATTCCTTTTCTATTACCTTCACCACTTCCACCATCTCCAGCATGCCAAGCATTTCTATTTTCTTCTATGCCTTGTACTATTTCTTTATCATCAACCGCATAGTGGAATGATGTTTGACTATCGTTTGATATCATGTACTTAATCTCATTGCTAGCACTAGCATCATTAGCTGTGTTGTGTACAACATAACATTCAGCTTGCATAGTATAAGGTGACTTAAGTTTATACTTACTGGCGGGTAGCATCATTTTTCTAGTATTCATTTAATCACTCCTTCGAATATATGACACATCATTTTCTATTCCTGAAACTCTTTCTTCCATCTTAAACATTCTCTCCATCAACCCGTTGTGCTTATCCATTTTATTTTCAAGTTGCTCAATCCTATATATTGTCAATTTGCTGCTCATTAATATGCCACCACCTGTGCCAATGGTAGTTCCAAATAAGGCAATTAATGCAACTGTGATTTCTGTTGACATCTTCCACCTCCAAAATTATGCATAAAAAAGAGAACCTATAAGGTTCTCTATCTTAATTCATTCATTCCTTTTTGGGTTATCTCATACCCAAATCCATTGCTTACTAAATATCCCTTTTCAACCATTTCCTCACACTGTTTTTTAGCTTCAACGTCCTTTTCTTCGCATGGGTATTGATGATTTATTTCATCCCCCAAAATATCATGCGTGAGACTTCCGCCATTACTTAGTTTTTTTAAGAATATCAACTGTTCTTTTGTAAACTCCATAAAACCCCTCCTAATATGATATGAGTCTATTTTATCATAATAAAGAAAAAGAAGGGCATAAAAATACAACCTTCTAGGTGTTTTTGATTATACTATCAATAGCGTTAAAATCTCAAAATCACTTTCATAAATAAAAGGATCAAGGGAATTAGGACAGACTAAAACTAAAAAAACAAGAGTAGAATTTTATCTTGGAGAGCTTAACACATTATTAGAAAAACATTTAGAAAACGAAAGATTTAAAAAAGAAATGTTGGGAGTAAAAAATGATTTAATCTTCACTTCCACTACAGGAAGTTACAAACCTAAAAGAACATTACAAGATTGGTTTAAGCGATTTATAGCAATGTATAACTTAAAGCCTCTTACCTATCATGAATTAAGGCACACAAGCGCTACAATGCTATTAGCCAATGGAATCCCCCTTAAGAATGTTGCGGAGCGTATGGGCCATTCTAGAGCTTCAACAACTGCTAACATATATGCTCATGCAATACCTCGTTTCGATAAGGATGCAAGCAATGTCTTTGGTGAGATTTTGAAAAGTTGCACGCAAACTGAAAACTTAGGTTGATTAAGTAAAAAAGGACATAAAAAAAGGGCTGTAGAAAACTCTACAGCCCTTGATATTACTTATTGGCGGGAGTATGTGGGAATCGAACCCACCTAGGAAGCTCTTAACCCCCCACGCTGGTTTTGAAGACCAGAGAGCACACCAGAACTCAGCTACCCCCATTTGGCTCTAAAAGTGATTATATATGATTTCTGGTAAAATATCAATATTAATTTTCTTTAAAATAATATCCTACTCCCCATTTTGTTAAAACATACTCTGGAACTTTAGAATCTCTTTCTAATTTTTCTCTTATCCTTCTTATATGAACATCTACAGTCCTTAAATCTCCATAATAAGCGAAACCCCAAACTATTTCTAATAATTCCTCTCTTGTAAATACTTTTCCTGGATTTGAAGCTAACACGTATAAAAGGTCAAATTCTTTTCCCGTAAGTGAGATTTTTTTGCCGTCTCTTATTACTTTTCGACCTACGGAATTAATAGTAATATCACGTTCTTCAATTATATTGCTATCATTATCAGAAACTTTATGATTTATTCTTCTTAAAATAGCCTTTATTCTAGCTTTTAATTCTAGAATATTAAATGGTTTTATAATGTAATCGTCTGCTCCATATTCTAAAGCAAGTATCTTTTTTATATCCTCATTGATCTCTGTTATTATAATTATTGGTACAGAGGATATATTCCTGATGTTCTGGCATAAGGTAAGCCCATTAATATCCGGCAAATTAATCTCCATTAAAATCATATCGTAATTCTTTTTTTGAATATAATTAATTGCATTATCAGCATCATCAAGGATGTCAATTCCGTAATTATCTTGTTCAAGACTGTATCTAAGCCCTCTAACAAAGGACTTGTCACTGTCTATAACTAGTATTCGCTCACTCATGCTACACCTCACTATCATTTAGCTAAGATTCTCTTCTCATCATTTCGTTTAGTTAATTTTATCTGATCAAAGTATTCTAGTAATGCAATTGCTATTTTCCTATTTGAATTTATTAAATCCCTAAATTCTGCAACAGATATTGCCTCATTTTGTACCATATAATCTTTCAACTTCTCTATAGCCAATTCAATACTCTCAGGCAACATTAATGTATCTTCACTAACTTTAATTAATTCAGACTTAGTAATCATGTTAATTAGGATTTCTTCCGTCTCTTCATTTTTACCCAATCCCATTGAAAACAAATCTTCCTTCTTAGGCGGTGAAAATTCTTTTTGTGCGAAATGATTAATTATTTGATTTTTTATGCTTTCTTGTTCCTTTGTAAAGATAGGTTTAAAATCACTTAGACTTAATAAATCATTATACTGTTTTAATTTTCCTTTTTCTATCATTAAATCTATTATTGCTTCTGCCAGCTTTGGTTTTGCTTTACCTAAAAATTTACTTCTAATTTCTTCCTTTGAAATACCCTGTCTAAGTGGATAATTATTATGGTAATCTAATACAACTATTCTTATCTTATCTAAGACTTTTAAAAAGTTTTCTTTATGCATTGGATAGGTATCTTTACTTAATTTGAATATATATACTAAATTATCATCTTCTAATTTTTTTGTTTCTTCTTCAAATTGTTCTTGAAACATAGCCGATTCTTTAGACAATTCTTTAATGGATAAAAACAAATCACCTTTTTCTTTAATAATATGTTCAACAATAGCAGTTTGATTACCTTCTTCTTTTATTAAAAGCTCTTCAATTATATCTTCATCAAATCTCTTTTTCTTTTCTGGATTGGATTCTATTACATCACCACCACCAATAGTGAACATCGGAGAATAAAATCGTAATATAAATCGATCTCCTCTTTTTGCCACAATCTTTTCTTCAAGCCTTAGCTGAGCAAATGCTTCTTGACCAGGCTCCAAAATTTCTCTATCTAGAAGTATAAGCCTACATAATACCTCCTCAGTCCCAAGATAAAGTTTTAATCTCGTTCTGTTGACTATTGAACGATCTAATGTCTTTAACAGCTTAACCTTAACATCTAACATCATAGTATCGACCATTGAACTAACAGGTGCGATAACGCTCCCTCGATGCAATTCGTTTTTCTTTACTGATGCTAAATTTATAGCAACTCTTTGTCCTGCAAATGCTTCTTTTGCATCTACATCATGTACTTGAAGAGATCTTATCCTAGATTTTATTCCCTCTGGATATATCTCGATCTCATCCCCAACTGAAAACTTGCCAGCAAGGAGTGTCCCTGTAACAATTGTACCAAATCCAGAGATTGTAAAGACTCGGTCCACTGGAAGTCTTGGCATGTCTTCTATACTTTTATCTTCTAATGTTAAACTCATTTCATCAACTAACTCTATAATCTTATCTATTCCTAGCAATTTTGTTGAAGATGCAAAAATTATAGGTGTATTCTCCAAAAAAGTACCTTTAACACTTTCTAACACTTCTTCTGATACCATTTCTAACCATTCTTCTTCTACCAAATCAGATTTGGTCAAAACTACAAATCCTTTTTTTATACCTAATATATCAAGAATAGCTAAATGTTCTCTTGTTTGAGGCATAACTCCCTCATCTGCTGCTATAACAAGTAACACTATATCTATTCCGATAACTCCTGCTAACATATTCCTTATAAATTTTTCATGCCCTGGGACATCAATTATTCCAGCTCGTTGGCCGCTAGGCAAATCAAAATAGGTAAAACCTAACTCTATTGAAATGCCTCTGTCCTGTTCTTCTTTTAGTCTATCAGTATTACGACCAGTCAAAGCCTTTATTAAGGTTGTTTTTCCATGATCTATATGCCCAGCTGTCCCAATTATTATATGATTCATCGATTATTCCCCTTTATTTGCTTTTAATGCATAATCTATTGCACCGGTTATTATATTAAAATCATCTAATCTTATTGTCCTTAAATCAAGATATAATCTATCTTTAAATATCCTCCCTATTACTGGAGTTTCAAATCTTCTTAACCTTCTCTCAAAACTTGCTACACTCATATTTAATAAATCTAATACTACACATTTTGTTGGTAGTTTTTCTGTTGGCAATGAACCTCCTCCAACTTCAGAAAATTCATCTTCTATAGAAATCCTAAACTCTAAATTCGAAATCTTTTTTTCGATGCAATCTTTAAGTTTATAAGCATTATCTTCTAATTCATCTATACTCATTGTCAGCATTCTTAATGTAGGAATATTTTTAATTGCAAGTTCTTCATCATAATAATATCTAAATGTTGCTTCTAATGCAGCAATAGTAAATTTATCAACTCTAAATGCCCTAGTTAAAGGATTCTTCTTCATAGCTTCAATATATTCTCTCTTCCCTACGATTATACCCGCTTGTGGACCCCCTAGAAGCTTATCTCCGCTGAATGTTACTACGTCCACACCATTGTTAATACTATCAATAACAGTTGGCTCATAGCTTATTCCATACTTAGACAAATCAATTAAAACTCCACTTCCCAAATCTTCTATTAGTGGTATATCATATTTCTTTTTCAAATCATAGAGTTCTTTAGCTTCAACTGCTGAAGTAAAACCCATTATCCTATAATTAGAAGTATGAACTTTTAGTAGAGCTCCTGTTTGCTCACAGATTGCATTTTCATAATCTCTTAAATGAGTCTTGTTAGTTGTCCCTACTTCTACTAGCTTACTACCACTTTGTTCCATAACCTCTGGTATACGAAAAGCTCCACCTATTTCTATAAGCTCTCCCCTTGAAACAATAACTTCTTTATTTTTAGCTAATGTGCTAAGCACTAGAAGAACTGCTGCCGCATTATTATTTACAACCAACGCAGCTTCTCCACCAACAATCTCTGCAACTACATCTTCTAAATGTGAATATCTTGAACCCCGAGTTCCATTTTCAATATTGTACTCAAGATTTGAATATCTGGTAGATATTGTCTTCATCTGCTCTAATATTTCTTCACCAATTAAAGACCTACCAAGATTTGTGTGAATCACTATACCTGTAGCATTCACTACTGGTCTTAAATTATATGAATTCTTATTTTCTGCATTAATTATAATTTTTTTATCTAATTCTAGAATCATACTACTTAATTCTATCTCATCCAAACCCATTTTAATTCTATTTCTAATTTCTTCAATTTCTTCTCTAATTGAATCAACTAAAATTTTTCTTGGTATATATTCCATTAATTCACTGATTGATTCCCAAGAAATAACTTCATCAATTTTTGGAATTAAAGTATATAAATTCTTTTCGCTCATATTCCCACCACCCCAATATCATTTAACTATTATATATTTTCCATTATACTCTGTTACTTCTCCAATTAATGCATATTCAGTTGGTGAACCTGATAATTTTTCTAATAACAATCCTGCATATTCCTTAGCTACTGAAATTAACAAGCCTCCAGATGTTTGTGGATCATATAGAATATCAACCATAAAATCAGAAATATCCTCGTCAATAAGGACCTTGTCCCCAATATAATTCTTATTGTTATAAGCACCAGCCGGTATCAGACCCATCTGTGCATATTCCTTAGCTTCCTTAATAAATGGAACTTTACTGCTATCAATGTTTATTGTTACATTACTTGATTCTGCCATTTCAAGACTATGTCCAAGTAATCCAAATCCAGTAATATCGGTTACACTATGAACTCCTTTCGCTTCATCAATAGCTTTTTTCCCAAAGCTATTTAGAGTACTCATAGATAAGACTGCTGCATCGTAAGCCTCTTTACTTGCAAGCTCACCTTTTATCGCAGTTGTTATAATTCCTATTCCTAGAGGTTTTGTGATAATTAAAGAATCTCCTATTTTCGCATTATTATTTGTCAATACTTTATTTGGATGCACAAATCCAGTCACTGAAAGTCCATACTTAGGCTCATCATCAGACACACTATGTCCACCAACGAGAATTGCACCAGCTTCCATAACCTTGCTTTGCCCACCTCTCATAATTTCACCTAGTACTTTGGGATCTAGGCAATCCGGGAAACAAACTATATTCAATGCTAGACGCGGCTCTCCTCCCATCGCATATATATCACTTAGTGAATTCGCCGCTGCTATTTGTCCAAATGTATATGGATCATCAACTACTGGAGTAAAAAAATCCAGAGTTTGAATAATTGCTAATTCGTCGCTTAATCTATAAACAGCAGCATCATCTGATGTTTCAACTCCTACAATTAAATCTTTATCTTCCACTTTTGGTAAGTGGCACAAAACTTGTGCCAATATATCTGGTCCGATTTTAGCTGCTCACCCTGAACTTTTAGTTAGCTCTGTTAATCTTATGTCCAAAATAACCCCTCCTCTAATTTATTGATATCATATCTTTGATAGCCTCAAATTTTGCATCTCCTATACCGCTTACATCTAGGATATCTTCAATATTTTTAAACTTTGAAGTTTTTCGATATTCAACTATTCTACCAGCTATTACCTCTCCTATACCAGGTAAACTTTGTAAATCAGCTGATGAAGCAATATTAATATTAATTTTACCAGTTTCTTGTGTGTTTGTACCCATTTCTATTGAAATGGATCCTTCTTCATCTAATCCTGGAATATATATTTTATCTTCATCATTAATTTTTTTAGCTAAGTTTATTCTATCTAAATCTGCCTGTTTGGTCAAACCGCCTGCCATATTTACTACATCAACGACCCTATCACCAATAATAAGCTCGTATATTCCTGGATTATAAACTTCTCCGCTGATATGAACCATAATTGAAGAACTCTCTATTTCTACTTTAGGCGATATAGCTGCAACACTCTCTACAGGACTTTCTGTAAAAACTGCTTCTACTCCTTCTAATTTTGGTTCTTTAGTTATTCCAAATGCCTTAATTGATAGTAATACCCCTATTATAAATACCGATGCAATTACTATTATACTCTCTTTTTTGGTAAAGAAATCCAAAACAAGCCCCCCAATCATATATTATATATCTATTATAGCTATTATTAACTAATAATACTCGTTTTTTATTCGTATTTACTTATTTTTTTTAAACTTTTCTGGTATAATCTATAATATCAATATAAATAAACAAATACTAAATGGTGGTGTCTATATGAAAAGATTTATATATTTTTTTGCAATTTTATTTTTTTTGTTTATTTTCGACTATACCTATGCTGAGACATTAGATTTAAGTGGCGAGGCAGCAATTTTAATTGATTATGATACTAATGAAATTCTTTATGAAAAAAATAGTCATTTAGAATTATACCCAGCTAGTACAACAAAAATGATGACTGCAATACTTGCTGTTGAGAACTCAGAATTAGACGAACTAGTAACAATCGATGATGAAATAGTCAGTCTTACATACGGTAGCCATATCGCTCTTGAACCAGGTGAAGTTCTTACCATGGAACAATTACTTCATGCTATGCTCTTACCCTCTGCAAATGATGCGGCTTTAGCAATTGCCAAACATGTTGGAGGTACAATAGATAATTTTGTATCTATGATGAATCAAAGAGCAGTTGAATTAGGCGCCAATGACACCAATTTTGTTAATCCAAATGGTCTGCACGATGACAATCATGTATCTAGTGCCTACGATTTAGCCCTAATCGGAAAAGAAGCTATGGAACATGAACAAATACGAAATATAGTTAATACAGTCCAGTATGAGATTCCACCCACTAATAAAAAAACTGAATCAAGATATTTTAAAATTACAAATAAACTCTTATACGATTCAGAACTTATTAATGTTGATGGCAAGCTTATTAGCACTAAGTATCCATATGCTTCTGGAGTTAAAACTGGTTACACTAGCAATGCTAAAAACTGCTTGGTTGCATATGCAAACAAAGCAGATCAGAAATTAATATCAGTCGTATTAAAGGCAGATGGAATAAATGTATATGCAGATACACATAAACTCCTAAATTATGGATTTGAAAACTTTAATAATATAATAATTGCTAATAGCAATGAATTTATTGATAATATATCTATTACAGATGGTGATACCCCATATATTGCAGGTATATTAGACAGAAATATTGTTTATCCTATGTCAGAGTTTAATCAAAATAATATAGAAAAGAAAATAACAATTAGAGAAGACTTAAAAGCTCCAATAGATAAAGGCCAGATTATTGGTGAAGCTGAATATTTAATTGATGGTAAAGTAATAGGTGGTGGTAATATAATATCTACTGCTGCTGTCTTAATTGACCCAGATACAACAACTTTTGGGAAAATAAAAAATAACTGGTATCTATTTATATTTTTAATAGCTATCTTGCTACGTATTTATACATTAGCCTTAAGAAGAAAACGAAAAAAAATGAAGTCAAGACAAACAATATATAGAATGCCCTATAATGCAAAATAACCTGGTTTCCCAGGTTATTTTTTTCTTGATTTATTCTATTTTTTTACAGCAATTGCTTCAATTTCTATTACTCCATCTTTAGGTAATCTAGCAACTTCCACAAGACTTCTTGCAGGTTTATGATTTTTAAAATACTCAGCATATACTTCATTAATTAAAGAGAAGTTCTCCATATCTTTAACGAACACAGTCACTTTGATTACTGTTTCTAAAGATGCTCCGCCTTCTTCTAAAACTGCTTTGACATTCTCAAGCGCTTGTCTTGTAGCTTTTTGAATATCATCACTTATTAATTCTCCTGTTTCTGGAACAAAAGGTAATTGACCTGATGTAAAAACAAACTCGTCTGCTCTAACTCCTTGTGAATAAGGTCCTACTGCGGCTGGTGCTTTTTCTGTTTGAATTAAGTCTAATTTCATTTTTACTCCTCCTCTTTAGATAACTTCTCAAATTCCTTCCAAAGTCTTTCTAGATCATAATAATCCCTTTCTTCTTTATGAAAAACATGTACTATTACATCTGCAAAGTCCAAAATTATCCATCTAGCGCTTCTGTAGCCTTCTTTTATATTTAAAATTTCATATCCAGCTTTACTCATTTTATCTTCTACTTCATCAGCTATCGCAACTGCTTGATTGGAAGAATTCCCACTAGTTATAATAAAATAATCTGCTATTGATGTTTTTTGAGATACATCAATTTCAACAGTATCCAATCCATTTTTACTATCAATAGCTTTTTTAATAATATCCAATTTATTTTTTAAATCTGTCATTTATTAATTCTCACCCCTTTCTTCTATTTTAATATGTTGTTATTAATTAATTCAACTAATTCATCCTTATCTACAATATAATAAGATAATCCATCTATTGTTTTAGATGTTCCCTTTAATGTAAATGACTCTATATTTTCTAAATCATACCTGAAGAATGAAAATGATTCTTTTAAAGCACTCAATACAGGCAAATTGGTTTCTATATTTTCTTTATATATATTTACCATTTTAGGAATTTTGATAATTATTGAAGGTTTTATACTCTGTTTTATCATAGCTTTTAAGAATGTTTGCTGAGCTTCTATTCTTCCTAAGTCAGCATTTTTATAGCCTTTTCTAAATCTTAGATACTGTAACGCTTTATCACCATCTAGATTTTGCTGGCCTTCTTTTAAATCAATTAAGAGCGGGGGATCAGCTACTGGGTCAGAATACTTCATATCCATAGGCACAAATAAATCTACACCGCCAATCAAATCTATATATTCTCTTACAGCTTTATAATCAACCACTATATAATTGTCTATTTGAATCCCTAATAGTTCTGATACAGTTTCTAAAGTCAACTCTGCTCCACCATATGCAAATGAATGATTTATTTTCTCTTGATTTTTTCTGCCATTTATAGCTGTTCTAGTATCTCTAGGTATAGATATGATATTTATTACTCCACTGCTAGAATTTAGATCCACTAGCATTATTGTATCCGATCTAACCGCTTTGTTTAATTTATAATCCTTAGAGTCAACACCTAATACCAAAATTCTAAAATGTTCCTCTGTTTTATCTAATAAAGTATTGGCTAAAAACAATACTGAAATAAAGAAAACTAAAGCTATTGCAAAAGTTCTAAAAAAATTATTTTTCTTGCTTCTATTCATCTATTAACCTCTTAGTAATTTCTGTTATAATATAATTTCTTGCCTTGATTGTATCAATATGAATTAAACTTCCCGTTTTTATTAAATAATCTAAAGTGCTATCCATAGCCATCAAAATTGCTTTATCAAGATTTACATATGCCATTTCTCTAATTGAGTTTAATTTATCAAAATCTCTAGAAGGCTCAATCACATCTGCTAGGTAAATAATCTTTTCAAGTATCGACATATTCTCTCTACCTGTAGTATGATATCTAATTGCATTAAGTATATCTATATCCTCAATCCCAAAATCAGATTTAGCAAGCAAACTAGCAAGCTCTCCATGAATTAAATTCATATACATTTTAAAATTATCTTCATTAGAAAAGTCATGTTCTACTCCTAATTTCTTTACTTCATCTAATGTAAGTTCCTTTGCATAATCATGTAATAGGGCAGCTATCTGAACTTCTTCTTCAGGTATATTGTAATATTTAGCTAGTTTTAAAGCAGTTTCTAAAACATTTAAACTATGTTTATACCTATCTTCTCCAAGCTTCTCTTGGACTTTATTTTGTAATATCTCCATCTGCTACTCCTTTATACAATCCCTTTTCTTGTATTTCCTCTATTACTAAATCTGGAACCATATATTTTATTGATAATCCTTCTTTTAATCGATCTCGTATATTCGAAGCTGAGATTTGAATCTCAGGTCCATTACTATAATGGATATTAAATCCATACTCTCGGTTTAATCTATAAATTCTATTTTCAATCTGAGATTTGTTGTATCCCCATCTACTATATGTTATAAATTCTACCATTTTAGCCAACTCTTTAAAATTCTTCCACTTTCCTAACTGAAATAGAGTATCAGCACCAATTATAAAGAAAAGTTTTTCATCTGGATATTTATCTCTAAAATAACTTATGGTATCTACTGTATAAGAAACTTCATCTTTGCTAATCTCAAAATCATTAATTTCAAAGGCCTTATTTGATGATGTCGCAATTTCTACTAACTTATACCTAACGCTTGCCTTAAGTATCTCATTTCTTGATTTATGGGGTGGGGTGCCCGCTGGTATAAAAACGATACTATCCAAATTCCATTCATCTTTAATCCATTCTGCAATAATTAAATGTGCAATATGAATAGGATTGAATGTCCCTCCCATTAGTCCGATTGCCATAGGTCTCCCTCCAATAAACTATTTCTATTTACTATAACTATTTAGGTAATTCTATTTTTTTGTTTTTTTCTGATTCTCTATATAAAGTGAATTTCTTACCTATGCTCTGTACAAATTCAGCATTTAATTTCTCAGCAAGTAATAGAGCAACTTCAGTTGGATCTAACTCATTATTTTTTAGAATACTTATCTTAACAATTTCTCTTGCATTTAAAGCATCATCTACTTGCTTAATTAAATTATCTGAAATTCCGCCTTTACCAATTTGAAATATAGAATCTATATTGTTTGCCATACTTTTTAAATAACTTCTTTGTTTCCCTGTAATCAATTCTTCACATCCCCTGTAATTATTTATTAATCAAAGAATTCGAACTCATTTCCACATATAAATACGGATTCTCCTTCAGATATCCCTAATTCTTTTAATTCCTCGATTATACCTTTTCTTTTTAACATTTCTTGGAAGTATCTAACGGATTCTTCATCATCCAGATAAGTTGATTCAAGAAGTCTTTCCATAAAGTCTCCTTCAACAATATACATCTCATCTACTTTTCTAACTATGATTTCATCTTTTTTGTTTGTTTCTTCAACAAAATACTCCTCATCAAAGGTGTCATAATTCATCTCTGTATTTTCTAGCAATTCCCAAACTGCAAATAACAATTCTCTTATACCTTGATTTGTAGCTGCAGATATAGGAAATACTTGTATTCCTTGTGATTCAAACTCGGCTTTCACCTTTTCAAGCCATTCAGCCGAAGAAGGTATATCAATTTTATTAGCAGCTATAATTTGTGGTCTTGTTTTAAGTTTATCATTATAATCAAATATTTCCTGATTTATTTTATAAAAGTCATCAATAGGATTTCTTCCTTCACTTCCAGATACATCTAGCACATGAATCAAAACTCTAGTTCTTTCTATATGTCTTAAAAATTCATGCCCCAAACCTGCTCCTTGAGAAGCTCCTTCAATTAAACCTGGTATATCTGCTATAACGAAACTCTTTTCATCTGCAACTTTCACTACTCCTAAATTTGGTATTAAAGTCGTAAAATGATAGTTTGCAATTTTAGGTTTTGCTGCTGAAACTATCGATAGTAATGTTGATTTCCCAACGTTAGGAAATCCTACCAACCCTACATCAGCTAACAATTTTAACTCTAAAATAATATTTTTTTCTTGTCCTTTTGTGCCTGCTTCAGCAAATCCTGGCGCTTGTCTAGTTGCAGTTGCAAACTTAGCATTGCCTCTCCCGCCTTTACCACCTCTAGCAATAATAAACTCCTGTCCTGCTTCTTTTAAATCTACTATAACTTTACCAGTTTCTTCATCTTTTATAAGTGTACCAACTGGAAGTCTTAATCTGGTATTAGCGCCCGCTTTACCATATTGTTTTTTTGCTCTACCATCTTCTCCACTTTCAGCATTATAAGCTCTCTTATATCTATAATCCATAAGTGTTCTAATACTTTCATCCGCATAGAGTATTATAGAACCACCGTTTCCTCCATCTCCACCATATGGGCCTCCTGCTGGTTCATACTTTTCTTTTCTCCATGCTACTATTCCATTTCCACCTTTTCCTGCCTTCATAGAAACTTTGGCTACATCAATAAACATCTTCATCATCCTTATAAATCTATATTTGCTATACATCATTATCCTTTTACCCAAAATAATAACTCCCACACTTGCAATTAATAACATAATAATTTTTTAAGCAAAGAAAGCTTCTAATTCAGTACTCTGGAACCTTTCTTTTAAACTTAAAACGGAAAGTTCCTTTATTATGAAAAATAGCAGAACTTTCCTATTCGTTATAAAAATTAAAAGCTTACCCATATGGTAAGCTTTAATTTATGCTAGTTGTTCCTTAGGATAAACGCTGACTTGTTTTTTGTCACGACCTTTTCTCTCGAACTTAACAACTCCGTCAATTGTTGCAAATAAGGTATCGTCTCCACCTATTCCAACATTGTTCCCAGGATGGATTTTAGTTCCTCTTTGTCTTACAAGGATATTCCCTGACAATACAAATTGACCGTCTCCTCTTTTGCTACCTAATCTTTTAGCATGACTATCTCTTCCGTTTCTAGAACTACCTACTCCTTTTTTAGAAGAAAACAATTGTAAATTTAATTTAAACATGAATTCCACCTCCCCTATATTCCAAAGTGATATATTTAGGGTAACTTTCAATTATAGATTTTATGCCGACCTCAAAGGTCTTCATAATAAGTTCAACCTCTTTAATTTTATCATTTGATATATTTTTAATCACTAATTCCAAAAACCCTGACTCATCGTCTTGTGTATATTGTATCTTATCCTCAGGCACTTTTACTACATCAATAAGCGACCTAATCGTTGTATAACCTAGTATAGATACTGCAGAACAAACTATGTCTTCACCATAAGGTTTATAATTCGCATGACCTGCAATCTGAAACCCTTTAAAATATCCATCTTTATTATACGATAAAAATACACTAATCATAATTAACCTACAATCTTATCGATCTGTACTTTTGTAAATGGTTGACGATGTCCTTGTTTCTTTCTTATGTTCTTTTTAGCCTTATACTTATATACTATTATTTTCTTAGATTTTCCTTGTCCTAGAACTGTTCCTTCTACTACAGCTCCTTCTATATATGGTTTTCCTGGTGTTATCTCTGAATCATTTGACATTAGAAGAACTTTATCGAAGCTCACTGGATTTCCTTCTTCAATAGCTAATTTCTCAATATAGACTATATCTCCTTCTTGAACTTTATATTGTTTTCCGCCTGTTTCAATTATTGCATACATATACTGCACCTCCTCTTACCTAGTCTCGCCAATATTAGGTGACTATGCTTAAAACCCATATCGAGCGGCTCTACACCTAAATAATGATAACAGAAATGTCGACTATTGTCAACAGCTTGTTTGTACTAACAATTCATTTATAGATTCTATTTTTTTCTTATTCTTCCGTTACCAAAACAAGTTGGGCAAAGTATAGAATTCTGTTTATCTAGTGTTGGCCTGGTTTTTTTTCTTACAATTTCTACTAAACCCAATTTTGTAATGTCAACTATATATGGTTTATTCTTATCTTTTTTAAACTCATTCGCTAATATATCTAATAATTTTTCAATATTTTCGGTTTCTTTCATATCTATAAAATCAACGATAATTATTCCACCTAGATCCCTAAGTCTCATTTGTTTGGCAACTTCATAGGATGCTTCTATATTAATTCTTACTACAGTATCTTGTAAGCTAGATGTACCAGTAAAACTTCCAGTATTTACATCAATCACGCTTAAAGCTTCAGTTTCATCTATTACAATATATCCTCCACTTTTCAAATCAACTCTTCTGGCTAATCCATTCTTAATACCCCTTTGTATATCCATATCGTAATCAACATTAAATTCTGGGTCAAATATTAAGGCATTATTAAAATTATAATGTTCAAAATATTTAGAGTCCCTAATTTCTTTCAAGGCATTTTTATCATTAGATACAATTTTATATTGCCCTTCTCTATAATAATCTCTAATTATCCCATATAAATAATCTGGTTCCTTATATAAAAGTTTTGGTGTTGGTAAATAATTTTCTTCTTTAAGAATACTATAATAGACATTTATTAAATTCTTATACTCCATCTTAATAACTTCCTCAGTTGTATCTAGCGAAAGCGTTCTAAATATTATTCCTACTTCATCTTCTTTAATTTGCTCCCCTAATTTTTTTAGCCATTTTACTTCTTTAGGATTATCAATTTTTTTTGAAACATGTATCTTATTTGAAAATGGGGTTAAAACCATATGTCTACTGGGAATGGTTAAATGCCTAGTCAACTTTACTCCTTTTTGTCCCAAAGGTTCTTTTATTACCTGAACTAATATTTGTTGATTATTTTTTAAAACCTCATCAATAGTATAAGACTCCTCAGTATACATTTGGTCTCTATTTAGAGCATCTTTTACATATAGATACCCATTTTTTTCAGCACCAATATCTATAAAAGCAGCAGACATACCTTTTAGTACACTTACAACCCTGGCTCTATATATATTCCCCAAGATTGATTTTTCATTATCATCCTTATAAAACTCTACTAACTCTTTGTTTTCTAAGAGTGCTATTCTATTTGATTTTCCCTTTTTATCTATATAGATATGATTCATCCTAATTACTCCTATAATGGTTTACTCATTTTCCCATCTTCTTCAACAAAAGCTTCTAATCGTTTAATCATTACTAAATCCAAGTCAATCCCGAGTGATAATTTTTCATTTAACGATTTAATTAGTTCAATCGGCTTTAAATTTCCATTTTCTCCCGATTTCAAGAGACAGTCTAAGATTATAAATCCTTCCTCATCTATACCTTTATATAATATATTCCCGATTAGTGGCAATATATTTATTGTTGTTTCTATCTTTTTCTTGCCTTTTTTCTTCTTCTTTGTGATTTCAATAGTTTCAAGTTCTTTCCATGTTTCTAAGTTGTTTTCAAAAAAGGACCTTTTCTCATTTTCTTCTACCATTAATCTAATTTCATATTCTGACCATTTTATTATTGAAGATAAAGATGCCTTGCTTATGCTTTCTTCGGCTTTAATAATTTGTATATCTTTGGGCAAAATAAGATTTAGTCTTTGCAAAAATTCTTTTGGATCCATAACTTCAGTCAATTCTACATCCATATATTCTGCGATACTTTCTGTACCTAAAGGTAATGGATTTCCTATTGAAAATTTAGGATGAGGATTGAATCCTTCTGTGAATTTAATTGGGATATTTGTTCTTGAAAAAGCCCGAGTAAATAATCTTACTAAATCCAATTGAGATAAATATTTTAGATATCCTGTTTTTATAAACCTAACTCGAATTTTCAATTAAATACACCCCACATTGCGCAATCATCAATTCCACAAGCGTTACATCCAAGTCTGCAATCTTCTGTGATTTCTTCATTAATTGATTTTTTATATTCTTTTATCAAATATTCCTTACTCGGACCTGGGTTAATAAAATCCCAAGGTAGAATTTCAGAAAATTCTCTGTTCCTATTAGCATAAAAACTACCATCTATATTCGTTTCACTCAATGCTTCTATCCAATCATTATAATTAAAATGCTCTGACCAACCATCAAATTTACATCCTTTTTCCCAAGCTGAATATAACAATTTACCTATTTTTCTATCGCCTCTTGCTATAATTGCTTCTAAATAACTTACTCTTGGGTCATGGTAATTAAAACTTACTTTATTATCATTTATACTGTCTTTAACTAAATGTATTTTATCGTAAAATTCATCAATAGTATCTTGCCCAAACCATTGAAAAGGTGTAAATGGTTTTGGTACAAAACAAGCAGCACTCGTTCTAAGTTGAAAATTGCCGATTCTTTCTTCTTTAGGTCTGTCAAAAAATAGATCTTTTACCAAGTAGGCTAACTCTTTTATACCTAATAAATCTTCATCTGTTTCTGTGGGTAGCCCTATCATGAAGTATAATTTTATTCTGGACCAACCTTCTTTAAATGCATAACTAACAGCATTAATAAGGTCATCTTCATCTACTCCCTTATTAATAACATTTCTTAACCTTTGACTACCTGCTTCTGGTGCAAAAGTTAAACCTGTTTTTCTAACCTTTTCAATTTCTTTTAAAATATCTATACTAACTGAATCTAATCTAAGAGAAGGAAGTGAAACTCCTACTTTTTTATCCTCAAAATTATCCATAAGCTTTGAAATCAATAGTTGCAACTGAGAATAGTCACAAGAGCTCAAAGATGATAATGAAATATTTTCATATCCTGTTGACTCTACTAATTCCTTTGCAAGATCCATTAGTTTATCAACTGATTTTTCTCTGACTGGTCTATAAACCATTCCAGCTTGGCAAAATCTACAGCCATGTGTGCATCCTCTAAAAATTTCCATGCTAATTCTATCATGTACTGCTTCTGTATATGGAACTAATAGTTTTTCTGGAGAATACATTGTATCTAAATCTCGAATCATTCTCTTATTAATAATATCAGGAACTTCAATATTGTTTTTCATTCTACTTTTTATGGTACCATCTTCATTATATTCAATTTCGTAAAATTTTGGCACATAAGATCCTTCTACATTCTTAGCCACATCCAATAAGAATTCATCTCTTGAAAACCCATTATTTTTATGTGATTCATATAAATCTAACAACTCTAAGGTAACTTCCTCACCTTCACCTATAATAAATATATCTATAAAATCAACTAAGGGCTCAGGGTTATATGCACAAGGTCCTCCTGCTATAACTATTGGATCATTTTCTAATCTTAAGGATGCGAGAATAGGTATCTGAGAAAGGTCAAGTATATTTAGTATATTTGTATAGCTCATTTCATATTGGAGTGTAAATCCTAAAAAATCAAAATTCTTAACTTCCTCTTTGTTTTCTAACGTAAACAATGGTATATTTTCATTTCTCATCTCTTTTTCCATATCTACCCATGGGGAAAATACTCTCTCACATGCAAAACCATCTTTATCATTTATCAGATTATATAAAATATGCATACCTAAATGAGACATTCCAACTTCATATACATCTGGATATGAAAATGCAAACTTAACTTTTACCTCTTCTAAGTTTTTAATCACAATATTTTGCTCCATACCAATATATCTGGATGGTTTTTCTACCTTCATTAAAATTTTATCTAGTTTATATTTACTTATCATCTAATTCACCTTTCATATATATCTATGCTTTCAATTTAATTTTTAATCTATATATAATATAGAAAAGCTCTAACCGCAGTTAGAGCAACTATTTATTCTTGCTTTTTACATTGACTATAGGAATATTTGCAACCAATGCTGAAACTGGAGAATTTTGGCCTTCCCTTTTCATCTTAGTCATCTTAATCTCTATTTCACTCTCATCAATTTCTGCATACTTTGAAATCACTTTAACGATATCTGATTTTATCATTTCTAAGAATCTTGGAGACAGATCGGAACGATCATGGACTAGTACCAGTTTTAGTCTCTCCTTAGCAACATTTTTACTTTTTTCCTGCTTTTTAGTAAATAATTTAAAAAAATCCATTCCATTCCCTCCTTATTTCCCAAATATTAGTTTAAGTACCTTGCTAAATTTACTTTCTTCATTTTGTTCTAAGTTTAAAAATTCTACTTCTTCACCTACTATCCTACGAACTATATTTCTGTATGCTTTACCTGCTAATGCCTTTTCATCAATAACTATGGGTTCTCCTTTATTTGTAGATATAACTATAGATTCGTCATCAGGAACTATTCCTATAAGATCTATCGCTAAGATATCAAGAACATCTTCGGTATTCATCATATCTCCTCTTCTAACCATGTCAGGTCTTATTCTATTAAGAATAAGTTCAGGGTCATTTAGCTCATTAGCTTCTAATATTCCAATTACTCTATCTGCATCTCTAACTGCTGAAATCTCAGGAGTTGTTACTATTATAGCCCTATCAGCACCCGCAATAGAATATTGAAAACCTTGTTCTATTCCTGCTGGAGAATCAATAATTATATAATCGTGATGCTTTTTAAGCTCGTTTATCAATTCAACCATCTGCTCTGGTTTTACAGCTGTTTTATCTTTAGTCTGTGCTGCTGGAAGTAAATATAATTTTTCTTGTCTTTTATCTCTTATAAGTGCTTGCTTTAACCTACAATTTTTCTCTACAACATCTACCAAATCATATACTATTCTATTTTCAAGACCCATTACAACATCTAAATTTCTTAATCCAATATCAGCATCTAACACAACAACAGAATACCCTAGCATTGCTAAGCCTGTACCAATATTAGCACTTGTTGTTGTTTTGCCAACTCCTCCTTTACCAGATGTTATTACAATAGCTGTTCCTAACTTATCATTTGCCATTTATGTTCCTCCCTTTTATTTGTTTGGTAAATAAGGCTCTATTACTACTCTTCCATCCACTATTTTAGCTATCTCAGGAAGCTTATACTGCATATCATCATCTGGAGGTCTAACAATCATCTCAGCTATTCTAAGTTGTGTAGGCAATAAGCTATATGCTGCTACTACTGCATATTTATTACCTCCAATACCAGCTTGTGCTACGCCTCTCAAAGATCCTAAGACTACAATATTCCCTTTCGCTCTAAGTAATGCTCCTGGGTTTACATCTCCTATAACCACGATATTCCCATTAAAACTTACCTCTTGTCCTGACCTCAATGTTCCATAGACAAATTTTGTTATTCCCTCATCAACAATGCTTTTTAGTTTATCATCTTCTTCAAAAAGCATTTTATCCTCAAATTTAGATAAACCAAGTTCTTCTGGTAATTCGATATCTAATTCATATTTATATTTTAAAAGTAGAAGAGTTTCCAGTTTTGTTGTGTATGATATTTCATCTCCTCTAACCCCTAAAAACTTTCCTCCCTTGAAAAATGCAGATGAATTTGTAAGCTTTGTTTGGAGGCTTTTTTTTATATCTTCTATATCATTACCTATTATGTCTATATAGATTCCTTCTGAAACGCCTTTTATTATAACTACATCTTTTTTCATGTATACCTCCATAAGTAAAATCTCTAATTCTATTCTACTAGTTTATACCATAAAAATCCACCTATTTGATTTATTATTAAATTATTCAAGAATAAAAGAATTTTCAATAGGCAATGGATTCTTTTGTTCAATATTATTCAAACCAAGATACTGTGCAATTATATCTCTTACCATCGGCGCAGCATATCCTCCTGAACCACCTTGAAAAATAACAGCAGCAACTGCAATCTCTGGATCTTCATATGGTGCAAATCCTACAAACCAAGCAAATTCATCATAAGTATCCCCACTTGAAGGATTGATACCACTTTTTTCAGCCGTTCCAGTTTTGACTCCTACCTCAACCGGGAAATTTTGAAATACCCTTTTCGCAGTTCCATCATCTGCAACCATTCTCATTCCTTCTTTTAAATATTCAAGATTCTCGTAATTATTTATGCCAATTAATTCACCATTTGTTTTATGTTCATATAATAAGGAACTATTATCATAATTTCTAATACTTTCTATTAAAGTTAATTTATTTAAATAGCCACCATTAGCAATGGTTGCTATGTAATTTGCCATCTGTATAGGAGTATATGCACTCTGCCCTTGACCAATTGTTACATTTAATGTGTCAGCGATGTTCCAACCAGCTTGATTTAGATATGTGTATTTTATTTTATCAGCTAAACCCTCTCGCTCTCCTGATAATTTAAGTTCTGGTTCTATCCCCATATCAATCAATCTTCTAAGAACTTCATTTCTGCTTAAAACTTCTTCTGAAGCTGTCCAGCTAATTATTTCTTCTATAATTAAATCTATTTCTTCATCACTTAATACCTTGCCTTCTACTATATAATTTCTAATGTTTCTTTGTAGCATTTGCTTTAATAGATACTTTGTAGTAATAATTTTTCTTTGAGGATCAGGAACTCCTCCAGATACTTCGGCTGGAATATTTATTTCAATTCCTGTTTTATCATTAAGTCCTAATTTTTTTGAGATATCAACTATATCTTCAATCTCAATTTTCACTCCTATATCTTCATTTGTCTTTTGATTTCTTCCAAGTGCAAGTGTATAAAAATAATAGTTACATGAATCTCGAAGTGCCTCAAATAAATTTTCATACCCATGAGTAGTCCCATACAAAGTATAAACTAAACAATGAAAATCTTTATTTCCTACTGTTACAAATCCCATGTCTTTTATTCGAAGTAGTGGATTTAAACCTTTTTCTAGAGCAGTTAGCGCTGTTGCCATTTTAAAAGTGGATCCAGGTTGAACTGCTGTTTGTGTTGCAATATTATAAAGTGGTCTCTGAGCTAATGGGTTTTCTGAATCCTCAGGAAATAGACTTTGCCAATCACTTGAATTAATTCCTGTGGAAAACAAATTCGGATCGTAAGCTGGATAACTCACCATAGCAAGTGTTTCACCAGTTTTAACATCTATAACTACTACTGCTCCAGAATTAGCATTTATGTATGGTCTCCTTTTAGTCTTATTAATTCCAAAAGTATAATCTCCCCATTCACTTTTATATACCCCACCTTTACTAAGTTCTGTTAAGGTTTGTTCCATTGTTTCTTCTGCTTTTTTCTGTAATTCTAAATCCACAGATAAATAGAGATTGTCTCCTGGTACAGGGCTAGTCTGCTCAATAATATTAGTAGTATTTCCTATTACATCAACTTCCACTTTTTTAACTCCGCTTTCACCACTTAACTGGAGCTCATAGCTTTCTTCTATTCCTGTTTTACCTATTAACGAACTTGGAGAATAATTGTTTTCTCTTATATATTTTTCTATCTCACTAGGTTGACTTATCTTACCTATATATCCTAATATATGTGCTGCTGTTTTCCCTTCTGGATAATATCTAACTGGTTCAATTGATATATTAATCCCTGGAGTAGATGAAAGCTCTTCTTCAATTCTAGCAACTAATTTATTTGATATTCCATATGCAATATTTATAGGTTGATAAGCTAAATAACCTTGATTTGTTATTTCATTTAACAAGCCTAGTAAAGCTCTAGCTTCATAGTCACTTAAAGATTCTTCTATACTATATTTTTCCCTTATACTTGCAAAAGCTTCCTTTAATGAACTCCCTTCCTCAATTTTATTCGCATTT
This sequence comes from Gudongella sp., assembly GCA_034006985.1. Lineage (GTDB taxonomy): Bacteria > Bacillota > Clostridia > Tissierellales > Tissierellaceae > Gudongella. The sequence continues at coordinate 286,425 of JAVERT010000001.1, forward strand.
TCCCAATTTTTAATATCATTTATAAATGAGTATTCTAATTCTCCACTAACAGAAATCTTAGGATTTACCCCATCCATTATCAATCTAGATTGAGCAAGATATTTTACATTATCATCAAGAACAAAGTTCTCGATAATATTATTATCGCGCACAAATTCTATCAAATAATCTATTGGATCTAAGTTTTCTTTCCCACTAATATCTATAAAAGAATAGATAACATATAATTCGTCATTATTAATTCTAAGTTCAACAGGAGATTCTAGTCCAGCATCTTTAATCATTTGGAGTAATAATTCACCTGGGACAAACATCTCATCAGAGTCATCCTCTACAATCACAGTACTTAGAAAAGAATACATCGATATATCCGCAAACAAATTAATAAAGTCGTCTTTTGGAGAACTATCTAAACTAATATAAGGGTAAGTTCTCATTAAACTAGCTTTCTGATTTATATAATCATCTTGATACTCTAAAGAAAACTCCTCTAATATCAAATCTTCGTGGAGATTTTTTTCTTTTAGCAACTCGTATAGGAGCTCTCTAGCTACTGGGTTATCAACTATCTTTCTTAATTTAGTTTTATCGTTATTAATTAGCTCAATTAATTTCTTGTCTAAAGATAAGGTTGTCTCGTAATCTTCTATTTCAAAGTCGCTAATATCTTCTTTTTCTAATATACTTAATGCCCTTTTTGATATGGAACTGTTAAAATGTTCTTCATAAGGCAAAGTATACTCTTTATTTAAAAACTCTTCTACTAATCCATTTTCTATCAAAATTTCTAGAGCTTTATCTAATGGGTCTTTTTGACTTGTTAATAAAGTCTCCGTATCTTTATATTTAATAACACTTAACTCAAGAGGATAGCTATTGTTATAGCTGACCCCATCTTCTTCTAAAAGTCTAATTAAATGGAGTAAATTTTCATTTCTTTGTTCTCTGTCCTTAATATTTAGTTCATCTTTTAAAAGTTGAACTGTAAATGTGGGAATATTCCCAGCTAATAATCTTCCGTATCTATCTCTTATTTCACCTCTTGGAGCTGTAGTGTAGACTTCTTTAATTCTTTTGTTATCTGAAAGATCTCTGTAATATTCACCTTGCGCTATCGTTAAAGTTGCTAACCTAAATACAAGTACAAATGCTAAAGCAAAAAGTACATATATTATAATACTATATCTATTAAAAAGCTTATCTTTTAAATTCATCTTTAATCACCTATCTTTTGAATCTTATCTTTGGTCTTGTAAAAATTATATGGACTAAATATCCATATATAACAGCAAATAGAGTATTATATAATATTTCAATGGAAAAAATACTACTAATTGCATCTATAAAGGTAACATCTCTTGATAAAAAAAACAAGAATAGTGAATAAGTAAAATTATAAAACATTGTTGCCGCAATGGTAAAAATAATAGGATTTATAATATTCTCACGTGAAAATGAGTTTTCAGCAAATCCTATAACATAACCAATAAAAAAAAGAATAAAAGCATTTATTCCAATAGTAGATGAAAATAGAACATCTTGCATAAATCCAGCAATTAAACCAAATATAGCACCCTTAGTCCTTCCAACTTTTAAAGCTACCACTACAATTAATACCAAAGCAGTGTTAGGAACTATTCCCATAATTGGAAACATAGGAATTATTGTAGTTTGAATAACTAAATTAAAAATTATCATTAATAAAACTATAAATGTGCTCAAATCTAAACCCCTTATCTATTTAGCTATAATATAGACATTGTAAATTTTCTTAAAGTCTATTGCTGGTTTTATTATTATTCTTTTTGTTAATTCCTCTTGATTAATCAAAACTTCAGAAACCTCTCCTAAATACAAGTCCTTTAAATACACCTCTCCTAGGCCAGAAGTATATAGCTTGTCTCCTACTATTACGTCTGAGCCAAAGTCATATAGAAAGCCTTCTAAAGAGCTATCTAGCGTTCCTGATACAACTCCTCCGTCACCTGTTCGTATGATTTTAAAAGATACACTATTTAGCTCGTCTATTATTGTTGCTACTTTAGCCCAATTTGTTCCAACATCTAATACCTTTCCTACTAATCCTTCTTGGTAAATATTATTTTCTACTTCTATCGCAGCTATAACTGTGTCATCTTTTGCAATCCCATCAGCAGAACCTTTGTCTATTGTAAACTTATCATACCAATTGCCTGGTTCTTTTGCTGATACACTAGCTTTGATAAAACTATAATTTGAATTTTTTAACATTTCCTGTTCTTTCTTTAAATAATCAGTTTTTCCAATAATATTATTCAAATCGCGATTTTCACTTTCGAGAATTTTGATGTTTTCTTTTAAAAGTTTATTCTCACTTTTAGCCTCAAATGTATCTTTGATAGAATTAAATGAAGATCCTATCCCATGAGTCACCCATGAAGATGCATTCGTAATTGGAGATAAAATACTTCCAACAGATTTCTCAAAGAAAGTCATGCTTTCTCGATTATTATTTGTAATCCCAATAATTATAAGTAGAATGATAGCAACAAGGGTCACTATCATTCTTTCTTTGTATTTTCTAAAAAAATACATACCATCACTATCCCAATCTACTATATTTTGAGGAAGTTCTCTTTAATATTTCTATACTCTCTAAAGCTTTCCCTGTACCCAATGCAACGCAATCCAATGGATTTTCTGCAATTATTACTGGAATCCCTGTCTCATTAGTAATCAACTTGTCAAGTCCATAAAGCAAAGCTCCCCCACCTGTTAAAACTATGCCATATTCCATTACATCAGATGATAATTCTGGTGGTGTTTTCTCAAGTGTAGCTTTTATTGCATCTATTATATTTGAAACTGGTTCCCTAAGAGCTTCATATATTTCTGAAGACGTAATCTCGATAGTTTTAGGCAACCCGCTCACTAAATCTCTACCTCTTATTTCCATATTCCCCAAAACTTGATCGTCTATGGCTGCTCCTATCTCTATCTTCACTTGTTCAGCAGTTCTCTCCCCAATCATCAAGCTGTATTCTTTTTTAATATAATTTGCTATAAAACTATCTAATTCATCTCCAGCAATCCTGATAGATTTACTAGTTACTATACCTCCTAATGATATAACCGCCACTTCTGTCGTTCCACCACCAATATCAACTACCATACTTCCAGTAGCCTCGTGTACTGGAAGACCTGCCCCTATTGCAGCAGCCATAGGTTCCTCAATCAAAAATGCATCTTTAGCTCCTGCTTGTATAGTTGCTTCTTCTACTGCTCTCTTTTCTACTTCTGTAACGCCACTAGGAACACATACTACAACTCTTGGTTGAAAAATTGATTTCTTCTGAGTCGCTTTTCTAATAAAATACTTTAGCATTTCTTGAGTAATATCAAAATCTGCAATTACACCATCTTTTAGTGGTCTAATCGCAATTATATTGCCCGGTGTACGACCTATCATCTTTTTAGCTTCTTCACCTACCGCAAGCACTTGTTTATTATCTCTATTTATTGCTACAACTGAAGGTTCTCGTAATATAATTCCTCTTCCTTTTATAAATACTAGTGTATTAGCTGTTCCTAAATCTATTCCCATATCTTTTGTAAATGCTTTAAAAAATACCATTATATTCCTCCATAATTACATCAATTTTTCTTCTTTCATACTTAAAAATCTATCATTTCCAATAATTATATGATCTAAAATCTTAATACCTACGATTTCACCACTCTCCATCAATCTATTTGTTATACTTATATCCTCTTTACTTGGAGTAGGATCGCCACTAGGGTGATTATGTATTAGTATCAATGCATTTGCACTCTTTTTAATAGCTATATTAAAAACATCTCTTGGATGAACTATTGATGAATTTAAAGTTCCTACAGAAATATTATCTATACTTATTATCTGATTTTTTGTATCCAAAATAGCTACATCAAAATGTTCTTTTTCTAAATGCTTCATACTATCCATCACTAAGTTTGCAATAACTTCTGGCGAATTTACTTTTATATTGTTAAATAAGCCTTGTCTTTTTATTCTTTTACCAAGTTCGATAGCCGCCATAATTTGTGCAGCTTTACACTCACCTATCCCTTTTACTTTAGTAAAATCATCAACAGATGCATTAGCTAAATAAGCTATCCCTCTGCTATCTTGATTCAATAGTTTAGTAGATAAATCTATAGCTGTATCTTTCCCTGTTCCAGTTCTAATGATAACAGCTAACAATTCAGAGTTAGATAATACAGACGGTCCCATACTAAGTAATTTCTCAGTTGGTCTTTCGCTTTTCGGAAAATCTTTGATTGTAATATTTTTATTTTGAATTATTATCTCAGTCAAGTTATATCATCACCTTTAAAGTAAGTTATGATTAAAATATAGTTTTAAATTGTAGTTGATTTTCGATATAGGTAAACCAACTATATTAAAGTAACATCCCTCTATCTTAGATACTAACAAAGCTCCTTTGCCTTGAATAGCATAAGACCCCGCCTTATCTAGGTACTCTCTGGATTTTATATAAGAATCTATTTCACTTTGGCTTAATTTATTAAATATAACATCACTTGTTTCATAATCAATCACTTTAATCTTATTTTCAGGATCTATTATTGCAAATCCCGTTATTACTCTATGACTTTTTCCGCTTAGCATTTCAAGCATCTGCCTTGCATGTAATTCACTTTCCGGCTTTCCTAAAATAGTATTTCCAATCACTACAATTGTATCAGCACCTATTACTAATCCCGTGTCTATTCGTTCTGCGACATCCAAAGCCTTCTTAAATGATAAACTCATAGCTATTTGCTCAGGTTTTTCACCAAATTCAATCGTCTCTTCGATATTACTCTTTACAACCCTAGGCTCAATACCACATAACCTAAATATCTCGAGTCTTCTTGGTGATGCCGATGCTAAAATAATCCCTTTCATATGACCTCCTGTTTTGCAAATAAAACTTTAAAATTTTTCTTGAGATTCTCTACAATGTACGTAGAAGATAATCCCACAAAATACCCAGTAAATAGGCTTATTAAGAGTAAAAAAGGTAAGTAAGAATATATTCTCAAATTGCTTAACATTAAAACAGCTATCGAAACTTGAGCAAAATTATGCGTTGCCGCTCCTACAATACTAACACCTATCAAACTAAATATATTTGGAAATAACTTGTAAACAGTATACATAGCTATACAACTCAATATGGCCCCTGATATACTATACATAAAGGAAGAAACACTACCCGTAACTAACATAAGAACTGTACTCTTAAGCATCGCTACTTTTAATCCATCTTTAAATCCAAATATTACAAGAGTCACTAAAATCACCATGTTTGATAATCCTAGTCTAGCACCCGGCATTGCTATGGGAATAGGAATAGCTGATTCTAAAACACTAAGTGCTAAACCAACTGAAACTAAGAGAGATATAAATATCATTTTATTAGTCTTTCTCATATTAACTCCATTCTAATAACTCATAATATCGATATCGTCTTCCTCTGAAATACCCTTCAATTCTACTACAAGTTTATTTGGAAGACATACTAATGTTTCCCCCACTCTTGAAATAAAACCTTGTCTCACACATATTTGGTCTGGGCAATCAGCTTCATAAAACCTTATTCTTTCATCACCTATTTCCAATAAATTATATCCATATTCGGTATTAATTGGTATAGTCTCCCCTATTAATTTTTCATCAAAGAGAATCTTCTTTACTTCTTCACCATTTACTTGTACACTTACATATTTCTCTTGATTAGAAAATGCATACCTGTTTATATAAACAAAAGAAAGAATGCTAATTAATATTATAAACACAATTAATACTTTATCACCTTTTGTCAAATTAACCATCCTTTTTTCAAGCACAAATATAGCTCTTATAGTTTATCATTTATGATTTTTATTTACAAGTTTTTAAGCATAAAAAAGCGTCTTCAACACTTTCACTATTAAACCCTCAGTTTCCTCTGATGATAGCTACATTTATCACAAGTACCTTCCTAAATAAAGAGTAACTTTCTGCCTCTACGACCCCTTTTATATTATATAAAAATTAATTTTTTATAATAAAATAGAGTCCCTAGGGACTCTATCTTAATTTGCAAATTCTTTTGCAAATTTTTCGCTTACTATTGACATATTATCTATTGCATTAGTCGGACATTTTTCAACGCATATTAAGCAATCTATACATTTATCATAATTTATTCTCGCTAAATTGTTTTCAAAAGTAAAAGCATCAACAGGACAATTTTTAACACATATTTGACACCCAATGCACCCAGTTGAACAATACCCTCTAACATCTTTACCTTTATCTTGGCTCATACACTTAACAACAGCCGTTGAATCATATGGAATCAGTTCAATTATATTCTTTGGACATGCTAGAACACAAGCATTACAAGCAGTGCAATTTTCTTTATTAACAACCGCTATTCCATCTATCATCCTGATTGCATTAAATTTACATACATCAAAACAAGTTCCACAACCAAGACAACCATAGGTACATTCTTTCTGGCCACCTGCTAATGTTGACTGTATCCTACAGTCTGCAATACCTTGATATATGTATTTATCTTTAGCCTTGTCGCAGTCTCCTTGACATTTAACAACAGCTACCTTTTTATCAAATGTTCCTGCATTTACTCCCATTACATTTGCTACATTTGCAGCTACTTTTGCTCCTCCTATTGTACATGCAGTAGTAGGTGCTCTACCTTCAACAATTGCAGCTGCACATCCAGCACAACCAGGATAACCACAAGCTCCACAATTTGCCCCTGGTAATACCCCAAGCACTTCTTCTACCTTAGGGTTTGTAGCAACCACAAATATCTTTGATGCTATAGACAATAGCACCCCAAAAAGAAGACCTAATCCTCCAAGCACAACAACAGGATTTATAATATTAGTCATTTATTCCACCTCCTACACAAGTCCAGCAAAGCCAGCAAAGGCAATGGACATTAATCCCGCAGCAATTAAAGTTATTGGAAATCCTACTAAAGCTTCAGGTATATCAGCTATATCCATTTTTTCTCTCAAAGACGCAATTAAAACTAATGCTAAAAAGAAACCTAAAGATGCTCCGATTGCGCTTGTTGCTGTTTGTATTAAATTTAACTCTTGTTGAATATTTAATATTGCAACACCTAGAACAATACAGTTAGTTGTAATTAAAGGAAGATATACCCCCATTGCACTATATAAAGTTGGACTCATTTTTTTAAGTGCTAACTCAACAAATTGTACAAGTGATGCTATTACTAATATAAAAACTATTGTTTGTAAGTATTGTAGTCCTAAAGTATCCAAAATCGTTTTTTGGATAGTATATGTTATTACTGATGCTAATGTTGTAACAAAGGTTACTGCAATACCCATCCCTGTTGCTGTTTCCATTTTATTAGATACACCAAGGAAGGGACAAATTCCTAAAAATCTAGCAAACACATAGTTGTTAACCAGAATGGTAGATATCATTATACTAAATAAACTCATTTATACTCCCCTCCTCTTAATTAGCTGCTCTTTGTTTAATAAATTTGTTAAACAGTGCTATTAATATTCCTAATAGTATAAACGCTCCTGGTGGAGCAACAAAAACTGCTGCTGGCTGAAAAGATTCTCCGAATAAACTTATCCCGTAAAAACTACCAGCTCCAAGTATTTCTCTAAGTGATCCTAATATTAATAAAGCAGCTGAGTAACCTAGACCCATAGCTAACCCATCCATTGCAGAATAGAACACTCCATTTTTAGATGCAAATGATTCAGCTCTTGCTAAAATAAGGCAGTTTACAACTATTAGTGGTATAAATATACCTAGTGACAAATAAAGTGGTTGAGCATATGCTTTCATAAACATTTCAACCATAGTAACAAAAGTTGCAATAACAACTATAAATATTGGTATCCTTATCTTTGAAGGAATAACTTTTCTCATAATGGAAATAACTATATTTGACATTACTAATACTGAAACTACAGCTGCTCCCATTCCTATACTATTTTTGACAGAGTTGGTTATAGCAAGTACTGAACACATTCCTATCAATTGTACAAATATAGGGTTTTCAAATATAATACCATTTTTAAAAATAGTAGATAATTTCATTTAACAGTACCTCCTTTTAATTCGATAAGTAGTTAACATATGCATCAATTGCGTCATTAACTCCTTTTAATACAGCTTTTGTTGAAACTGTAGCTCCTGAAAGCAACAAAACTTCATCATCCGCTGATGGTTCTTTTACAGGGTTTAAACTTGCTAATGCATTTTTATCTACAAAAGAATCTCGGAATTCTAAATCATCCACAATTCTAGCTCCTAAACCTTTTGTTTCAGACATTACCAAAACTCTAAGTCCTGCGATTGTTCCATCTTTTTTAATTCCTATAAGAGTAGTTATATCTCCACCATATCCTCCTGTAAGAGTTTTTAGTGCATAACCTAACTCTTCATCATCTTTTACAGCTTTATATGCTTCAAATATAGATGGATTGGTCGTTTTTATTTGATCTAAAACTCCTGCTTCAACTTCTATAAAATCGTTAGCTTCTGGAAAAATTTCAAGTAGTGCACCGAAACTTTTTACCCTTTCCATCTCCGCAATTACTGGTGAGGTAACCCCATTTACTCCAGCAAGTACACCACCTGCTATTGCAGTTACTAATAATAAAACTAATCCTAGTTTAATGGTCTCTTTCATCTACTTTACCTCCCCAAAGACTTTTGGTCCTGTAAATCTTTCAATTAATGGAGTGGCAACGTTCATAATTAAAATTGAATAGCTTACTCCTTCTGGCGAGCCACCCTTTACTCTTATCAGAGCAGTCAAAATACCGCATCCAATAGCAAATATAATCTTACCCTTTGGTGTTACAGGTGAAGATGAAAAATCAGTTGCCATAAAGAAAGCACCAAGTATCAAGCCTCCGCCTAAGACATGGTATAAAACATTAGCAGAATTTACTCCAAATATTAATAAAAGTGCAACTGTTGACGCTATGTATAGTACTGGCACTTTCCAATCAATAACTTCTCTTATTATTAAGTATACTCCACCGATTAATAATAAAATCGCTGATGTTTCTCCTATTACTCCACCAATATCTCCAAATAACATTCTTTGTATTGCAGGTAAATTTGTACCTCCTGCTTTCATAATAGCAAGTGGCGTTGCAGCACTTATTCCATCTGGTGTTACATAATTAGTCATTATAGCTGGCCAAGATGCAACCATTGCAGCTCTTGCAGCTAAAGCAGGGTTCATAAAGTTTGAACCAATTCCTCCAAAGAATTCTTTGACTATTATAATAGCAAATCCCGCTCCAAATACAGCTACCCACCATGGTGTACCAGCAGGTAAATTTAATGCAAGTAAAATACCTGTTACTACCGCACTTAAATCCATAATTCTAATTGGCTTCTTAAACATCTTTTGGATTGCAAATTCAAAGAAAACTGTTGCTAAAACGGTTACTAATAGCAATCTAACTGCATTAAATCCAAAGAAGTATATAGCGCCTATCATAGCAGGTACTAACGCTATGATTACATCTATCATCATCCTCTTAACAGAATCATCTGACCTGATATGAGGCGATTGAGAAACAATTAGCATATCATCTAAAACGACAGAGTCGTTATTAACTGGATCAATTACTTTTCCATCCATTCAACATCCTCCTAACTTATGATTTTTTTCTCTTAGCAAGTATTTCTTTTTTGATATTTTTAATTGACTCTGCAAGTGGTCTCTTAGCAGGACAAACATATGAACATGCTCCACATTCTACGCATGCCATTGCATTGAAACTATCTGCTTTTTCATAATTATTCTTTAATGCATAAGCACTTATAAATATTGGTTGTAATCCAGAAGGGCATGCTTCTATACATTTACCACACTTTATGCAAGGTAAAACTGGTTCTTCTACAGTTTCCTCTTCGGTTAAAACTAATATCCCACCTGTACCTTTAATAAGAGGTGCGCCAATATAAAATTGTGTTATTCCCATCATAGGTCCACCACAAATAATTTTCCCAGGTTTACCCTGAAATCCACCACATTGTTCTATTAGTTCGGAAAGTGGAGTTCCTACTCTAGCCATAATATTTTTTGGCTCTTTTATACCTTTTCCGGTTACTGTAACTACTCTTTCATACAGAGGTTTTCCTAATAAAATCGCGTCCGCAATAGCTTTTGAAGTTGCAACATTCGATACTACACATCCTACTTCCATAGGTAGCGCTCCAGTACCTAAGCTTCTCCCTGTAACTGCATAGATTATGCTCTTCTCTCCGCCTTGAGGGTACTTAGTTTTAAGTGCAACTACTTCAATCCCATCTTCAGGTTTTATTACACTTTTCAATGCTTCAATTGCATCCATTTTATTATTTTCTACAGCAATAACTCCGTTTTCTACATTCAATGCTTTTTTTATTGCTTTAAGCCCAAATACAACTGCCTCGGGATACTCTAACATCAATCTGTGGTCACCAGTTAAGTACGGCTCACACTCAGCACCATTTAATATAACAGTGTCAATAGGTTTGTCTTCAGGTACTGAAAATTTAACGTGCGCTGGAAAACAAGCTCCACCTATTCCAGTTATTCCGTTTTCTTTAACAATTCCTATAATTTCTTTAGCAGTTAGCTGACTAAGATCATTAGTCTTTAATTGCTCATACATTTCTTCGCTATAATCGTTTTCAATTACAACGCATTTTGTCTTCATTCCTGATGGGGTGTACATAGCTTTGATCTCTTTTACTGTACCAGCAATACTAGCATGAATTGATGACGATACAAAAGCACCAGATTCACCAATTTTTTGCCCAATTTTCACTTTATCACCAACATTAACAAGAGCATCGCAAGGAGCTCCTATATGTTGATGAAGTGCTATGTAAGCAAATTGAGGCATTTTAGCTAATTCTATTGGCTTGTGTTCAGTAAAATGTTTATTCTCTGGTACATGCACTCCGCCTTTGAAAGTCAATTTACCTTGGTTCATTATTTTTCCACCTCTTCACTTGATATAATTTTAGCAATTTATGATAAATTTTTATCTTAAACCGCGCCTAAATAGATTATAGCACTAATTAAATTCAATGTACATAAATCTGGGTATATATAATGGAATTTATATTGAAATTACTAATTATAATAATATGGTGCGAATGATGGGACTTGAACCCATACGCTATAAATAGCACATGCCCCTCAAACATGCCTGTCTTCCAATTCCAGCACACTCGCACAAAGTAATGAATAGAATAGTGTTAACAATTCTATAAAGTAGAATACTTACTCATTATATTATCTTTGGTGTAAATATTCAATATTATTTTATTGACATTTTAATGTAGCACTTTTCCAATCCATTATAAATATTATAATAATTAGGATCTAATGGTCCTTCTATAAAATCATCCACTAAAAGCGCTCCATTCTTAAAGTACAAACTTGCATAAGGGATATTTTCAACAAAGTTGTTTTGAAATTTATTCATTAGGTCTTTTTTTTGTTCTATATCCCACGAAATGTCCAAATTATTCAATAACATGTCCATATCATCATCTTGGTAAAAAGAATAATTGCTCGTTCCAACCATATTGCTATCTAGCATGTAATTATATCTTGGTATTATAGATTGCTGCCATCCCAAAAAAGCCATATCATAATCTCCTAATAGAAGCTCTTTTGGTAAATTTCCTAGTTCATCATATTCAACTATATCTTCAGATATATTCAAGACTATCCCAATATCTTTTAAATAAGATTTAATCATATTCACAGCTTTTATTTCTAAATTATTGTTTATGGTAACGAGCATCTTAAAGGTCAAGTCATTTCCCGATAAATCTTCTCGTATACCATCATTATTGCTATCAATATAGCCTGATTTATCCAAAATTTCTAAAGCCTTATCTTTACTATATCCATATGTTAATGCTTCTTCAGAGTATAAATATGATATGGGATTTACAGGTGTATCAATTTGCGTTGCATGTTTTAAATAAACTTTCTCAATAATAGATTGTCTATCTATTCCATATAAAATAGCTCTTTTCAATCCTTTAGAACCATCTATGCTAAATAATTCTTTTTCATGATTAAATGCTAAAGCTATATATTCATTTGAGACAAATTCATATATCGAAATCCTCTTATTTGATTCATATTTGTCCCAGTCTATCCCACTAGTTTTCGCAATATTTATTTTGCCTGTTTCAAAAGCAGTTAAAATTGATTCTTCATCTTGAAATATTTTTCCTGATATATGAGATATTTCAGGTTCACCATTTCTATAGTCTTCATTCGCTTTAAGATATATCTCCTTAAATTTATTATTTTCAACATATTTGTACGGTCCAGTTCCTATTGGAATAAAATCATCAATTTCTAATGCAGCATCTACTTTTGATTCTGGAATAATTGGGAATGTTAAAATATCAAGAATATTTGCACAAGGTTCCTTAAAAGAAATAGTTAATCTATTTTCTGAAATTTGTTTTGCTGAAATTATCTGATTCGTTGAAAGAAGTCCTGCTTGATTAAGTTTTTTGTAATAGCTTTCATCTCCAGATTTTTTCATCATTTCAATTGTAAATATTACATCTTTCGAAGAAAATACTTGTCCATTATGAAACTTAACACCTTCTTTTAGAGTTAAATCAATGCTTTTACCATCTTCGCCCATTGTATATGTGCTCGCAAGACATGGCATAGGTTCCAATTTCTCATCATACTCAAATAAACCCTCATAAATCAGCTTGCTAAAATAAAAATAGCTACTATTTTCTATATATAGTGGGTTCAATGAATTAAAACTAGTCAATGGCAAACTAAGCTCTGCGTTTTCATAAATAATATATTCAACACTCGGTGTTTTATTTGTTTCTCCCAAGGGATCATATCCCCCTTCACAACCTGTTATTACAACAGCTAGAATTATTACTAACAAAAAATATAAAACTCTATTTTTTTTCATCCTATTTACCTTAACTTCCTTACTATTTTTATAATTAATTCTCTACTCTTTAAACAGACATTATCAAATATATTCTCATTTTCTAAAAAATAAGGGTGCCAATAGATAATTTTATAGGCATTATAACTTTTTTCTACCTTAGAGATGTACTCTCGAGTTTCAATAAATGGTATATAACTTAAGCTTTTACCATCCTCACTGTAATTATTATCTTTAAGCCAAGCTTGGACATTGCCACTACCAGCATTATAAGCTGCTAATGCAAGGTCAATACTCCCAAATTGTTTTATCAGCTTACTTAAATACCATGTTCCAATCCTAATATTAGTTTCTGGATCATATAGTAAATCCATATTATATTTCTCTATATTAAGAGACTCTGCTGCCCATTGTCCTGTTGAATCAGAAATTTGCATTAAACCCTTGGCATGTTTTTTTGATATCGCATTTTCATCAAAGCTACTTTCTCTTTTAATAACTGATAATACTAGAAATGGGTCTAATTCATATTCTTGTGAATATTTGTTTATTAAATCTTTATACATTAGTGGATATAACGAAGCTATTGATAAACTACAAATAATTGTTCCTATAACTAATAATACAAATATTTTATGCTTCATATCTGACCTTTTTCTAAGTTGAAAATATATTTACTGATTTGTTCTATTAAAAAATCTTTTGTATACCTATTTTCAATTATTACATCAGCAATTTTTTTCTTCTCTTCAATATCCATCTGAGAATTAATTCTAAGATTGGCATTATCTATGCTTATATTATCTCTATCTATTAATCTTTTTAATTGGGTTTTTCTATCAGAATAAACAAGCCAGATTTGGTCAAACTCAATCCCACTATCCTTAATTAATTCCATATTTTCAAAAAGTAGCGGTATATCTATAAATATTATATCCCTATTATTTTTACACTTATTCTTAATTTGTTCTAATATTTCTTTAAATATATATGGATACAATATTTCTTCTAACCTTTTTCTTTTATCAGGATTATTAAAAACAATTTCAGATAGTTTTTCCCTATTTATATTTCTGTCATTATCTAAAATATCATCACCGAAAAATTCTTTAACCTCATAATACGAAGCTTTATCAATTTCAACTACCTCTCTTGCAATAATATCTGCATCTATTACGATATAAGATTTATCTGTTAATATTTTTTTTACAGTACTCTTACCAGAAGCTATCCCACCTGTTATACCGATAAGTTTACATTTATTTTGTATCATACCAACTATCACCTTCTATTATTTCAACCTTAAGTGGAACTCTTAATGAAATAACTTCTTCCATTGTAGTTTTCATCATTTTTTTTACGTATTCTATTTCATCTTTGTGAGCCTCAATTATCAATTCATCATGTATAGTCAATACAATCTTAGATAATAACTTCTCTTCCTTAAGTTTTTTATATATACATACCATAGCCATTTTAATAATATCTGCAGCGCTACCCTGTATCGGCATATTCATCGCTACTCTCTCTCCGAAGGATCTTATATTATAATTCTTTGATTCTAACTCAGGTATATATCTCCTCCTATTTAACAACGTTTCAACATAACCATCCTCTTTACCTTTTGAAATAGCCTCATCCATGTAAATCTTAACTAGTTTATAATTATTAAAGTAACCATCTATATATTTTCTAGCTTCTTTTCTTGAGATACCTATATCTTTTGATAAACTAAAATCTGATATGCCATAAACAATACTAAAATTAATAGCCTTAGCTTTATACCTTAAATCTAAAGTTACTTCATCTAATGGCACTTCAAAGACTTCTGAAGCTGTTTTGGTGTGTATGTCCTCATCCTTAATAAAAGCTTCCTTCATCTTAGGGTCATCAGAAATATGCGCTAATATTCTTAACTCTATCTGTGAATAATCTCCATCCAAAAATCTATAATCAGGACTTTGTGCTATAAACGCTTTACGTATTCTTCTACCATCTTCGCTTCTTATTGGTATGTTTTGTAAATTTGGGTCTGTACTTGAAATTCTACCTGTTGATGTTATTGTTTGATTAAATTTTGAATGAATTCTGCCAGTTCTTTTACTTATCATTGTATTAAGCCCATCTATATAAGTAGATTTAAGCTTAACTATTTGCCTGTATCTCAACACTTTTTCAATTATTGGGTGTTTATCTTTTAATGATTCTAGAACTTCTACATCAGTTGAATAACCTGTTTTAGTTTTCTTTACAACGGGTAATTCTAGTCTATCAAATAGGATTTCACCGAGTTGTTTTGGTGAGTTTATGTTAAACTCTTCATTTGCAAGTTCATATATTTGTCCTATCAACTTGTTAATCTCATCTTCAAACTCAATACCTAGTTCATCTAATTTATTCTTATCGACAAGTACTCCACTATATTCCATATGTGCTAAAACTTCTACTAGAGGCATTTCTATTTCATTAAATAATTCGTCCATATTTCTATCTTTAATAATGTTTATCATTATGGGTTCTAATTTTACCACAGTCTCCAATATAAATGCAGTATAATTCATCAACTCATCTTTTGAAAGTTCTTCATATTTCTTTCTCTTTTTCCCCTTACCCAATAGTGCTTCAATATCCGGTCCATAATTTTCGAAGTATTCTTCACTTAAACTATTTATGGATAAATTGCTTTGACTAGGATTTATAATATACTCCGCAATTGATGCATCAAATTGCAAATTGTTAATTAGCCAACCCATCTTAATTATTTCTACAATATCAGACTTGACATCCCAGCTTATTTTTTCTATTTCTTCTGATTGAAATAACTTTTTCAGATTTTCCATTTGCACAAAATCTATCTCATTAATATCACACCAATATATTTCAAAATTAGGAACTTTAATTCCTAAACCTATCGGATTTTGTTCTATATAATCTTCTCTTGATATAAACTTAAAAGCAAATTTCCCTTCTTTTTTTATATCCTCTATTAGTCTGTCCCATTGAGATAAATTAGATATGGATATAATCCCATTTTTATAAGAATTCACATCTACTAAATCCTTTGCTGTATTTGGTAACTTTGATTTTAAACTCCTAAATTCAAGCTTTTCATATATTTTTGCTAATTCTCCAAAATTTTGTTCTTCAGGCTTTAAATCTTTAATTTCTAAATGAAGTGGTACATTAGTTATAATTTCACCTAGTTTTCTACTCAAAAAAGCTATTTGTTTATTATCTTCTAATCTATCATGTAATTTACCAGTAATAGACTCTAAATTCTCATATACTCCTTCTAATGAACCATATTGCCTTATAAGTTTTAATGCAGTCTTTTCTCCTATACCTGCAATTCCAGGTATATTATCAGACTTATCTCCCATTAATCCTTTAACATCAATAAACTCCAATGGTTCGATTTCATATTCATCAATGATTCTCTGTTTGTTATATGTTTCTATTTCTGAAATGCCTTTTTTAGTTAAAATAACCTTAACATGCTTTTCTGCAAGCTGTAAATAATCTTTATCAGCTGTTACTAATAGAACTTCATAACCTTCATCAGAACCTTTTTTTGCAAATGTACCTGCTATATCATCGGCCTCATATTTATCCATATCTAAAGTTTTTAGCCCCATGTTTTTTAGAATATCCTTGATTATTGGGAATTGTTGTGACAGTTCACTAGGTGTTTTTTCTCTTGTACCTTTGTATTCTTTAAATTGATCATGTCTTATCGTTGGACCTGATCTATCAAAAGCAACACAAATATAATCTGGAGAATACTCTTCCCTTATTCTATAAAGCATGCTAAGGAATCCATATACACCTCCAGTGAAAATTCCACCCTTTGTCATTAAAAGCGGTAGTGCATAAAAAGCTCTGTAAATAAGTGAGCTCCCATCAATTATCATCAATCTATCTTTACTCATTTTTAGCCCCTCCCAATAACTCTATATAATAGTATACATTATGTAGTTTAGTCCGTAAACATTTTAGACTTATTATGCTATGTTTATTATCAAAATAAAAATATTGATTTTTAATGCTTTCTGTGTTAGTATAGATTTCGTAGCCAGATGCCGGGGTGATGGAATTGGCAGACGTACTGGACTCAAAATCCAGCGGTGGTGACACCGTGCGGGTTCAAATCCCGCTCCCGGCACCATATTTTTTTAAGTTTAAAAAGACCTTTTAAAGGTCTTTTTTTATTGTGTTTTTCTGTAATTTTCAACGTTTATAAGATGTTCTGCATAGGTTTTTGCAAACACATGACCATTTTCCCCCATAACATAATAAAGATACTCATGTTCTTCTGGAAAAAGACTTGCATAAATTGAATTTTTACCAGGATTTGCAATAGGACCAACTGGAATTCCTTTATTTCTATAAGTGTTATAAGGATTGTCTTTTTCTAAATCCTCATACAATACTCTAGTCATATGTTCTTTTCCTTCACCAATTCCATATATAACAGTTGCATCAATTTGTAATGGCATTCCTAATCTTAATCTATTATAGATTACTCCACTTATTTTCGCTCTTTCTTCATCATTATATGCTTCTCTTTCTATCAATGATGCTATAGTTAAAATCTGATGTTTATTATATTCGGATTGTGAGAGTTTAACTAACATATCCTCATCCCAAACATCTGCACCTGTTTTATATAGAGTATTGACTATTTCTTCTATTGTTTGCTTATTTGAAAAATAATATGTTTCTGGAAACAAATAACCTTCCATGCTAAAATAAATCTCTTCATTGGAATAATTTGAGCTTAAATTAGCATTGTAGTATTCTTCCGTGGCTTCAATAAACTCATCAAGACTTGATATGCCAGATTCTTCTAATTTGCTAGCAAACTGATATAAAATGAAACCTTCTGGAAAAGTTACAACAATGGGAACATCTATTTCACCTTGTTGAATAATCTCATAAATATCTTGAATTGTCGAATTCTTTTTAATTGTATATTTACCAGGCTTTATCTTAGTTGCAATATCCTTACCATTGTATCTAAACCAATATTTACTCTTGATTACCCCATCATTATACAGTTTTGAAGATACTATCCCTAAAGAATCTCCAGACTCTACAATAAGTATCTCTTCATTTTCATTAAATGTTTCATTTAAATAGCCTGGCAAAAAGAAAAACGCCCCTACACCAGCTATAAGAATTAATAAAACTAATACTAAAATCAGTTTTTTCATAACATGACTCCTTTAGAAAGTAATCTTAACTATATGTCTTTTATATATATCCTATATGTTTTATACTTTTCCCCACCATACTTTTCTATATCTAATTTCATAGTCGTATTGTAATCCCAGATAGTAGAACCTTCAACAAATTTATATCCTTTTTCAACCGCTGCTTTGTAAATATGCCAGTATATTGCTGAAGAAACTCCTTTTTTTTGATATTCTGGCACAACAAACAAGACAAAAAATCTAATACTTTTAATTTTATTTTTATAATACAAAAATTTAAATATTCCAAAAGGAAACAATCTCCCTTTCATCTTTGATAAAACCTCATTATAATTAGGAAGCGCAATATTAAAACCTACAGGTTCATTATCTTCATTCCGAGCAATATATATAAGGTCTGGATCTGCATATGGTATCAATTGTTTAGCTATTAAATCCATTTCTTCATCATTGGGAGGAATAAAGTCTAACCATTCTGTAGGCATAGCTTTTTCAATTATGATTTTTACATCTTTCATTTCATTAGCTATATTTTGTAAATCAATCCGTTTTAAATTGAATTTATATCTCTCCATTGCATATGGAACTATATCTTTATACCTGTCGATATTTTTATTATCGCTTGTGCTTTTATACGCATAAACATCTTCATACTTTTGAAAACCATATTCAGTAAAAAGATTTGGATAATATGGTTTATTATAGGTATTCATTATAAGCGTTGGATCTGTAAAGTTATCTAATAATAAACCCCTATTATCATCTCCCCCCGGTAGGGAAAGAGGGCCTTTTATTTTTTTCATTCCTCTATCTTGAAGCCACTTTACTACATATTCAAACATTTGATTAGATACATCTTTGTTATCAATGCATTCAAAAAGAGAAATATATCCTTCTTTAATATTTTTATTTTCATTTAAATGTTCATTTATACCTACTAATAATCTTCCAACTACTTTGTTATCCTTTATTGCAACTATCCTTTCATTGGGACCTGATTGATTTAAATAATTATCTTCACCCACAACATATTTTTTGTAATCAGTTTTTAAAGGTGGCACCCATGCTTTGTCATTTTTATATAAAACATAAGAAAGCTCAACAAAATCATTTAACAAACCTTTATTATTAACTTTTACAACCTTAATATTATCATTAGAGTTCAAATATTTCATCTCCTGGTCATTTAATCAAACATAAAGCTTAAAAAATCTTCTTTATTTACATTGCCAAAATAATCACCTATTTCAACCCCATTAAGCATTTGTTCTATTGACTCCTTATCATACTTGGAGCCTTTCAACTTATTTTCTAATCCAACCACTTCTTTTGTTCCAAAAAAGTCTCCGTATATCTTAGCTTCTTCTATAAATCCTGATTTAATTTCTAGCCTTAATTCAATAGAGCCTGATGCAAATCTCTTATAATTCTTCCAGCCAAAATCAGGTGATTCTCCATAGTTCCATTCCCATTTATTATATCTATTCTCATATAATGCTTGTATCTCTTTTAATTGTTGTAAAGTTAATTTGTATTCTATAGGTGCTTCCTCATTATATTTGAAAATATGGTTTAATAGCATTTTTTTAAACTCCAATATAGAAATATCTTCTGTCATGTGTGGTTTAATATTTGTAACTCTTGATTTAACTGATTTAACACCTTTCGACTCTATTTTATCAGCTTTTACATTTAGAGCATCCGATAATACTGAAAGGTCGGTATTAAATAGAATCGTACCATGATTTAAAATTCTCTTTTTCCAAACGCTTTGAGCTATCCCCGATATTTTTTTCCCATCAAGAGTTAAATCATTTCTTCCAGAGAGCTCTGCCATTATTCCAAACTTCTCTAATGACTTTAGAATTGGTATATTTATCTGTCTAAAATCAATTTTCTCTTTTCCAACTGCATTAGTAAAAATTGAGAAATTAAGATTCCCCAAATCTTGATATACAGCTCCTCCTCCAGTAATTCTTCTAACTACATCTATGTTGTTTTTTTTAATATAATCCCCATTAATCTCTTCAATAGTATTCTGGTTTTTCCCCACAACTATAGTTGGACTATTAATCCAAAGATAGACAAAATCCTCATCTCTGGGCAAATTCTTAAAGCAATACTCTTCAAATGCTAAATTATAGTATGGATTATTAGAAAAACTCTCAATATATTTCATCAATACCTCCTTATTTACCTACTAATATATTTAAATCCATTAATTGACTTTCTAACTCTAGAAGTCTATTCTTAAGCAAATCATAATTCGTTTTTAAAAGCTCTTCATCTAGCAAACCTTCAGACTTCTTCATAAGCGAATTAAACTGTTCTTGAATATTTTCCAATTCAAGAGTTATATCTTCTCTTAATACCTCTGGTTTAAATTCAATATCTGGGTCGGCCTCAATATTATCCATATTTATTTTATAGCTATTACCTATCTTAGGTATTATAGTGTCAAAATGCAATTTTTCTTTAATTATATTCGAAAAAATTTCTGCAGTCTCCTTCTCTCCGTGAACTATAAATACTTTTTTTGGTTTTTCCTTAAAATTACTTAACCATTTTAGCATAAAACTCTGGTCTGCATGAGCCGAAAATCCTTCAAGGTCATATATCTCTAAAGCAACATCTATTTCCTCACCTAGCAATTTTACTTTTTTTACTCCATCTAATAGTATTCTACCTAAAGTTCCTTGAGCTTGATAACCTACGAAAATCAAACTGTTCTTTGGATCCCATAAATTATGCTTTAAATGATGTCTCACTCTTCCTGCTGTAGCCATTCCACTTGCTGATATAATAACTTTAGGGAAATCCGCTTTGTTTAAAGCTATTGACTCTTCAGTACTTCTAATATATTTTAAATTATCAAATGTAAATGGATTATCTCCTTTTAAAATCATATCTTGAGTTGCCTCATTAAAAGTCCCTGAATTTTTTTGAAAAACTTCAGTTGCATTTACTGCCATTGGACTATCAATATATACAGGTATTCTCATAATATCTTCCATCTTATTATATTCATAGTATTTATTCAATTCATATATTAATTCTTGAGTTCTACCAACAGCAAATGATGGTATTATAACAGTTCCCCCTCTTTTGGCAGTCTTGTTTATAATATCAATCAGTTTTTCAGTACTCTCCTTAAATGGAGGATGATCTTTATCCCCATAAGTTGACTCCATAACAAGGTAATCCGCAGAATCTATATATTCAGGTTCACTAATAATCGGTCTTCCAGGCATACCTAAATCTCCTGAAAAAACAATCTTCGTAGTTTTTTCATCTTCAGTAGCCCAAAGTTCAAGTATCGAAGATCCTAGAATATGACCTGCATCTCTAAATTTAAGTGATATTTCATCATTAATATCGATTTTCTGATCATAAAGATAACCCTCAAAATACTTAAGACTCTGCTCTGCATCCGAAATTGTATAAAGTGGTTCTATAGAATCGAGTCCACTTCTTTTTCTCTTTTTATTTTCCCATTCTGCATCATATTCTTGTATTTTAGCACTATCTAAAAGCATAACTTCACTTAAATCAAAAGTAGCTTTAGTTGATAAAATCCTTCCATGAAAACCCTCTTTAACTAACTTAGGTATTCTCCCACTATGATCAATATGAGCGTGTGTTAATATTAGTATATCTATTTGTGCAGGATCATATGGAAATTCTTTGAAATTTAGCCGTTCCATTTCTTTATTGCCTTGAAACATTCCACAATCAATTAAAATATTATGTTTCTTTGTTTTTAGTAAATAATTTGATCCTGTTACCATCTCAGCTGCTCCTAAAAAACTTAAATGCATATTATACCTCCTTGTATTGTCTAAATTTAAAACATTTACACTTATCAATTATTATACCACTAAATAAAAAAAGTTAACTACTCTAAATACAAGTAATTAACCTTTTTAATTTTTTTTATTGTGCGCTTGTTATTTCAGTCCAAATTCTATCGTATTCTCCAATTATATCTTTAGGATCCATAAATATTTCTGTGTTTTCCAACTTCTCATTCGATGGGTATGCTACTTCACTATTCTGAACTTCTTCTGGTAATAATTCAATTGCTTCTGGTATAGGAGATGAATAACCAATATATTCTGCATTCATTGCAGCAATATCAGGTCTTGTCATAAAATTAATAAACTGTTCTGCAGCCTCTTTATTCTCTGCATTCTTTGGTACTACCATTGCATCAAACCACAGATTTGTTCCTTCTTCTGGAATTACATATTTTAAATCTGAATCTTCTTCTATCATAGCTGCAGCATCACCAGACCAAACTACTGCAATAGAAGCTTCTCCGCCAATCATAACATCTTTAACTTCATCCCCAAGGTATGCATAGACTATTGGTTTTTGTTTAATTAGCTCATCTCTTGCCTCTTCAAGTTCCTCTATACTTCTTGTATTCATTGAATAATGGAGTTTTTTAAGTGCAACAGCCAATGTATCTCTTTGGCTATTTAGCATTATTATCTCACCAGCAAACTCTTCATCCCATAAATCAGCCCAAGATGTAAGTTCCCTATCTATCATGCTTGTATTATAAATTATGCCCACTGTTCCCCACATATAAGGAACAGAATATAGATTTTTAAGATCATAATCTAGATTTAAAAATCTTTCATCAACACCTTTAATCATAGGAATATTATTTAGATCTATTTCAGATAGCAAATCTTCACTTATCATTCTTTCTATCATGTAATCTGAAGGAAAAACTACATCGTAGCTACTCCCACCTTGCTTCATCTTTACATAAAGGTCTTCATTTGTGGCATAAGTATCATAAATTACCCTTATTCCAGTCTCTTCTTCAAATATTTCTAATACATCAGTATTTATATACTCCCCCCAATTATAAACATTTATACTTGGTTTAGATTCTCCACATCCAGATAAAACACTTGTTATAAGCAGCGTTAAAGTTACTAATAAAATCAATCTTTTTTTCATTTAATTACCTTCTTTCTTCAATCAATTTTTCTGTTTTCTCACTTCTATAATTAATAATTAATAGCAGTACTATCATAAAAATAAACATCAATGTTGATAATGCATTTATTATTGGGTTAATACCCTTTCTTGCCATTGAATAAATATATATGCTTAAATTTGATATCCCATGTCCAGTTGTAAAAAAGCTAATTACAAAATCATCAATGGACAAAGTAAAAGCAAGTAATGCACCAGTGATTATACCTGGTAAAATTTGCGGAATTATAATCTTTCTCAAAGAATAAAATGGAGTTGCACCTAAATCCATTGCTGCTTCTGCCAAGTAAACATTCATTTGTTTTAGTTTTGGTAAAATTGATAGAATAACATATGGCACTGAGAAAGTAATATGTGCTAGTAGCAATGAAAATAATCCAAAATTAATATGAGCCAATCTGAAAAGCGCCATTAATGCTACTGCAGTAACAATATCTGGATTTAATACTGGCAAATAATTAAGATTTAATATCAC
Source organism: Gudongella sp. (assembly GCA_034006985.1). Classification (GTDB taxonomy): domain Bacteria; phylum Bacillota; class Clostridia; order Tissierellales; family Tissierellaceae; genus Gudongella. Next base: position 310,122 of record JAVERT010000001.1, read on the forward strand.
TTTTTTATTTAGCCCTCTCATTCCATGTATCCCAATAGCCGCAAAAGTCCCTAACACTGTGGAAATAATAGAAGAGCTTAGTGCAATAATCAAAGTATAATATAGTGCTCTTAAAGCTTCTTTGTTTTTGAATAATTCATAATACCACTTAAGTGTAAAACCGTTCCAAGAACCTCTCAATTTCGAATCATTAAAAGAATAAATAATTAAGACTATTATTGGAGCGTAAAGAAATATAAAAACCAAAATTGCGTAAAATCTTTTTAAATTCTTATTTACCATAGCCCTCCTCCTTTACCTTCTTTATCTTTATCGAATTTTGAACTTAAAGCTATCGATATAAGAATAAATACCATTAGGATTATAGACATAGCTGAACCAAAATGCCAATCGTTTGTATATCTAAATTGTTGTTCAATAAGATTTCCTATTAATGTAGATTTATTACCACCTAAAAGACTCGAAATAACAAAAGTACTGACAGCTGGAATAAATACCATTGTTATACCTGTTATCACTCCCGGTATGCTTAGTGGTAAAACAACTCTTGTAAAAACCATCCTTTTATTAGCACCTAAATCCCTTGCAGCTTCTAGTAATCGATTATCCATTTTTATTAGAACTGAAAAAATAGGCAAAATCATAAATGGCAAAAAATTATATACCATTCCCAGTAAAACTGTAGTGTCATTATACAATAATTGAACATTATTGAAGCCAATATAACTTAAAGCCTTACTCAATATCCCATTTTTCCCTAACAGCGTAAGCCACGCATATGTTCTTAATAAAAAATTCATCCACATTGGAATTACAACCAACAAAATCATAATATTTCTTATTCTAGGTTTTTCCTTGCTGATGATATAGGCAAGAGGATATCCTATCAAAAGACATATAACAGTCGAAATCAAAGCAAGATTAACCGATTTATAAAGCACATTAAGATATATCGGAGTAAAGAACCTCTTGAAATTTTCTATACTAAAAGAGAAAGTTTGAAAGTTTTGACTATCCCCAGTCGTAAAAGCAAAATAGGCCACCAATAATAATGGTATTAAAATAAATATTCCTAACCATAAAAAATATGGATATCCTATATTTTTAAACTTCATTTTACGACTCCTTCCTCATTATATGAATATTATCAGGTACTATCATCAATCCAACTTCTTCACCCACTTCTTTTTTAAGTGTTGAATGAACTGTCCAAATAAAGTTCCCAGTATTTACTTCCATTTCATAATGAACGCCCTTAAAAATTATACTTTCCACTCTTCCAATAAGATGAGCTTCGGATAGAGCTATTATTTCCATATCCTCAGGCCGAATAACTACATCAACTGGTATATTGTTCCCAAAACCTTTGTCTACACAACTAAATAAATGATTGGCAAAAAATACTTTAAAATCTTCTTTCATTTCTCCATCTAAAATATTACTCTCTCCTATAAATTGAGCAACAAATCTATTTATAGGTTCATTGTAAATATCAACAGGTGTTCCTATCTGCTGAATCTTACCTTTATCCATAACTATAATTGTATCTGACATCGTAAGTGCCTCTTCTTGGTCATGTGTTACATAAATAAAAGTAATTCCTACTCTTTTTTGTATACTCTTTAATTCTAGTTGCATTTCCTTTCTAAGTTTTAAATCCAAGGCTCCTAAAGGCTCATCTAATAGCAGGACTCTTGGTTCATTAACTAGAGCTCTTGCTATAGCTATCCTTTGTTGTTGCCCACCACTTAAAGATTCAATATCTCTATTTTCAAAACCTGAAAGATTAACAAGTTTTAGCATTTTTGCTACCTTGCTTTCTATTTCCTTCTTTGGAGTTTTCTTTATTTTTAATCCAAAAGCAATATTCTCAAATACATTTAAATGAGGAAATAATGCATAACGCTGGAAAACAGTATTTATCTGTCTTAGATAAGGTGGAAGTGTTGTAATATCTTCATCCTCAAAATACACATTGCCCTTTGTAGGTTTTTCAAATCCACCAATTATTCTTAAAGTAGTGGTCTTTCCACAACCACTTGGCCCCAGTAGAGTTAAAAACTCATTTTGTCTAACATATAGGGATATATTATCTAAAACAACTACATCTCCAAATTTTTTTGTAATATTAATTATATCAATAGCGTGAGTTTTTGCCATATATACCCTCCTTTAAAAATTTGGTGGGGTGCTTACCCAAATAAATGAAGCTTCTACCTTGCCAGTATTAGCTATATAATGATTGCTGTCAGCTTTGAAGTAAAAACTTTCACCTTTTTTCACCTTATATTTTTCGTTCCCAATATATAGATAAATAAATCCAGATAAAACATAACCAAATTCTTCACCTTCATGAGGATAATCTTCTTTTGTTTGCCCACCTGGATAGAGCATCATCAGAATAGGCTCCATTAAGTTTTTTTGAGCATTCGGAATAATCCACTGCAAATTATACTTTAATTCATCATCTATCATCTCGAATGCATCTTCAGAACGAAATACTATCTTTTCTTCTTCCTTATCACTGAAAAAATCTTTTAGATTAGTTCCTAGCCCTTCAAGAATATCTACCAAAGTCGCAATAGATGGCGAAGTTAAATCTCTTTCAACCTGAGAAATAAAACCTTTTGTCAATTCACACCTATCAGCAAGTTCTTCTTGAGTAAGATTTTTTTTAATACGAATTGACTTTATTTTTTCACCGATATTCATAGGGTCCCCCTTGTCTATATAACTATATACTAAACCAATTGTTTATATTTACTAAACCATTTCTATACTATTATAAATTAGCTTTTTGATGAAGTCAAGGTCTTAATTGCACTAAATTAGCAATTCATAAATATTTATAATTCCAAATGCTTTCATTTTTAAATAAAATGTTTAATATATGCTTACATAGAAAGCATCTTTCATACTTTCCTGTATGATACACCCTTTTCCCTTCAACAGCAGTTAAATCTATCTGAGTCTTTTTCTTAGTATTACAGAAGATTTCTTTCACGATAGCACGTTGTATAAATAATAAGATTGATATATTTTTCTTAATTATATTTGTAAATTTTAGTAAATACGTTTTAGCAATATTATATTCATTATTTCTTTAAAAAACTTTCAATACTAGTAAATATTTTCTACTTTTTACTAATATAAAAATAGAACCTTTCGGTTCTATTTAATATAATGCACTTTTATATTTTCTAAAGCTTCTTCAACTAAAGCTCCAATTTCTAAATTAGACTCTGATTTTTCAATATCTTCCACTTTTGGCCTTGTAAGTGGATGCTTAGGTAAAAAAACACTACAGCAATCTTCAAAAGGTATGATAGATGTTTCAAAAGTTTCAATGTCTTTAGCCCATTCTATTATATCTTGCTTATCCATACCAATTAAGGGCCTTAGTATTGGCATATTTACTACTCTGTTAATTACATTAATACTACCTATTGTTTGACTAGCTACTTGACCAAGATTTTCACCAGTTATCAAAGCATTATAGTTATTCTCCTCACTCAACCTCTCAGCAATTCGCATCATAAATCGTCTAGATATTATTGTCATTTCGTCTTCTGCACATTTCTGATTTATTTCTTTTTGTATTTTTAATAAATTTACACTATAAATTTTTATTGGTCCCGTGTAAATTGATAATATACTAGCTAAGTCAAGCATTTTTTGCTCGGCTCTCTCAGATGTAAAGGGATAAGAATGGAAATGTAGGCCAGCTATTTCGACACCTCTTTTAGCCATCAAAAATCCTGCAACTGGGCTATCTATTCCTCCAGATAATAAAAGTAATCCTTTACCATTAGTTCCTATTGGAAATCCTCCATAAGCTTTGGTCCTATCAATATATATATATGCATGTTTTTTAATATCTATATACACAAATATTTCTGGATTGTGTACATCTACAGATAAATTCTCCACATGCTCAAGTATATACTCTCCTACATCTGGACATATCTCTGTTGACTTTAGTGGGTAGTTCTTATTAGCTCTGGTCGCTTCAACTTTAAAAGTTAAGACCTTTTTTCCCTGCAGCTTTTCTTTCACGGCAATTAATGACGCCTCTCTAATATCTTCAATACTAGTTGAAGTTCTTATACACTTGCTTATATAAATAATCCCAAATATTTTTTCTAATTTCGGAATTATAGCATCTTCTTTGTTCTCAAACCCTTCAATATAAATCTTACCTTGTTCCTTGTAAATTCTATATTCTGACGAATTTCTAAGTGCTCTTTTAATATTTCTAATAAGCTGATCCTCAAAGTACTTCCTGTTCTTGCCTTTAAGCATTAATTCTCCAAGGCTTAAACTAATTACCCTATCCAATAAATCATCTCCTCATTATTATTGACCTTATATCTGTAACTGATTCTTTTAAAACTTTTACAAAAATCTCCATTTGTTCTAAAGTATTCTCGTAGGAAAAACATATTCTTATTGTAGCATCCATTAATCCCTCATCAAGATTAATAGCTTTTAAAACATGGCTTTTATTCTTTCCTTTAGAACTGCAAGCTGAAGCAGTTGAAACATAAATAGCCTTTTCTTCTAAATAATGCAATAGAACTTCTCCTTTTATATCTTTAAAAGATATATTCAGTATATATGGAGATCCTGTTTTATCTATAGGTGAATTGACTTTAATATCATTAATATTTTCAGTAACTAACTTAATCAAATAATTTCTTAATTCGTTAATTGAATTTCTCTCATACTCACCACTGATCGAAATTATATCTACTGCTTTCTTTAAACCCATTATACTAGGAAGATTCTCAGTTCCAGATCTTAATCCATTTTCTTGATTCCCCCCATAAAACAAAGGAGCAATTCTGCTGTCTTTATTTAAATACAAACCACCTACTCCTTTAGGTCCATGAATCTTATGTGCACTAAAAGAATAACTATCTATATTGCATTTCTTTAATGAAAACGATATTTTCCCAAAAGACTGCACACCATCTACATGAAAAAAGGGTGTTGTTCCTGATTCTAAAATTATCTTAGATATAGCCTCTAAATCTTGAATCGTCCCAATTTCATTATTTACATGAATTATCGAAACAAGCGCGGTATCTTTAGTTAAAACATTTTTCAAACTTTCTAAGCATATTCTCCCTTGATCATCATTTTCCAGATAGCTTATACTATAACCTTTTGATTCGTAGTTTTTTATTGTATTTATTACTGATGGGTGTTCTATCTTTGTAGTAATAATGTGATTTCCTCTTCTTGCTTTTAATGCACCTTGTATTGCTAAATTATTACTTTCTGTTCCTCCAGAAGTAAAGAGTATTTCTCTTTCAGAAACACCAAGAAAGTTAGCAACTGAAATTCTTGCCTCTTTAAGGGCATTCTCTGCATATAAGCCTAGCCTGTGAAGAGATGATGGATTTCCAAAATTATTCTCCATAGCCAAAGCCATTTCATTTATTACTTCAATTCTAGGTTTTGTTGTTGCACAATTATCTAAATAAATCAAATTTCCACCTCTTAATAGCCTAGTTCTTCATTTATTATATATACATATATTTCTGAACCAATTGGATTTCTACTTATTATAGTCTCTACATTGCAAATTCTATCTTTGCTACTACAATCACTACATTTTCCAGTTTTCACACAAGGCGTTTTAAGATTAAGTCTTTTAGCATTTAAAGGAGCTGCTATATTTTCTATTCTTTCAATAGCTTCTTTATAATCATTTACAATTTTATTTTTACCAACAATTACAAAAACTTTTTCATGTCCGTATATCATAGAAGCAACCCTATTTCCTGCTCCATCTTTATTTACAAGCTTTCCATCTTCAGTTACTGCATTGCTACTTGTTAGGTAAACATTAGAATTTAGAGCCTTTTCTATAGCTCCTCTCTTGTCTTCAGCTTTCCAATGCCAAAACACTTTGTTACCCCTATTTACAAGGCCCTCATATACTCCTAAATCTAAAAGAGTCATAGACCCTCCTAATCCAACACTATCTTCTTCTGAAATGTTTTTATATAGCTCCTCAAGTGCAGCTTCTCGAGTGTTAAAATACATTGCTCTAAATCCATTTTCATTAAGTTTTTCTACTGTTTTATTCATGTAAACACTCCTCTCAATTTATATAACAATTCCATACAATATTATCACTACTTTGAACTTTAATCCAATATTCTATTTATATTGATGTGCCCCACCATTTATGATACATTTTAATAGTACTATACTGGAGGGAATTTAAAATGAAAAAGAAACTTGCAATAATACTTACTGGCGGTACAATTTCTATGAAAACAGATCCGAAGTCACATGCTGTAATTCCTGCAATAAATTCTGATGAAGTTATAAACACCATAAAAAACATTGAAGCTTTAGCTGACCTAGAAATCATTAATTATGCAAATCTTCCTAGCCCTCATATTAATTTAAAAATAATGATGGATATATTTAGACTAACTAAAATACAATTAGCCAAAGATGATATTTCTGGAGTTATAATAACTCATGGCACAGATACCCTTGAAGAAACTGCATACTTATTAGATTTACTTTTGGATACTCAAAAACCAGTTATTCTTGTTGGTGCAATGAGGAATTTCTCAGAATTAGGTTATGATGGTTCTAGTAATTTATCAGCTGCAATATGTACAGCTCTGTCCGAAAATTCTTGGAATAAAGGCGTTTTAGTTGTAATGAATAATGAAGTAAACGCAGCTAGCGAAGTTACCAAAACAAACACCTTATCATTAGATACTTTTAAATCGCCTAATTTCGGTCCTTTAGGAATTGTAGATAACGATGAAGTAATCTATTACAGAAATAAACTCCAAAGACAAAATTTTACGGTTAATGAAATAGAAGAAAAAGTAGGGCTTATCAAAGCAGTAGCTGGATTAGACTCAAGTATCTTGGATTTCTATATTGAATCAAATTATAAGGGAATTGTAATCGAAGCTCTTGGCAGAGGAAATCTACCTCCCGAAATGCTACCAGGTATTAAAAAAGCCCTTCAAAAAAATATACCCATAGTCATAGTTTCTAGATGCCCTAAAGGAAGAGTTCTTTATACCTATGGTTATGCTGGCGGTGGAAAGAACCTTAGAGATCTAGGTGCGATTTTCGGTGGTAACTTACCTGGCCAAAAAGCTAGAATCAAATTAATGGTACTATTAAAGGTTACAAATGATTTAAATGAATTGAAAAATTTGTTTGAAGTAAATTTGTAAAATATTAATAACACCAAAGTTAGTAGGCACTATACTGTTTTCACTCCTATTTAGAGCTTCTAAGAAAATCTGTGGCCTCTTTTGCGGTATGTGTAATTATATTCACCCATTCTTTAATATTCTTATTAGTAAATCTATTATGTGGTCCTGAAATAGAAAGACATGCTATAACTTCATCATGTAAACCAAATATTGGTGCTGCTACACAAGATACATCTTCATCTCTTTCTTCAATATCAAAACCATAGCCGAGTTCGCTTACTTTTACTAATTCATTTAAAAGTTGATTCTTATCTATAATAGTATTTTCAGTAAAATAAGTTAAATTGTAGTCCTTTAGTATCTCATCTCTCTTTTCTGGTGATTTATACGCTAAAAATATCTTGCCAGCAGCAGTACAATGTAATGGAGCCGATGCTCCTGTTTGTGTAAACATTTTTATAAGTTTATCACTCTCTTCTTGAGCTATATAAACTATCTTATTTTTATCTAAAACCGTTAAGTTTGAAGTTTCACCAGTTTTGTTTTTTAAATCAACTAAAAAGGGCTTCAAAGCAATTGAAATATGATTTTGTCTATAAGCACTCATACCTAGTTGCCACATTTTTAGACTCAATTGATACTTCTTTGTATTTATATTCTGTGTTATTAGATTACACTCTTTTAGAGTGTTTAATAAATGATAAGTTGCACTTACACCATAGCCAAGAGCATCACTAATTTCTGTAGCCCCTTGTTCTCTTTCTTCTTCTGAAATATAATCTATAATATGGAATGCTTTTACTACAGAACCAATTATTTTTTTTTGTTTTATGTTTTCAGCCAAATATATTCCTCCTAAACTTTTACTCCTTATATTGTACACCATTTTTCCTATTAGTAAAAGCAAATTACTAAATTTCGAAAGGATTTCAACTATGAAAATTATTCAAAGATCAATAAATATAGATTTTGATTTTAAAACTAAGTATCTATTAGAGGAAATTTGCTTTATGGATATTGAAACAACTGGATTGCATAAGAAATTTCATCAAATATATTTAATTGGTATATTAATTTACAATTATAAAACTACTTTATGGCAATTAACTCAATTTTTTAGTGAATCTAATCTAGAAGAAGAAACAATTTTAAAGGAATATGTAAATAAAATAAAAAATTATAAATATTTAATCACATATAACGGTGATAACTTCGACATCCCTTTTATAAATGAGAAACTAAAAAAATATAATGTTACAGAAGTAAAAATAGAATCTATTGATTTATATAAATTTTTAAGGAAAAATAAAGATTTTATAGATTTACCCAACTTAAAATTAAAAACTATAGAAAAAGAACTTGGTATATATAGGGAAGATACATTTAGCGGATTAGAATGCATTGAATTTTATAAAAATTACCTGATTACAAAATCTGAGAATTTCTTAAACTATATAATTAAACATAATCATGACGACTTGGCTTCGATGCCTAAGTTACTAAGGATTTTCCAATTAATTGAAGAGAATCAAACTATAGAATTGTATTTTCACAATACACCTGTTTTTCTAAAATTAACAGACATCACTCAATCAGGGGACTTAATTATTGTTAAAGGAAAGTGGAATGATTCATTAAATTATTCTTCTGAATACTACAATAGATTTTATTCAATAAATTTAAGTAAAAACGCAGACTTTCAATTTAAAATAGAAGTTAAAAAAGCAAAATTAGAAGATCAGGTAATTGCATATTATGTAAACATTAACGAATTAATGCTAAATACAACAATTAAAGATATCTCTGGTCATAACCCTCCTAATGACATTCTAATCCTAAAGGTAAATAAAAAAAATATCTCTAATAACATAAAAAATTTAATTAAAGCGTTATTAGAAAATGAAAATTTAAACTTTAATGCTTAAATAAAAAGCAAGCCATATGGCTTGCTTTTTATCTTTTTGGTGGGCCTTCAGGGACTCGAACCCCGGACCTACCGGTTATGAGCCGGGCGCTCTAACCAGCTGAGCTAAAGGCCCTTAAATCTAATTGATTTAAGATTTAAGTGGTGGACCTGGATGGACTCGAACCATCGACCTCACGCTTATCAGGCGTGCGCTCTAACCACCTGAGCTACAAGTCCATATCTATGGCAGGGATGGCAGGATTTGAACCCACGACATTCGGTTTTGGAGACCGACGTTCTACCGCTGAACTACACCCCTAATTAACTACTCTTTTAAACAAAAAAGACTTCTAAAAAAGCTTCTTTAAACTAGCTCCTCTGAAATTCATTTGATAAATTTATGAAAATGGTGCCCAGAGCCGGAATCGAACCAGCGACACGTGGATTTTCAGTCCACTGCTCTACCGACTGAGCTATCTGGGCTAACCTGTAGTAATATGTATTGGTGGGCCTTCAGGGACTCGAACCCCGGACCTACCGGTTATGAGCCGGGCGCTCTAACCAGCTGAGCTAAAGGCCCCCACACTATTGGCGGAGAAGGAGGGATTTGAACCCTCGCGCCCTGTGAAGGACCTACTCCCTTAGCAGGGGAGCCTCTTCAGCCGCTTGAGTACTTCTCCTTATGGCGGAGAGGGTGGGATTCGAACCCACGTGGGCGTGAACCCTAACGGTTTTCAAGACCGCCCCGTTATGACCGCTTCGGTACCTCTCCATAAATGGTGACCCATCCGCGACTCGAACGCGGGACACCCTGATTAAAAGTCAGGTGCTCTGCCAACTGAGCTAATAGGTCATATTATTTAGTTTCTAAAATGTGTAATGGCTGGGGTGACAGGACTCGAACCTGTGGAATGCTAGAGTCAAAGTCTAGTGCCTTACCGACTTGGCTACACCCCAAAATTATGGTGCACCTAGGAGGATTCGAACCTCCGGCACACGGATTAGAAGTCCGTTGCTCTATCCAACTGAGCTATAGGTGCATATTATAATTAATTAAATGGAGCGGGTGAAGGGAATCGGACCCTCGCAACCAGCTTGGAAGGCTGGGGCTCTACCACTGAGCTACACCCGCAAGTTGTATATATTATATGCATCTAAAAATATTAATGGTGGAGGAGACTGGATTTGAACCAGTGAAAGCTCAGCTAACGGATTTACAGTCCGTCCCCTTTAGCCACTTGGGTACTCCTCCATATAAGTGGTGCTTTTGTAATTATATGGAGCTGGCGAGAGGACTTGAACCCCCAACCTACTGATTACAAGTCAGTTGCTCTACCAATTGAGCTACGCCAGCATAAATATATCCATATTAAAATAGCATTGAAATGGCGACCTGGAAGGGACTCGAACCCTCGACCTCCAGCGTGACAGGCTGGCATTCTAACCAACTGAACTACCAGGCCATGGTAATTCTTCTAACCTACTTGGGGTAGGTTGTAAAAATGGTGGGAACAACAGGGCTCGAACCTGTGACCCCCTGCTTGTAAGGCAGGTGCTCTCCCAACTGAGCTATGCTCCCATATCTTAATTAATTCACAATTTTCAAATCACTGTTCACAATTACTTGTGTTTATCTTTTAGGTCTTTTTCTTTTAATTGTGATTTGTGCATTGTGATTTATTCAATTGTAAAAATGGTGACCCTACCGGGACTCGAACCCGGGTTATCGCCGTGAAAGGGCGGTGTCTTAACCACTTGACCATAGGGCCTTGATTTGTTCTATTAATAATTAAATGGTAGCGGCGAACGGATTTGAACCGCTGACACCACGGGTATGAACCGTGTGCTCTAGCCAACTGAGCTACGCCGCCATAATCAGTTGTTTTTATGTATCATGCAAATACTAGTTTCATCAATTAATTCTTCAAACTTATACTTACAGTGTAAATAATGGTTGCGGGAGCAGGATTCGAACCTACGACCTCCGGGTTATGAGCCCGACGAGCTACCAGACTGCTCCATCCCGCGTTATATAATTGTTGTTATGGTGCCGAGGACCGGAATCGAACCGGTACGACTTTAAAGGTCGCAGGATTTTAAGTCCTGTGCGTCTGCCAATTCCACCACCCCGGCATGGCTCTCAGGGTGGGATTCGAACCCACAACCTACCGGTTAACAGCCGGTTGCTCCGCCGTTGAGCTACCTAAGAAAATTTTACTGGCGACTTCCTACTCTCCCAGGACGTTGCCATCCAAGTACCATCGGCGTTAAGAGGCTTAACTTCTGTGTTCGGTATGGGTACAGGTGTCTCCCTCTTGCTATCGTCACCAGATTTGAATCCTACACTAGAACAGTTTCTATGCTAAACATGAATTTTTTGGTCAAGTCCTCGACATATTAGTATCTATTAGCTTCAAGTATTACTACTCTTTCACCTTAGACCTATCTACCAGGTGGTCTTCCTGGT
>JAVERT010000060.1:0-5827 GCA_034006985.1 Gudongella sp.
CCAAAGTAATCAAATAGAGTAATTTTATAATCTGTGTTTTGGATTGCATATAAGCCATTTTCAGTATAAACTTCTGGATCGAATCTGAATATTTCTGTTCTTTGTATTCTTGCTGGAGTTATTCCATCACAATACAAGATATCATAAGTCTTGGGATTATCTGATACCCATCCAAGAAAATGATTTTTATCTATTTGTAAAATAGGTTTTTCATATGTGGAAGATAGTTTTTCATCATCTTCACTGTAAAGTCCATAGCCTCCAGACTCCTCGGCAACAATTTTACAAAGAGATTCATCTTCATCTGGATTCTGCATATCATCACTAGGTGTAAAATCAACTTCATCTAAATTATGAATTCTAAGTGTAGAATCAATCCAAGATGTTACTACTTTCATTTCCTTATCCTTATAAATTGGATAATAATCCACTGGAGGAATGGTACTCAACTGCCCAGTGCCGTTTACATAATACAACCTTAAAGCTGTTAGAATTGCTTGTTCTCTTGTATAAGATTCTTCAGGTGCAAATCTACTATCACTTACCCCTTGCATAATGCCCTTACGATAGGTCCAATTGACATATTCTCTGCTCCAACTACGAAGTTTTGGACTATCTTTAAAAGAATGAGGCATTTCATGACTAGAATAACCCCTATAAATCGTTGATATCATAATATCTTCTGCTGGAACCATCGTAAAATTATCAGCTGTTTTATAAAGTATCTTTGCAGCTTCTTGTCTTTGTAGTAAATTATTTGGCATAAAAGATCCTTTTCCATCACCTTCTACTATACCTAAGGCAGCAAAATACAAAACATTTTCATCATTAGTATCCAAAAACTTAGTTTCTCCTAGGTTAGGTGCAACCTTTTTATTAGGCGACCACTTATTTGCAACTTTCGTAAGTAGTTGCACAAATTCAATTCTTGTAATAGGTGCCTTGTAATTGTTTTGTAAATCTTTGGGTACAAGTCCCAAGGAAATAGCAGTTTCGACCTCATCACTAGCCCATGCTGAAGGTTGTGAACTTGCGCTTACTGAGCTTGTTATCATTAACATTACTAAAACTAAAGATATAATTTTTTTCAATTCAATTCCCTCCATTTTTAAATTCTAAAAGTATAAGTACACAAAACAGTATGATAATTAACTATCTATATTATTTCTACCCAATTATTAAAATATTACCTTAAGAAACCCCAATAATTCATTGTTTTCTAGATATATTTAATATACATTTTTTTCAAAGTTGTAGGTTTACAAAATTATTACAGTTTCAAATAAACGGAGTAATGATGCTGTATAAGTGCTATGATGAAGATGAATAATTTAGTTTTAAAAATTTAAAATAAGAACGAAGGATTTAGTTGCGAATCAGTATAAATATACGCAACTAAATTATAATTGAAGGAAATTTTAATGAAGGAACAAAAACAAGTGTGAGCTTGGGCTAAGTATAGGCAAGAAGGGGAAAAAAGTATGTTCAAAAAAGAAGTTTATTATTGGCAGCTGCGCTAACAATAGGTCCATCTATTGTAATTTTACTTAGAAGTGATTTAACATTCCTTTTCTTTCTAAGGATCTCCTTCTTTTTTGTTATGAGTTATATTGGGGCACGTATTGGTGCAACTTTTGCATGGAAAAGAAATGAGGAAAAATATAATACACAAGAAAATAATATTGAAGAATAAATTTATTTTGTGTTGTAAAGTTATCTAATCTTGAGGTAATTAGAATTTTTTAGCTTTTTGAACCAACTGTAGTTATGCATCATTAGTAAATTATGCAGCATAAAAGGTGGGTTTTATATGGGGATTCAAAAATGTGAAAATTGCGAAATGAAATTTAAGTATAAAGCTTTGCTAAAAGTATTAGTTGGTAGTTCTTTAGAATGTAGAAACTGCCGAGCTCCTCACGAGACGATACTAAGTAGTAAGGTCGTTCTTTCAATATTACTAATATGGCCAGCATTTATAAAGAGCGTTATTCTCAGTATATTTCCAAATTTAACAATGGTATTTCTAGTATATTTAGTTTATGTTGTTATACTAGCAGCTTTATCTCCTTATTTTTTAAAATACAAGTTAAAAGATAACTTAGATAAAAACTAAATACGTTTAGTAAGAGCGATAAAGGACTTGTATCTAAACATATCACTATCTAGTTTATTAGAATAACATTTGAGTAAAATTAAACTAGATTCAGGGGACTTCTGTGTAAGTTTAAATTGGGAATCCTACCCATTAGATATAAAACATGATTGTAATAAAAACAATCCAAACATACTCCCTTAAGTCTAATCCTTGAGGGAGTTTTGTTTGAAAGTACAAAATTTATGAATGAAATACTAGTCATGCTGGATAATAAAAATAGTTCTGAAGAATAAGTGTAACCTAATTCTTTCTAATTCGTTTATATAGTGAAAGGAGTGTTAGTCAGTGTGGTAAATGATCAGATGGAAAAACTATATATTAAATATCACAGAGAATTATACCTTTATGCATTTTCACTTTGTAAAGACCATCATTTAGCACAAGACTTAACTAGCGATACCTTTTTCAAGGCATTTTTATCTCTTGATGATGTGTACTACATAAAATATTGGCTATTTAGAGTATGTAAGAATCTATACTTAGATCTTCTTAAGCTAAATAGGGAGTATAGCAGTGAAAACATTATTGAAAACACCCTATCTAATTATGAGACACCATTAGATAAGCTGATAGAATCAGAGAAAAACAAGTATTTGTATAATTCAATAATAAATCTAAATGAATCCTATAAGGAAATTCTAGTTCTCTACTATTTTTGTGGATTTTCACTAAAAGAGATTAGTGAATCAAGAAATACTTCAGAGGGAGCTGCCAAGACCATGTTGTCTAGAGCTAGGAAGAGACTAAAGAAAGAAATGGAGGGAGAAAATGAACTATAAAGAACTATTAGATCGATATAAAAAAGATTTACTTAGTGGAGAAGAAAAAAAGATAATTGAGCAAGAATTAGAAAAATACGCAGCTTTAGAAGAATATCAATCAGAAATATTTGATAAAGAGCTTGATGAAGAACCAAGAGCTACAAGAATAATGGCCAATGTTGACTTCCATGATGAAGAGACTAGTAAATTAAAGAAAAGCGTAAATAGTAAGTTTAGAAAAATTGTATTAAAATCAGTATTAACAATCATTGCACTTTACATTGGTGTTTTTTATATAGTATCCGGTATGGTAGATCTGTTATACTATGATCCAAGTGCTACTAGTCAGTCAGAAGAACAAGAGTATAAATCTCCAGATTTCTATTTTGATATGCAAGCATATGTTAGTCTTAATATGCCAGGACATTCAATTAATTCATATACCTTTCAAGAGCCAAAAGGTTTTGGCAAATATGAATTAAGCTATTCTTTACGAGATCTTTTTACTGATAGTGATCAAAGACACTTTGTAGATATTTCAAGGAATAGATTAACCTCCGCAATGGATGGTATTTTTAGTAGAGAAAATCGTTTTGGAGTTTGGGATGGATTTGAAAAAATAAAGTATGTATTTCCAGATGATGATGAGAGAGAAGAAGCAATTGAGATTAGAGATAGATTTATCTCTATAAAAAATGAAGATACAATTCGATATTTAAATGAGCTTAATCCCTTATCCTATATTTCTATGAGTATTGTTTTTGATGAAGATTTAAATATGAAAGATTTTTATAATATGAATGCTGAGTATAAGGCTATTAAATTTAAATGGGTAGGTATTAGGACTGTAGAACCTGAAAAAATATGGAGTGAAAATCAACCCATGCATTTAATAGGTTTTAACCCTAATCAAAATGATGAACCGTCTTCATCACAACGGCCAGACCTCGAGACCTATCCATTTTTCTATTTAGAAGACATGTGGGGTAGTCCATTGTATACTCAGAAAGGTCCTGTAGAAGCTCTGCCCGAAATTTATGAAGCTCATTTTAAATCGCGTCTTAAATACTTAAGTAATCAAGAAAAATTTATAGGAATGTTTGATTATAATTTTTATAAAACAGATTTTTATAATGATGCCTTAAAGTATGTAGATGAGAATGGAATTAAAACTTATGGAGTTCTTGCATTTGGAACAGCAAATGAATTTTTAAATTATATTGAGGAAGTTCCTTATGATAGTATTTATATTAATCAGGTTTTGCCAATAAAACCAAATATCTACTATGATTAAATAAGTAAAATCCCGCAACACAAATTTTGAATTTCAGAAAAATTTCCATAGTGTTAATTGAACGCCAATATTTTATATTTAGAGGTAGATAATTTGTCTCTATTTGAAAGGAAATAAGATATGAAAAGGATATTAGCTGTTGGAGGAATGATATTAGTACTTATATTGTTATTAGGGTGTTCAGTTCAAGAAGATAATGATTATGGCCTTATAAAGGAAGGGCTAGATTATACTCAAATTTCTGGAATTGAAATAGGGACTGATGTTTATAAAAAGAATGTGACCAATCGGAACGATATAGAGATAATAGCTAGTCTTATAAACGATATTCAAATATATAATAATAGTTTTGAGGATCCTAAAAATATAGAAGAATATGATATCATCTGTTTTAAAGTATATAATAGTGAAGGTAATATTAACACATCCTTAAGCATCTCTAAAGATATAGCCTTTTATGAGAATAAATGGGTATCAATAGACAAAGAAAGCTATGATAGAGTCATATATTTTTATGAAAATGCAGACTATGAAGAATTGAGAGACCCTCTTTTATTGGAGGCCAAACAAAAAAGAATAGATAGAAAAGAAAAACCAATAAGTGAAGCATTAAAGGGTACCTGGATTAGTGAGACTGGTTCTTTAATAAAATTCGATGAAAATTATCTCTATCAAGGCAGTCAATACGAGTATCTATTTGATTATAATATTAAAAAGACAGATGATAAGGCGATGGAAGTTTCAATTTATGGAACAAAAGGGATTTTTGTGAAAGGAAGGGAGCTTTCCATTTTAGATATAAAAATGGATGAGACAAAAACATGTATGGTAATGAAAAAAACTATGACAGGTGGCTCGACCTGTAATGATAAATTCATATATGTGGATGGAGACAATATTACATTGGGGTCATTTGACGAATATTTCTTTTACAAATATGGTGGATATTAATAATAAATACCTCAGGTGAAGTCTTTTTAATTAGGTGACATAAATTTCAAAAGTAACATTTCTGAGTTTCTCACAATACGAATTGAGTAAAACTCAAAACATTAATATAATAATACTGACGTTGGAGGAAACAGATAATGAGACAAAATAAATATAATGATGAAGTTTTTTATGAAAAATATAGCAATATGGATCGTTCGAAGAAAGGACTAGAAGGAGCTGGTGAGTGGCCTGAATTACGGAAGATATTGCCAGATTTTAAGGACAAAAGAGTGTTGGATCTAGGCTGTGGCTTTGGCTGGCATTGTGAATATGCCATAGATAATGGTGCTGAATCAGTCGTTGGGATAGATATCTCACAAAAGATGATTGAAGAGGCAAAGAAAAAGACGAACACTGATTTAATTAAGTATGTCTGTATGCCAATTGAAGAGATTGACTTTCCTGATGACAGTTTTGATGTAGTGATCAGTTCATTGAGTTTTCACTATCTTGAATCTTTTGAGAATATTTTACGTAAAATAGACAAGCTTCTTGTAAGTGATGGTGATTTTGTTTTCTCTGTAGAACATCCAATTTTTACCGCGCAAGGATCACAGGATTGGTATTATGATGACGATGGTAATATCCTACATTGGCCAGTGGATAGATACTTTACTGAAGGAC
>JAVERT010000023.1:0-36304 GCA_034006985.1 Gudongella sp.
CTTCCATTGCTGGTCCAGGAATACCATCTCTATCGCCAATTAATATAACTTTTGAATTTTCATTAAATATTGACATATTGCCACATCCTTTCTTCTATATTCTATTTTAAAACTAAAATTTCTTAATTAATAAGTTTTAGCTGACATTTTGTTGAATCCCATTTCATTTGTTGCTCCAGTTATTGCTTGGATTTCAACAGTTATGGAACCATCTGCAGCTAAACTTCCATCAAATCCACCTGCGATTATATTGGTATAATCTAGAGTACCTATGATTTTATCCATTGGAGGAAGTGTAATTACTTCGTTTGCATTTCCGCCTGTAACTACAGCATCAGCAGATTTGTCTGCATCTGCAAGAGATTGACTTGCTCCATCTCTTCCTGCATACTCATCTGTAATAATAACAGTTTTAATGCTTTTTGCTTCTATTTTCTTACAATTCATTATAAGGTCAGTATCTGGATTTCCAAAACCTTCTTGTGAAATAATAACACCGTCAAGGCCTAAGAATTCAGCTAGTTTAGCTGTCCAATTTGATGATCTTTCCTTATCTGCAAGATAAACATTCTCATTTGTTATGATATTTCCAACATAGTTAATTTCTTTACCATGTGCTGCTAACATATCATGAACAACTGGATTATTTAAATGATGGTAAGTTGTATTTTTATCACACGCAGAAACACAGTTACCACTTACAATTGCTCCATCCATTATCTCAGTTGGATAAAGAATTGTAGGAACTATCTGTTTAGCATCTACTCCATATACATATGTGTCATGAAGTAACCCTTGTGTTTGAAGCATATGAACATATCCTATCTTTGGTAAATTTGGATATTTTTTTATTCCTTCTAAGAAACTATCAACTTCAAATACTTCAACTTCATCTGGAGTTAATGTCCTTGCAGTTTCTGCTAAATATGCTGCAGCTTTAAATCCTGCAAATCTTACTGCTCTTTCATGATCATGTTGTTTGATTCCATCAATTGGATCACATTTAACCACTATGTTTATAAGCTTTGAAAATGGTGTAAGTTCTGCTCCAGGGCCTGTCATATCAACAATACCCTCTTGGAATCCTACAATTTTACCTGTTGTCATGATTGCACAACCTTTTAATACATTAGTTTTACCTGACCCAACCACATCAACTTTAGATAAAACTCCTGGAAATACTCCTCCTGGTCCTTCTACTTTTACTCTTGGTTCAACAACATCTTTAACTGGCGTAATTCTTACACTTTCGCCTGGTTTAGCAATGTCAACATCAACAAATTTTATATGCTCATCTTCCATTAATAAGTCTATTAATTCTTTCTTATTTACAGATAGAACACCCTCTTTAAGACTTGTCGCATCCCCAAATACTACATCTTTAATTAGAATTTTGCCTAATTCTAGACGCATTAACTTCACCTCCTCAGATTATTGGTACATCCCACTCCTGTAAAACACTATAATTAATCTAATTAACAATGCTTTTCTATTAATTCTCCTACTGATTTAGAAGTTGCTTCATCTCCAACTACTGAATCTACTCTTTCACCATTCTTGTATATTGCTACAACAGGTAATCCAAGTACTTTTTGTCCTATAGCAACTCTTCTTGCTTGAGTAATATCTAAAGATGCAAATTTAACTTTATCAGAATATTTTTCTTCAAACTCATGTACTTTTGGCATAAGAGCTTTACAAGGTTCACAAGATGGGCTCCAGAAATCAACTAATACAGTTCCTTCAGCTTTTAAGACTTCTGCTTCAAAATTTTCTTTGGTTAACTCTAACATTTTTTCACCTCCCAATTAAAAATTATTGTCAATATATTTTTCAGCTTGTATTGCAGCAATTGCTCCATCAGAAACCGCTGTTACAACCTGTCTTAAGGATTTAACTCTGTTATCACCTGCAGCAAATACACCATCCACATTTGTTTTCATATTGTCATCAGTTATTATATAACCTTTTTCCATATTAACTAGTCCTTCAAATAATTTATTAGCAGGATCATAGCCTATAAATACGAAAATACCAAATGTACCGTCATCTTCATCTGCAAATATCTCTGTTACTTCATTTGTTTTAACATTCTTTACTAGCATAGATTCTAGTAGTCCATCCCCTTTTACTTCTGTTATAACTGAATCCCATAAGAAATCCATTTTAGGATTGGCAAATGCTTTTTCTTGAATTGATTTTGCAGCTCTTAATTCATCTCTTCTGTGTACTATTGTAACTTTTCTAGCAAACTTAGTTAAGAACATTGCTTCCTCAACTGCGGAATCACCGCCTCCAATTACATAAACTTCTAAATCTTCAAAGAAAGCTCCATCACAAGTTGCACAATATGATATTCCTCTTCCTGTTAA
This sequence comes from Gudongella sp., assembly GCA_034006985.1. Taxonomy (GTDB): domain Bacteria; phylum Bacillota; class Clostridia; order Tissierellales; family Tissierellaceae; genus Gudongella. The sequence goes on from JAVERT010000023.1 coordinate 2,373, forward strand.
CTCTTTTTCTCCGGGACAGCCAATATGTTTTGGAACAGCACCTGTTGCTAGTATAACTGCCTTAGCCTGATACTCTTCTTTTTCTCCTTTAAGGATTTTTACCTTCCCAGAAAAATCTACTGATTCAATAGTATCCGATACAGTTTTTGCACCAAAACTTTCTGCTTGCTCAACCATTCTGTGGACTAATGATGGACCAGTTGCATGCTCAATAGAGCCAGGGTAATTTGCAACTTCATCAGTCGTTGCTATTTGTCCACCTGCTGCTTCTTTTTCAATAATTAAAGTGTTCATTCTAGCTCTTGCTGCATATAAGCCTGCTGATAATCCAGCTGGTCCCGAACCAATAATAATTAAATCATAAATCATCCATTCTCCTCCTTATTCAAATTTTTACTTAATTTCATCATATTTATATTACCCTAAAAATACATTTTTAACTCCTCTTATAAGGTAAGCTGTTTTTCAATAAGTACTCATAAATACTTATAGAAGCATCTAAATAAATACGATAAACACTCTCCTATTCTCCCTATTTTTATATCCTAGAAATAATTCTTTATATAAAAATAAACAGAATAAATAGAACTTGCCTATTTACTCTGTTTTTGGACCTGAGAGATTCTCCCTTTATAAATGGGGTTGCTCCTTCGGTGTATAAGACGCTTTCCAGAGTTCTGTCCTATAACGGTCCTCTTGCCTGAGAGTTTCTTAAAAAAGGGGCTAGCTCTTTTGGTTACTCCTTCGGCGCCACAAATAAAATTGTGGACTCTCCCGCTACAATCATCCAGAATTATTAAAGTTTGATTTTGTTACATTTTTAACAACCTTAATAAATTTATTATACTCTATCTGTATATGAAATTCAATAGATATTAATAATTATTTGAAATTAATAATTGTTAACTCTTTTAATCTTTAAATTTATCTAAAACGTACATCGCAATATTCTTTGCGTGGTCAGAAATTCTCTCTAAATTACTTATTGCATCCAAGAATATTATACCTGCACCTGTATTACACATTCTTTGACTAAGTCTGTCTATGTGTTTTATACGATTTTGTTTTTCCAATACATCAACTTCATCTTCTAATGTTAAAACTTGTCTTGCAAGTGTTTCATCCAGATTTTTATATGCAGTTAATGATGATTGGAATGCCTCAGAACATAAATTATACATCTCTAACATTTCTTGTGTCGCTTGAGGAGTAAAAAACAAATCATTATCTAACTTATATTGTGCAAGTTCAGCTATGTTTTCTATATGATCTCCTACCCTTTCAATATCCCCTGTAATATAAAGCAAGGCATTAACATCTTGATGTTGATCATCTGATAAAGATGCATTTGAAAGTCGAACTAGATAATCAGTAATTTCTCTTTGAATTTTATTAATTCTTTTTTCTCTATCAAATATATTATCTAAATTTTTATATTTATCTTCTAAAAAAACAATTTTACTTTCTTCTAAGTTTTCAAGTACTAGTTCACCCATTCTTTGTGCTTCTCTAGCAACTTGACCTAATGCAATTGAAGGTGTTTCTATAATCCGTTTATCAAGATATTTTGATTCTGTCATATCTTCATCTGTGCCTGGGACTAATTTTTCAGCTGCCTTAACAAGTAACATTGCAAATGGTAGCTGTATTAGAACATTGACTATATTAAATGATGTATGAGCATTTGCAATCTGTCTTTGTATATCATTTGGCGTAATCCACGTAACTAACCACTCTATTGGATATCTTAAAATAGTCATAAATAAAATAGTCCCAATTAAGTTAAACAAAAAGTGAATGAGTGCCGCTCTTTTAGCAGTTTTATTTGCCCCTATACTAGATATTATTGCAGTAGTTGTTGTCCCTATGTTTTCACCAAATAATATTGGAAAAGCTATATTCATAGTGATTAAGCCCTGCCCTGCTAAAGCTTGAAGAAGACCAATTGAAGCTGAACTACTTTGTAGAATTGTAGTAAGGCCTAGTCCTGCTAACATCCCCATCACTGGATTTTCAAGTCCTGCCATAAAGTTTGAGAAAGCTTGCAACTCCGCTAAAGGTTTTAACCCATCACCCATCATATCCATTCCAATAAATAAAATTCCAAATCCTATAAGTATTTCAGAATACATTTTCGCTTTCTTCTTTTTCGCTCCTATCCAAATCGCTACCCCAATTGCCACTGCTAGCGGTGCATAGTCTGTCAGTTTAAAAGCTATAAGTTGTGCGGTTACAGTAGTACCTATATTTGCTCCCATAATAATACCAACCGCTTGGGGTAATGTCATTATCCCAGCGTTGACAAACCCAATAACCATAACAGTTGTAGCACTACTACTTTGAACTATCATAGTCACTACAATTCCTACTAAAACACCAGTAACTCTATTCTTTGTAAGAGTTTCTATCATTTTTTTTAGCCGATTGCCTGCTGCTTTTTCAAGCCCATCTGCCATAGTGTTCATACCAAATAAAAATAATCCTAGCCCACCTAAAACTGGTAGAGCATAATCCATAGTTTTAGTCCCTCCTTTATAAGTCCCTAAACTATATTAACATAAAACTCTTGAATCTTATATTATATTTTTCATAATAAATAGGAAAGTTCTACTTTTTTCTTAATATAGAAACTTTCCGTTTTGGATTTCACAATAAACTTCCCTATATTACATATTGTGAATTTTAATGTCTTTATATTTTATAGCATTATTTAAGACTAAGAAAATCTAATTGTCTTAGTGCTTCATAAATAATAATATTTGCCGAATTTGAAAGATTTAAAGATCTCGCAATATTCTTTTTCATAGGGATTCTTATAAGCGTTTCTTTATTGCTACTTAAAATGCTCTCGGATAATCCTTTTGTTTCTTTTCCAAATACAAAAAAAGAATTGTCCCTATAGGTAAATTCACTATAATTTTTGCTAGCCTTTGTAGTCGCATAATAAAAAATTCCATCAGGATTGTTTTTTAAAACTTCATCAAAACTATCATAATAAATAATATCTACTAAATGCCAATAATCAAGTCCTGCTCTTTTTAAATGCTTATCATCTACAGAAAATCCCAAAGGTTTTACCAAATGAAGTCGTGTTTCTGTTAATGCACAGGTTCTTGCAATACTACCGGTATTGTGCGGTATTTCAGGTTCTACTAATACTATATTTAAAGCCATATATACTCCTCTTTATAAAATAAATTTTTGTATTGAATATGCTACGCCATCTTCTTCATTTGAAGGAGCTACAAAGTCCGCAGAATCTTTTAGTCTTTGGCTTCCATTTCCCATAGCTACTCCTATACCAGCAAAATCAATCATAGATAAATCATTCTCATTATCCCCTATAGCCATTACATTTTCTTTAGTTATTCCTAGCTTATCACATAATAGTTCTATTGCTATTCCTTTCGACACTCCTTTAGTCATTACTTCTACATTGTTCTCCAAACTGCTAGATAATGATATATCAGTAATTTCCGAAAGTCTATTCCTAAGTTCCCTTAACTTTTTATCATCTTGATCTATAAATAAAAATTTGTAAATATTTAAATCATTTCTATCTATTATTTCACTTTCATTTTTATACAATTCAACTCCTATATTTTGTCCTGTAAATTTTCCTTGAGAAGACAAATAATACTCATATACCTCTTTAACATACTGATTAGTAAAAAAGGTGTCTTCGTTATAAAAGTGAAAATATACTGATAGCTCCTTCCCTATTTCCATTATTTTGATTATTTCATCTTTTGGGATTGGTTTTTTAAATAAAACATTTGACTGTTTATCCATTATTATCCCACCATTGCATGCGACTACATAACTTTCTAAGCCTAAATTTTTCGAATAATAAAATGCTGACTTCATGACTCTACCAGTAGTTAAAACGATATTGACTCCTTTTTCTTTAGCTTCTTTGAGTATTTGTCTAGTATTATTTGTTATCTCATTTTCACTATTTAAAAGTGTTCCATCCATATCAATTGCTATTAATTTTATGTCCATTTTTTACCTCCAACAATAATAATCTAACATACATAATAATATAATACTCATCATCTTCAGCCTGACAAAGTATCTCCAAAATACTAGAAAGAAGATTCTGTTGTAATTTCTGGCGAATCTATAAAAATATCTGATGGTTCAGTAATTTCTGGAACTGGAATTTCTATAGGCACAGGTGGCCCTACTTTATAGATAGCATCCCTTTCTCTATAATAATCATATGTTATCTTTTCAGAGCTAATTACCTTTCCATCTTTTAGTTTAGTTTTATATGTGTTAACTTTATAACCCGTTCTTCCATCTTGAACTAGTTCTCTTGTTCCAGGAGCCAGACTATTATCCAAATTCTCGATCGTCTTATATGGGATTGTATCTAACCATTTAGTATCAATTCGAATGCTATAATCCCTAGATTCTAAATCCCCATAAATATAGAAATAAACATTTTTATTCTCTATCTTTGTATCTATATATATAGGATAATCAAAGTTGTTTCTGAATTTCAAATCTAAATAAGGAGCCGCTACTGCACCGTCTGTTCCCTTTCTTACATATGAAGCAGCTATTGAATGCGGATGCCTTTCTATAATTTCAAGATCTGCAAGTAAAAGTGCATTATAGAGTGTTGTAGATGTTTGGCAAACACCTCCACCCATTCCAGGTGTTAGCTCCCCATTTAAAATAACTGGTGCTTCTTTGTATCCAAACTTAGCTTGTTTAGGTCCAGTTATTTCATTATAAGAAGCTATATCTCCAGGCATTAATACAAAGCCTTCAAATGAATTTGTTGACAACCCAATATTATAGCTTCTGCCTTCTGGACTTGTCTTGAAATTCGTAGAAAATTCCCCAATAACACCATTTATTCTCTTATATAATTCAGATGTTTTTTCTGGAATATCATATTTTATTGATAATTCTACCTTGTTTACTTCTGGAAATGTAGATTCCATATTCTCAATTGTCTCATCTATTAATAATTCTTTTCCTACTTTATGATCTTCTATCTTAATTATGCCATCATTAAACTCAAAAACCGCATCCTCTGGTTCTGTATTAATCTCTATTGCTAAATCCTGTAATACTTTTTTTGCCTTATCTTTTTGAAAAATTGGTGTAAGTACAAAATTTGCGGGTTGCGTTTTTAATTTTTCTACTTCGAAATACCTTTTAATTAAATTTCCTATTTTCCCATAGTTAAAAGCTGATTCAATAGTCTCTTGGTAATTATAGGAATATCCAGCTAATTCGAGAGCGAAATGAAATTTGTTATTGTCATCGTCATTTGTATAGAATTCTATTTCTTTGTTCTCGTTTTCAATCTTTTTCGATTCTAGAATCTTTTCCATACCCATGTTAAGGGTATACCCTCCTAGATCTATACCTTCTACCCTTACCCCATCATAGAATTTATCCTGATTTAAATAATCATCAAGATATATATACCCTGCCAACCCCGAAGCACTTAATATTAATATCGAAATAATTGCAATTATTATACCTTTTTTCATCCTTTATCCCCTCTTCTATAACGAATAAGAAAGTTCTATTTTTTTATAATACTAGAAACTTTCTGTTTTAAGCTTCATAAAAGACTACTTTATAATTCTTTTTTAGAATCCTTTATGTAATATAAGCAATACTTATTTAAGGAGCAAATCTCACATTGTGGATTCCTTGCCTTACACATTCTCCTACCATGAAATATTAGCAGATGGTGTGTTTTGGTCCATCTTTTTTTTGGTATACTATTCATCAAATCTAATTCAGTTTTTTCAACAGTCTTAGAATCTGCAAGTCCAATTCTATTTGATACTCTAAAAACATGAGTGTCTACTGCTATTGCTGGAACTCCAAAAGCGTTACTTAACACTACATTTGCCGTTTTTCTACCAACCCCTGGTAATTTTATTAATTCTTCCATAGTTTCTGGAACTTTTCCTTTATATTTTTCTAATAATATTTTAGACGTTTCAACTATATTTTTACCCTTAGAATTTCCTAATCCACAAGTTTTTATTTTTTCAATCAAATCTTTCTCTCCCAATTCTATAAAATCTTGAGGTTTTTTAAATTCTTTAAATAATTCATCCGTCACTATATTTACCCTTACATCTGTACACTGTGCTGAAAGTATAGTTGCTATAAGGAGTTCAAAGGGATTAGTGAAATTTAGTTCAGCTTTTGCATCTGGGTAAAGTTCTTCTAATAATTCTAAAACAATATTTATTTTTTTCTTTGAAAGTATATTCTTCATAGTCTCTCCTAAAGTATTTCTATATCTTGAGCTGTTATTTCAAGCCTTCCATCGCCATCAATAAAATGAATTACATTATTTATTACACTTTGCACATGTTTTGTTTCATTAGAAACGCAAGCAAATCCAATCAAAGCTGTTTGCCAACTATCAAGGTCATCTATTTCAGCAATTGAAATATTATATCGCGTTTTTAACCTTTCTATAAGGCTTTTTATAACTTGCCGCTTATCCTTTAAAGAGTAGCTCTCAAAAATATGCACCTTTATTCTACAAGCTCCTATTATCATAAACTTGCCTCCTCATATAAGCACTCTAGATAATATTATACTATAATTCGATAAAAAAAAAGGGGGAATATATATTCCCCTCTAAGTTTATAGTATACCCATCTCTTCGCCTGTCTTTTTAAAAGCATCACAAGCTCTGTCCAGCTGTTCTTTTGTATGTCCAGCCGTAACCATGCATCTTAATCTACCTGTACCCATTGGAACTGTTGGGAATACAATTCCTGATACAAATACTCCTTTATCCAATAATTTTCTACTAAACTCCATTGTTTTAGCTTCATCACCAATAATTACTGGTGTTATTGGAGTCTGGCTATGACCGATATCAAATCCCAATTCTCCCATCTTTGCCTTAAAATATTTTGCATTATCCCATAGTCTATCAGTATACTCTGTTGATTCAGAAAGCATTGTAACAGCTTCAATAATCGCACCCACTGCAGCTGGTGGAAGAGCTGTGGAAAACAGTGCTGGCCTTGCTCTATGGCTTAACCATTCATACATTGTCTCTGAACCTGCCACATAGCCACCTATTACACCGATAGCTTTAGAGAGTGTTCCAATTGAAAAATCTACCCTCCCATGAAGTTTAAAATGATCCACTGTTCCTCTACCACTTTCACCTAAAACTCCAGAACCATGCGCATCATCTACATAAGTCATAGCTTCAAATTTTTCTGCTAAATTAACTATTTCAGGAAGCTTTGCAATATCTCCATCCATACTAAATACACCATCTGTTATAACTAGTATATTTCTATACTTATCTCTATTATCTTTTAAAACCATCTCTAAGCTATCCATATCTGAATGTTTGTAAATTGCTTTAGATGCTCTTGATAATCTTGAACCATCTATAATAGATGCATGATTTAATTCATCGGAAATAATTAAATCTCCTGCTTCGGTTATCGCTTGAATAGTTCCTGCATTGCAGTTAAAACCAGACTGATAAACAAAAGCTGATTCTTCTCTTTTGAATTTTGAAAGAACCCTTTCTAATTCTTCATGTATATCCATATTTCCAATTATTGTCCTTACTGCTCCCGCTCCTACACCATATTTTTCTACAGCTGCTATTGCTGCTTTTTTTAATCTAGGATGATTTGCAAATCCTAAGTAATTATTTGAAGATAAATTTATTACTTCTTTCCCATTTAATATAACTTCTGCTCCACTTGCACTTCCCATTACAGGAAGTTTCCTATAAACCCCTTGCTTCTTAAGCTCTTCAATTTTTTCTTTTAAAAAACTTAGTTCATGTACACTCGACACTGTCCCTACCTCCTTATTATTGTCTCCTATCATAATTCTCCAACCACATACTTGCATAAGGCTTTAATAATTCAACTTGCTTTAGATGAACATCTTTAATTAAGTTGTAATGTTCATCTAAAGATATATTATTTAACGCAATTAGTGAATTTCTGATAAGCACATTTTTTCCTCTCCAGCTTCCTGACATATCTCCGTATTTAGAATTAAAAGCTCTCTTGGACATTTCTACAAGCTCTTCAATATCTACGAATCCTCCTGTTTTATATGGTTTGAATTCAATATGTGTAGATTTTTCTATACCTCTATTTTTAGGACACACTAATTGACATGTATCACACCCATATATTTTTATACCCATTTTCCGAGCTAATTCCTCTTTTATTGGTTTTTTAGTTTGTGTTAAGTAGGAAATACATCTTTTTGTATCCAATTTCCCTGAACCTAATAATGCATTTGTTGGGCACGCCTTTAAGCATAGTTCACAATCTCCACATTGATTTTGGAGTAATATGTCATTCTCTGCTATATCTAAGTTTGTCAGTATATACCCTATAAAAAAGAAAGATCCATATTTAGGATTTATTAAACTACAATTTTTCCCATAGTATCCTATTCCTGCTCGATATGCTAATTCTCTATCTACAAGAGGACCAGTATCCGTAAAAATCATAGATTCAAATTCGATTGTTTCTTCTAGTTCATCCACTAATCTTTTCATATGTTCGGTTAAAACTCTATGATAATCTATCCCCCAAGAAGATCTGGATAAAGACCCTTTTATATTCGGAATATCCTTTCTTTCCATATCTGTATAATAGGATAATCCTATTACTATTATACTTTTACAATTTTCCATTGTTTTTTTAGGATCAAGTCTAATCTCAATGTTTTTTTCTTCAAATTCAGGACTGTTATTTTCAGCTATTCTTTCTTTCAAAATTGATTCAATTGAATAAAATGGATCAGCTCTTGTAAAGCCTATCATTTCTATGCCTATTTTTTTAGCCTTCTCTAAAATCGTTTCTCGCAACATAAATAGCTCCTCCTAAATATAATTATAACAGATATAACAAAAACCTACTACTTGAACCCTCTCTATTATGGTATAATTAATTTTGATGTAAAGGAGTAGATATATATGTTTAATCTTAAAAGAAAAGCATTTAAACGATTTGATTTTATATTGCTAACTACAGTCGTTTTACTAAGTATATATGGAATTGTTGTTATATATTCAGCAACTCTTAGTATGGATAATCTTCGCTATGTACGAACGCAGTCAATTTCAACCTTAATAGGTTTAGCTGCGATATTGTTCCTAGTTTTTTTTGATTATCAATTTCTAGGAAAATTATATATACCAATATATATTATATCAATACTGCTATTAGTAGCAGTACTAATTTTAGGTATTGGTGATTCCGATTGGGGTTCAAGATCTTGGTTATATATTGGTAATTTTGGTTTTCAACCTGCAGAGTTTGTAAAGGTTGGATTAATTATCTCATTAGCCAAATACCTAGATATTCATAAAGACGACATTAATACTCCTTTTGTACTTTTAAAGGTTTTAGCATTTGCATTTACCCCTATAGTTCTTATTCTACTTCAACCAGATGCTGGTACTGCTATGGTATTTATTTTTATTATAGCTCTTATGATTTTTACTGCAGGGATTAAATGGAAGCTTATTGGTTTAGCTTTAGGAGCTGGACTATTGAGCCTTCCTATTCTTTGGACAAGACTCGATGACTACCAAAAGGATAGATTTTTTAACTTCATAGACCCTAGCAGAGATACCTCTAATACAGGCTTACAAGCTTTACAGGGAAAAATTGCTATAGGGAGTGGTAAAATCTTTGGTAGAGGACTTTTCCAAGGCACGCAAACTCAGTTTAATTATATTCCAGAAAAGCAAACCGATTTTATTTTTCCAGTAATCGTTGAAGAGCTCGGATTTATTGGTGGAGCTGTTCTTATACTCTTATATTTTATTATGATTCATAGAATAATAAAGATAGCTAAAAACTCACCAGATAAATTTGGTTCATTTATGTCCATAGGATTTGTAGGAATGTTCTTATTCCATATTTGGGAGAATATAGGAATGACAATGGGTCTAATGCCAATTACCGGTATCCCTCTTCCGTTTATGAGTTATGGAGGTACGTTCCAGTTGATAAACTTAATCTCAATAGGAATAGTATTAAGTGTAGCAATTCATAGAGAAGGACTTAGTTTCGAATAAAAAGCAACCCAGCATATCAATATGATTGATATGCTGGGTTTATTTTTTTTGTTATTATATTATATTCTAGTCTCTCTTTATATATTCATCTCTTTCTGGACCTACAGAAACGTAAGTAATTTTGGTTCCGAGGACTTTTTCAATATAGGATACATATTCTTTCGCTTCGAATGGTAGTTCCTCTAATGTTCTGCATTTTGTTATGTCTTTTTTCCAACCTGACATATACTCGATTACAGGCTTTGCTCTGACAAGCATTGGACCGACAGGGAAATCATTTATCTTTTCTCCATCTATTTCATATGCTGTACAAACAGGAATGTTCTCCATATATGAAAGCACATCAAGCTTTGTAAGAGCTATTTCATCTGCTCCCTGTACCAAGCAACCATACCTTGTTGCAACTACATCAAATGCGCCTACTCTTCTTGGTCTTCCAGTAGCTGCTCCGTATTCAGCTCCTGCTTCCCTTAATTTATCAGCCTCTTCACCATCCATCTCGACTGTAAATGGTCCCTCACCTACGCAAGATGAGTATGCCTTTACAACGCCTACGGTCCTATCAAGCTTTTCTCCTGGTATCCCTGATCCAATTGATGCATATGCTGCCAATGTTGATGATGATGTTGTATATGGATAAATTCCATAATCAATATCCCTGAGTGCACCAAGTTGCGCTTCAAACATGATATTCTTATTCTCCTTGATTGCTTCAGTTAAGAATACTCCAACTTCAGTTATATATGGCTTAAGTCTCTCGCCATATTTCATAAGCCAGGAATAAATTTCTTCCCACTCGATTTTTTCTTTTTCATATCCCTTTTCAATAAGTAAATTTTCATATTTCACAACATCCTTAACTCTTGCTTTTAAGTCATCTTCAAAGAAGAGCTCTCCCATTCGAATTCCTTTTTTCCTATACTTATCTGCATATACGGGCGCTATACCTCTTTTAGTTGATCCATACTTTTTATCCTTTAATCTCTCCTCTTCATATCCATCAAGAAGTACATGGTAAGGCATACAAATAAATGCTCTCTCGCTTATTTTAAGATTCTTTTCAGTTACCACTATCCCCTTCTCCTGAAGGCTGTCCAATTCACTACAAAGGTGTTCAATATCTATAACCATACCATTTCCCATAATATTTACTATATCATCCCTGAGGATTCCCGATGGCAAAAGGTTAAAGATAAACTTTCCCTTTTCATTTACTACAGTATGACCTGCATTGTTTCCTCCTTGATATCTTACGACGATATCTTGGTCCTGGGAAAGAAGGTCAACCATTCTTCCCTTTCCTTCATCTCCCCAGTTTATTCCTACAATTGCGGTTTTCATCGTTATTCCCCCATTTATACTAATATATTAACCTCTATTCCAATGTCCTCTGAATATCTTTCAAGAATATCTTTTACTTCTCCTTGAACAAATTCTTCTACCTGTTCTATGCTTCTCCCTATAAATCTTTCAGGTTTAATCATTTCCCAGATTTCATATTCTGTCATATTAAATTCAGGATCACTACCAAGTTTTTGTACTAGGTCGTTCTTCTTTCCATCGACCTTGATACTATTAGCAGTAGCAAGAGAATGTCTTCTTATGGCCTCGTGTAGGACCTGTCTATCTCCTCCGCGCTTTACTCCCTCCATAAGGATAGTCTCTGTTGCCATAAATGGAAGTTCTTCCTCTAAGTGTGCTTGGATAACCATAGGATAAACAACCAATCCATCTGCTACATTTATATACAATGATAAAAGTCCGTCTGTTGCAAGGAAAGCTTCAGGAATACACAATCTCCTATTTGCTGAATCATCCAAGGTTCTTTCTAGCCACTGCCCTGTGGTATTAAGAGCTGGGTTTATGGAATCTACAATAATGAATCTTGCTATGGATGCCATCCTCTCGCTTCTCATTGGATTTCTCTTATATGCCATAGCAGATGAACCGACCTGAGATTTCTCAAAGGGCTCTTCTATCTCCTTCATATGGGCGAGTAGTCTAATGTCATTTGAAAACTTATAGGCACTTTGAGCTATTCCTGAAAGTACCTGTAATACTTGAAAATCAACCTTTCTAGAGTAGGTTTGCCCTGTTACAGGATATGTACCTGAGAATCCAAGCTTTTCAGCAATCTTTTTATCAAGTTCCTTCGTTTTTTCCCCGTCACCGTCAAATAGCTCAAGAAAGCTTGCCTGAGTTCCTGTAGTTCCTTTTGCTCCTCTTAATTTAAGATTTGATATTACAAACTCCAATGCTTCCAAGTCAAGAAGAAGATCATGAATCCATAGGGTAGCTCTTTTCCCAACTGTTGTTGGCTGGGCCGGTTGAAAGTGTGTAAATCCCAAAGTTGGAAGGTCTTTATACTCCATAGCAAATTCTGAAAGTAGTTTTATTGTATTAATAAGCTTCTTTCGAATAAGCACCAAACCTTCCTTCATAACTATCAGGTCTGTATTGTCGCCAACAAAGCAAGATGTGGCTCCAAGGTGCATGATTCCCTTTGCATCCGGGCACTGCTTCCCAAAGGCATGGATATGGGACATAACGTCGTGTCGAATTTCCTTTTCCTTTGCCTCTGCCACAGAATAATTTATATTGTCCTTATTCTCCTTCATCTGTTGGATCTGTTCCTCCCGTATTGGAAGACCAAGCTCCATCTGAGATTCTGCAAGCGCAATCCAGAGACTTCTCCATGTTCTAAACTTCTTGTCATCAGAAAAAAGTCTCTGCATATCCTCCCCTGCATATCGTTTACTTAAGGGGCTAATGTATTTGTCATTCATTTTCATAACTCCTTTCAAGTCTCCACTACGGGTCACAACAACCTTTATTCCTCTTCTACTGGTACCTCCATTGGATAGTCGCCGTCAAAGCATGCTTTGCAATAAATGTCTCCTCCACCCACTGAATCAACCATTCCATCCAATGAAAGGAAACCTAAGCTATCTGCATCGATGATCTGTCGTATCTCGTCTACACTGTGTTTTGTAGCTATAAGATGCTCTCTGTATGGAGTGTCGATTCCAAAATGGCATGTGTGTTGAACTGGTGGACTGCTAACCCTAAAATGAACCTCAGTCGCTCCTGCTTCCCTAAGAATTTCCACAAGCCTTCTTGATGTTGTCCCCCTAACTATGGAGTCATCAACTATAACAACTCTTTTCCCCGCAATGTTATCCTTTAGAACATTCAATTTTATTCTTACGCCCTGCTCCCTTTGTTTCTGATTTGGTTGGATAAATGTCCTTCCAATATATTTGTTCTTTATAAGTCCAATTTCATATGGTATCCCAGATTCCTTTGAATAGCCTATGGCTGCAGCAATCCCCGAGTCTGGAACACCAATAACTACATCAGCTTCTACAGGATACTCTCTTGCCAGAGTTGCACCGGCGTTATGCCTAGATTGATAAACGCTAATCCCATCAATTTTCGAATCAGGCCTTGCAAAGTATATAAGTTCAAAGACACAAAGTCTTTTCTTTACCCAAGTATTCTGTCTGAAGGACTTGACACCATCTTTTCCAATTACTACAATCTCACCATTTTCAATATCTCGGACATATTTTGCTCCAATTGCATCAAGTGCACAAGTCTCCGAGGCAAGAACGTATCCGTTTTTAGTCTCACCAAGACAAAGAGGTCTTAATCCATATGGATCTCTTAGGCCAATCAGCATATCCTCTGTTGTTATTACAAGAGCATAAGCTCCTCTAATTATCTCAGCAACCCTCTTTATGGATTCAACAATTCCATTCTTAAGACTCCTTGCTATTAAGTTTACTATAACCTCTGTATCTATACTAGTCTGGAACACAACACCCCCATCTTCAAGCATATCCCTTAATGCTGATGCATTTACAAGATTTCCGTTGTGAGCAAGAGCTATATTTGTGTTTTTATACTTTACTATTAGCGGCTGAGCATTTATAACTCCTCCTCCTCCAGAGGTTGCATACCTTACATGACCAATGCCAATGTTTCCAACAAGCTCTCCAAAATCATCCGGATTTTTAAATACATCTGATACCAATCCCTGATTTTTGTACGTAAAGATCTTCCCATCCAGATTTGTTGCAATTCCAGCGCTTTCCTGTCCCCTATGTTGTAATGCATAGAGCCCATAATAAATTTCCTCTGCACAGTCCATGTTCAATTCCTTGTTGTATACTCCAATTACTCCGCATTCATCCTTTAATTTATCTTTATTCATGTATGTCAAAGCAACCCTCTCCTATTGTTCCAATCTCCTCATAACTTCCATGTATGCTTCCTTAATATTTCCAAGGTCCCTTCTGAATCGGTCCTTATCAAGCTTCTCGTTTGTTTCTGTATCCCATAATCTACAGGTATCAGGCGATATTTCATCCGCAAGGATAATTTTGCCCTTGTGCTTACCAAACTCTAGTTTAAAATCAACAAGTTTAAGATTCTTAGTAAGAAATAATTCTGAAAGAACTTGATTAGCAAGGAGTGCCATATCCTTGATCTGCTGTATTTCAGCCTTTGTTGCAAGCTTAAGGGCAAGAATATGTGCATCATTTATCAATGGATCTCCAAGTTCATCATTCTTGTAGCTAAACTCAAGCACAGGTTGGTCAAAGAGGATTCCCTCTTCCACTCCATATCTTTTTGAAAAAGAGCCTGCGGAAAGATTTCTTACGATTACTTCAAGAGGTACAATTTTGACCGACTTAACCAGCTGTTCCCTATCTGATAATAACTTTTCGAAGTGGTTTGGAACTCCCTTCTCTTCGAGTAACTCGAATAGCATTGCACTCATTTTATTATTTACAATTCCCTTATCCTCTATTGTTCCTTTTTTAAGTCCATTCCCTGCTGTTGCATCGTCCTTATACTCAACAATGTACTTATCCTCATCATTTGTCCTAAAAACCTTCTTTGCCTTTCCTTCATAAATCATTTCAAGCTTCTCCATATATTCATCCTCCGATTTCGGTACAGATTTTTCTCACGCAATAATTATACTTCATTCCTAAAAAGTTGTAAATGGAAGTTCCTTGGAAAGACCTCTTTAATTTATCATTGAATAAATAAAGAAAGAACTATCCTTCCATGTATTATTAGATTTTTATTAAATTAGTATATCATATCTTTTATCCTCATATCACTCTTAATTCTTACTCATACAATACAAGCCAACTACGCTTTTTGTAAAACACCTAGTTCTCTAACAAAATCAGTATTTAGAGTTTTGGTTTTTTACATTGGATTTTATGAAATAGCACTAACAAATTTTATAGCTAGATCTTTTTGAAATATTAAATAACTAAATGACTGTTAATTATATTATAATATAAGCATAAAAATAATAATCGAAACGGAGAGAAGCTAATGTTAGCGACTCATAACGAAATAATAAAAGATACTCAAATATGGAAGTTTTGTTTTTATGGATTTTTTAAAAATCTAAGGTTCTTCGAACCTTACCTACTTATCTATCTATTGGGAATGGGTTTAAATCTTTTTAATATAGGAATATTGCTATCTGTGCGTGAAGCTATTACCTATATATTCGAAGTGCCCAGCGGAATTATTGCCGACCATTATGGAAAACGTAAAGAACTACTTTTATGCTTTGTATTTTATATAGCATCTTTTATATTTTTCTTTATGGGGTCAAACTTTATAATATTATCCATAGGAATGGTGTTTTTTGGATTGGGAGAAGCCTTTAGGTCTGGCACCCATAAAGCCATAATTCTGAGCTATTTAGAACATAAGGGATGGTTTTCTCATAAAGCTTTCGTTTATGGAAGAACTCGTTCATACTCTTTGCTAGGATCAGCTATTTCATCATTTTTTTCAATCTTATTAGTACTAAATTTACCATCTTTACGATGGATATTCCTAGTTTGCATAATTCCATATATTTTAGATTTTATGCTCATATTGAGTTATCCCAAATATCTTGATGATAAAGTTGTTTTAAATTTAAGCCTAAAAGGATTTTATCTTGAAAGTATAAAACAGCTCAAATCAGTTAATTCAAATCTAACCTTAAAAAAAGTTTTGGCAAGTTCCGCCCTTTATGATGGTGTTTTTAAAGCAATTAAAGATTATATTCAGCCCATCTTAAAAATTCTTCTTGTAACCGCGGGGATAGGTATTGTTATGGGTCTTAATATAGATAAAAGCTTAAATGTGTATCTTGGGCTGATCTATGGCGTCTTTTATATATTTAGTTCAATAGCATCAAAAAATATTTATAGATTAACTGCAAAAATTAGCAGTTATGTAGTGTTTGAAAAGTTTTTTGATGTTATGGGTTTGTTATTATTGGTTTTATCCTATGCAATTAGGCAAGAATTTATTTTCATAGCTATCTTAGTCTATTTTGGACTGTATATTATGAAGGATGCTAGAAGACCTGTTTTTGTAGATGTCTGCAGCGATTATATGAATAAAAATCAAAGGGCCACAGTTTTATCCATCGAAAGCCAAATTCGGGCTTTATTTATGATGATTATGGCACCTACTTTTGGATGGATAGCTGTTCACTATTCGGTTGGTGACTTATTCTTTGTTATTGGTGTATTATTATTAATAGTCAATCGGTTTATGATTTTAGAAAAAAATAATAGGTGAGATTTATCTAAATGTTTCTATAAACAATTAAGGTAAATCAACAAATAATACATCATCTTAAATGTCCATACTATTTACAAATAAACCATATAATGATTTTTAACGCAATAAAGGCCACTTTACAGTGGCCTTTATTGTTTGCATCTTTTTTATTCGATAAACTTAACTTGATTCTTGTTTACTATTGCTTCATCTTCCTTTTTCTCTTTTAAAAAGCAACTTCTACACAATGGTTCGTACTCTCTTGTAGCTCCTATTACAACTCTCTCAGTTGCTTTAGTTTTTCTATGGCTAACCCATGCATCTGTACCGCATCTTGTACAAACAGCGTGGTGCTTAGTTAGATAATCTGCAAAGGGCATCATTTCTTTAAGTATCTCGAATGGCTTAGCGCTAAAGTCCATATCTAAACCTGCTAATATAACCGTAATGTCCCTACTTAACAAATCATTAATTCCATCCTTAATATCTTCAATTTCACCACCTAAAAATTGCACTTCGTCTATAGCAACAATTTCTGGATTGTTTTTTTCACAATAATCCATTATCATTTTTATATCTTCTACTATAATTCCTTCTATGGTAGTTTTATCATGAGAAGTGATTTCAGAACTAGGATATCTACTATCTACAGTTGGCTTAAAAGCTACTGTTTTATAACCTGCAATATTAAATCTTTTTACTTCTTTTTCTAAGCTTGATGTCTTCCCAGAAAACATCGAACCCGTGTGTATAATCAATTTCCCTTTATATTGGTGCACTCTGTATTACCCCCCACGCTTTTGGTTTTTTTATTATACCATAAAAAAAACAAGTTTTAAAATACTGGATTAATCGATGAGCACGGTAACCCTACCAAGCATTTACCGCAAATCTCTGCTTCTCCAAGTCTTTTATATATTTTTTCATTCTCCTGACACATTTCATAACATCTAAACCTATCAAATTTATCAATAAGCAATGCATTGTTAACGCATCTATCTACACAAATTCCACAGCTCTTATCATGCTTATATAGGCAACTCTCGTTTTCTGATCTCTTTGTTGGCTCTATTTTAAAACTTGTAACAATATTGCCAAGTCTTCCACAACAACCTTTTTCGGTTATAATCATATTGTTTAGTCCAAATTTCCCTACTCCAGCAATATAAGCAATATGTCTATTTGACCATACACTTTTGAGTTTTTGATAATCCATATTTTTTTCTGGTGGAAGTTTTGCAGCTTTATAACCATTACTTATAAACCACTCTATTAAACTGTCATTAATCTCTGATATTAGAATATTCGTTTCTAAATATGCCTTAGCCCATTCTATTGAACTTGTTCTTCCATTAATATTGCTCTTCCAAATGAAATCTGCAAACGGTAAAAAATATGCTATAACCGTTTTTGCGCTACCTAGTATATCAAATGGGGTTAAGTGCTCTTCAAATGCTACTTCTTTTAGTTGTTCAAAAATTGGATCAGTCGAATCTGCAAATCCCAAAATAGGTTCTTTCCACCTCGAGCTGACATCTTTTTTGTTTTCAAAGTTTGAAATAGTATTTTTCATTTGAGTTAATATAAGAGATTCAATACTATCCATTTAATACTCCTCTATTACCATTTCCTTAATTAAAGCTGGTTCTACTGGCATATCATTTCTACCAACTTTAACATTTGCGATTATATCTACTATATACATTCCTTCAAACACTTGTCCGAAAACGGTATGTTTCCCATCTAACCACTCTGTTCCACCCATTTCCTTATAAGCATTAATTACATCCACTGAGTATCCTTTAGATTCCCCAAGTTTCTCCATTTGTTTTAGAGATCCTTTTTCTATGTCCCCTTTTTGAACAATAAAGAACTGACTACCATTAGTATTAGGCCCTGCATTAGCCATTGATAAAGCCCCTTTAAAATTTCTATATAATGGGCTAAACTCATCCTCAAACGATTTTCCCCAAATGCTCTTCCCACCTCTTCCAGAGCCTTGTGGATCTCCACCTTGAATCATAAAATCTTTAATAACTCTGTGAAATTTTAGCCCATTATAGTATCCTTCTTTACTGTGAGTAACAAAGTTCTCAACTGCCTTTGGTGCAACCTCTGGAAACAAACGAAACTTTATGTCTCCATAGTTTGTCTTCATAATTGCTACTTCTTCACCTTTTTTTGGTTTCGCGATTTGATTTAACATTTATTTTCCCCCTATTATAATTTAATTTTAATCACTTTCATCGTCAAAACTCATTGTTTTAACAGATTTTACCCCTAGAATACTATCATACAATGCTTTTGTATCTATATGCAAAGGTCTTCTAATAAAAAACTTTATATCTATATATCCTTTATCCTCTTTGGCATCATCAATTTCTATATTTCTAATACTAATATCATAAATACCAAATACAGTTCCTATTTCACCAAGAAGTCCCGCTCTGTCTTCTGCTCTAATATTAATTAATTTATTAGCACCTCGTAGAATGTTTTTTTCAAATTTTGATAATGCAACTAATGAAATTAAAACAATGGCTGCAGTTACTAGCCCCGCCACATAATAGCCTGAACCTATTGCAAGCCCAATACCTGCACATACCCATAGACTTGCTGCTGTGGTAAGCCCTTTAACAATATTCCCAGTTATAATGATGGTTCCTGCTCCAAGAAATCCTATTCCACTTACAACTTGTGCCGCAATTCTTGATGGATCAGCACTGGCCGGCATTGCATACAAAGAAACCATCATAATAAGTGTAGACCCAACTGATACTAAGATATGTGTTCTTAGGCCAGCTGGCCTTCTATTTGCTTCTCGCTCTATACCGATAGCTCCTCCTACAAATGCAGATAATAATAGTCTAAAAACAATATACATATTTGATGGCATGACATAACCTCCTTACCCAAATAGTTTAATTTTAATTTTGTTAAAGAAGAATTTAAAAACTCATACTCTTATGCTATAATTTCGTATGAGGTGAATAATATGAATCAAAAAACTTTTAAATGCCAAGTGTGCCCGGTTGGATGTACCCTCCAGGTTTCAATTATAAACAATGTACTAATTATTGAAGGTAATCGTTGTTCTCGCGGAGTAGAATATGCTAAGTCAGTAAATGAAACTTCTCCACAAGTTCTTTTTGGAAGATGCTTACTTTTAAATGCTTCAATGGGCAGACTTCCTGTGAAAACAACAAAAGCAATTCCTGCAGAATTAAAATATCAGGTTATGGAAAATATTAGAAATACATCTGTTAATGCCCCTATAACAAAAGGACAAGTTATTATAAAAAATATTCTCGATTTAAATATTGATGTTATATCTATGCGAAAGGTTCTATAGTTGACTTATTATTTCCCAAACGCTTTAAAATAAAGAAAAACCAGATAAATAAAACTATACCTTTTGCAATACTTGTTCCAGTTATTGCCCACCATATTCCTGACAATCCTAACGTTGCTGTAGATGACAATAGAATTGCTAATGGAATTCTCATAAGATTAATGCTAACCCCTGTTATTGTAGGTGGTACCGTCAATCCCAATCCATTAAAAGCCCCTGCGGTTCCTATCTCTATACTCATAAAAAATTGAGACAGTCCCAGTATTCTTAAATATATAATTCCCGCAGCTATTGTCTGGGGATCCTTAGGAGTAAAAATGGCAAATATAGGTTTTGCTCCAAAAATTAATAGTAAAGAAACAAAAATACCAAAATATCCTAAAACCTTTATACCCTTATAATAGCCTTCTTTGATTCTTTCAAACTTTTTAGCACCATAGTTTTGACCAACAAAAGCTGAAATTGCAGCAGAAAACCCTTCCGAAGTCATCCAAGATAATGATTCTATCTGAGAACCTATACTTTGAACAGCAACTGCAACCGCTCCATATTCAGCAATTATTCTTGTAAGAACTATACCTATGCTAGCATGTACACCCATTTGAGTTGCTGGTGGAAATCCTAGTTTTACTATCTCCTTAACTTTAGTGAAATCTAACTTTCTAAAAATCTTTATACCCGAAAAAACAACTCCCTTATTCTTAGCAATTATTAAAAACAATACGGTAACTGCGAACTGTGAAGTTATCGTAGCAATAGCAGCACCTTTGATTCCCAAGCCGAATCCAAAAATTAAAATTGGGTCTAAAATCATATTTACAATTAAACCTATTGTATTGATTTTAAATGGAGTAACGCTATTTCCAGAACTATTCATAGCTGTAGAAAATATAGGATTTAAAAAATGAAAAACTATTCCCAAACCTATTATACTTAAATAGCTTTCTGCCATCTGTATTAAACTAGTATCATCAAATTTAAAAAAGCTTATAATTGCAGAATTAAAGAAAAACAGTAGTAAACCATATATTAAAGCAATAATTATATCTAGTTGCAACCCTTGAGTTATATACTCTTTTGCCTTTTCGTATTCACCTTTCCCATAACACTGTGCTACACTAACCCCCACACCTATTTGAGATACTAGAATCAATGCTGCTCCAATCCATAAGAAAAACCCCCCAGATCCTGCAGCAGCAACTGCTTTTGTATCTAGCCTTCCTAGCCACATAATATCTGTAAGATTATATGCCATCTGAATAAAAGATGTTCCCATTATAGGCAAAGCTAATTTTGTCAAAGTAGATATAATATTTCCTTCTGTTAAATTTATTTCTCTACTCATACTTTCACCTTGCGCCTTATATTATATTATTTTATAATATTTCTCTGTTACAATCAATAAATAAAGGATAGCAGGGCTATCCTAGGGTTAAACATTTTATTACTTAGAATGAAATAAATCTACAAATCAACTAATCAATTTATGTTAAATATAAAAATATCCCTATAAAGTGTATTACACTTGCAGACAGAACAAATAAGTGCCATATAGCATGATTATATGGAATTTTTTTAATACTATAAAAGATTGTTCCTAAAGTATATAGCAATCCTCCGCCTAAGATGTATAGAAAGAAAGATAAAGAAGTTGCATCAATAATAGCTTTTATAGGTATCATTGCAACCCATCCCATTCCTATATACAAAAATACTGATAGAAGTTTGAATTTATCAAACTTGCCATAAGTAACTATCTTAAAAACTACACCTGCTACTGCTAATATCCAAATACCACTAAGAACACCCCATTTCAACTTGCCTGTTAATGTCAATATTACTATTGGAGTATATGTTCCTGCTATAAAAAGAAATATAGACGAGTGATCAAAAACTCTTAGAATTTTTTTAGCCTTAACATTTGTAATACTATGATAAAGAGTTGATGACATAAACATTAATATTATGCAAGCCCCATATATTGAAAATGATACCGTTGCAGAAACATCACCTTTTAATATAGATTGAATTAAAAGTACAACCAATGCTACAATACCAAATATTATACCTAATCCATGTGATATACCATTAAAAATTTCTTCTTTTTTTGTATAAGTAGTACCCATAGTGCCATCTCCCTATTCTTCTTGATCAGTTAAAATAATCGGTCCCTCCTTAGTAATTGCTAGCGTATGTTCATATTGAGCCGAAATGCTTTTATCCTTTGTTCTTGCTGTCCAGTTGTTATCATCTATTTTCATTCCATAGTCTCCGGTATTAACCATTGGCTCAATTGTAATTACCATTCCTTCAACTAGTCTCTGCCCTCTACCAGCCTTACCATAATGAGGAACTTGTGGATCTTCATGCATATCCTTTCCAATTCCGTGACCGACAAAATCTCTAACTACTGAAAACCCAGTTGCTTCGACATAAGTTTGTATTGCATTCCCAATATCTCCCAACCTATTTCCTACCTGAGCTTGTTCAATGCCTAGATAAAGTGATTTTTTAGTGACCTCCAAAAGTTTTCTTTTTTCTTCAGATACTTCACCAACTGCATAACTCCACGCTGAGTCTGCTAGCCAACCATCATATTTAACTACCATATCTATTGAAACTATATCACCTTCTACTAATTTTTCATTTCTTGGAAATCCATGACATATTTCGTCGTTTACACTAGCACAGATTGCATATGGATAACCTTGGTATCCTTTTTGTTCTGGATAGGCTCCTCTCTCCTCCAAATACTTCTCAACAAACTCGTCTATTTCGGAAGTTGTAATTCCTGGTTTTATTATCTTTGCAATTTCTCGATGAACTCCTGCTAATATTTCTCCCGCTTTTTTCATTTTCATTATTTCATCTGGTGTCTTTACAATAATCATCCGCTTCTCTCCTTATTAATCTAACCTATAATTTTTAATTATATCTAAATATCTCTCTTTTTCTCTTAATCTCACAAAATCATCATCCCAAACTAGCCACTCTATGATAGGTGGATGTAATCTTAACGCTGTTTCAATATCGTCTAAAGCGTTATCAATATTTTTTATAATCGCATAAGAACACGCTCTATTATAATACAAATCATACGCATCCCTATTATATATAATACCCTCTGACAAGGAATCTATAGCTTTTTGATACTCTTTTTTTTCTATATATATCGCTGATAAATTTAAATAAATATATTCATAATCGGGCTTTATCTCTTTTGCTATATTATAATGATCTATTGATTTTTCTACGTAGCCTAAAGCATTATAAACAACCCCAATATTGAAATGAGACAAATAATAATTTGCATCAACTTCTATGCTATTTCTTAAAAAGTCTAAAGCTTTATTAAATTCTCCTCTTTGTTCATATATAGAACCTAGATTATTAAGAGTATAAGAATGACCAGGGTCAATTTTTAATATTTTATTATACAAACAAATAGCTTCTTCAAGATTCCCCTCTTTATCAAGTATATTTGCTAAATTATATATACTTAGAATATCCTCATTAGATATTTCTATAGCCTTCATATAATATGATTTAGACTCTTCCAACCTATCTAAATCTTCATATAATACGCCTAATTGATAGTAGGCAAGGTAGTATTTTACATCCAGCTCTAAAATTGATTTATAGTAGTCTATTGCAGTATTCAGCTCTCCAATTTCAGTATATATAACTCCTAGATTAAAAAGTATCAATACTTTTTCATCCAAATCGGTTGACTTCCCTAATGATTTTTTGTAAAGCTTTACAGCTTTATTTAAATCACCTTCTAAATATAGCTTTTCTGCTAATATTCTATAATTGTTGGCCTTAAAGTCCATTATAACTCCTATCTAATTCTATCATATTTTCAGAAAAAAAGTAGAGGCTAACCTCTACTTAAAATTTATAACACCCAATATACATATAATTTACTCCATCTATTAGTTCAGGTTTCATTTCTACTTCCCATTTATTGTTAAGCCCTTGTCGCTTTGCTAGTTCTTCAAAATAGTACATAGCAATACCAGCATCTGCATAGTAGTACTCTCCATCAATTTCTTCTAAAAACAACTCAACATAATTATTGTGGACTATGAATCTCCAAGATTGCAAGTTCTTTGTTGATGGAGCAAATCTTATATAAAATAAAAGATCTCCTAATCCTCTTTCCTCTAAAGTATCCATGCTAACAATATTATTCATCTTATCTATAAATATTATCTCTTCTACACCTTTTCTTTCGCTAAATGATTCTTGTGAGAAGGGATTTTTTGGCTTAGCATAGCCTATCGCAAGTAAATACTCAATATTTCCAGAATTTTCTCCAAATATTGCTCGTTTTCTTTCATCATCAATATTATTTAGAGTAACCCAGCAACTACCCAATCCTAAATTATTTATACCCGTGATCAACTTCTCCATATAATATCCACTTTCTACTAAAGCTTTTGCAGCATGATTCTTAATATCTATAGAAATATAATGTGGACTTTCTATCATTACACCTGCATACCCACCAATTCCTCTAAGACTATCTGAAATATGCTTGCCATATTCATAAATACCTACAGTCATTTCAGTTTCTTCTATTTCTGTATTCATTTTATCTAATAACTTCTTAACTTCTTTGAAATCATTTTCTTTAATATTTTGTTTTTTAAACTCCCTTGTTGATTTTCTGCTCTTTAAAAAATCTGCCATGTTCATTTCTAAATTCCTCCCTATTATTTAATTAATTATGATTTATAGATCCTTTTTATAGACTTAATCCTAAAGCTAGACCTACTTTATCGACAAATTGTAAAAAATATATATGAATAGTTAAGCTGGCAAAAATCCCCAGTATAATTCCTGCTACTACATCGGTTGGGTAATGGACTCCTAGGTAGATTCTACTCATTCCTATAACCAAAGCCAATAGCAACACTATCACCGCTAACTTAGGCAAATTTACCGCTAGAGTAGTTGCCAAAGAAAAGCTCGCAGTAGTATGCCCTGATGGAAATGAATAATCTCTCAATTCTATTCCAAATGTATGAAGCTGCTTTATTATTTTGTAAGGTCTCTCCCTGCTCATTAATCTTTTTAACGACTGCACAAATATTTGGCCAAAACTAAGAGCAAATATAGCTTCAAGCCCTATCATCTTAATCTCTTTATTTCCAAATATAAGCAATCCCATAGCAAAAATTGATGTAAATATAGCACCTCCTAAATCTGTGACTCTAAACATTATTTTATCCAAATACTTATTCTTTATTTTAGAATTTATTAAATGGATAAAAAAGTCGTCAAATTTCTTTAAATAGTTTATCAAGGTCTTCACTCCGATCTGTACAAAACAATTATAATACATTATTACCCGATAATAAAGACTATATTAACAATTCGATGTATAATCGTCTTTATTTATGGTAAAATTTATATATTATGGACTTGGAGGACTGAAATGCAATTAAGTGAAATTCAAAAAAAGGCTATAAATCATAAAAACGGTCCGGCTTTAGTGCTAGCTGTACCCGGTGCTGGAAAAACAACTGTCATTATATATAGAACTCACAAATTGATTTTTGATGAGAATATAAAACCTGAACGTATACTTTCAATAACTTTCAGTAAAGCATCTGCTCTAGATATGAAGAGCCGCTATATAACTTTTTTTCGTGGAGAGGGCAATTTACCCTTGTTTACAACTATTCATAGCTTCTGTTATAAAATAATTAGAGACTATATGAGTAAACAAAATATTCGCTATACAATAATTGAAAATGAAAAAGAACACTTAAATAAATTTAACATAGTAAAAAACCTATACTTTAAGATAAATAACAGCCAAATAACTGAAGAAAAGTTAGATTCTTTTATTAACTATGTTGGCTTTATTAAAAATACAATGATTTCTCCTATTGATTTTGTAAATACAAAAAATATTGATTTCGATCGATTTTATGAGCTTTTTATGAAATATGAAGAGTATAAAAAAGATAATTTCCTTCTTGATTTTGATGATATGCTAGGACTGAGCTATGAGCTTCTTAATACTCATCCAAAAGCTCTTAATTATTATAGAAAATCATTCGATTATATCCAACTTGATGAAGGTCAAGACACATCTAAACTTCAATATGAAATAATAAAACTATTAGCATGTCCGGATAACAATCTATTTGTTGTTGCTGATGATGATCAGTCTATATATGGATTTAGAGGTGCGTCTCCTGATGAGCTTTTAAATTTTAAAAAAGACTTTCCAAAAGGAGAAATGTTTTTTATGCAAGATAATTTTCGATCTTCAAAAAATATAGTTTCTCTTTCAAATAATTTTATTCATCAAAATAAAAATAGATATGCAAAACAAATAACTACTAACAATGCATATGTCAGCCCCATCGAAGTTGTTAAATTTAAGTCTATACTAGATCAGTATTCATTTATATTAAATGATATGGAAAATAAAGAAGGCACTATCGCCATTTTGTATAGAAACAATATATCTTCACTTGGTTTATTAAATATATTCGATAAAAACAATATTTCTTTTTACATAAGAGATGTTAAATTGAAGTTTTTTAATCATTGGATTATTAAAGATATTTTATTATTTATGGAGCTTTCGCTAGAGCAGGGCAGTATAAACTTATACGAAAATATATATTATAAAACTAAAGGTTATATCTCCAAAAAAATGATTGTTTGGCTAAAAACCAAAAATATAAAAGGGTCTTTATTTGCAACCCTAGTTAAATATCCGGGCCTACCTGAGTACTATAAAAAAACTATAAGAGAACTAGAAATTGACTTTAAGAAAATCTCTAAACTTTCACCATATGATTCTATCGAATATATTATGAAAAACCTAGATTATAATAATTATCTTAGAGAAAATTCTATGAAATTTGGTTCAACTTATCAAAACTTAATTGAAATGATTTTTTACCTAAAACTAATTGCAAAGGAAACAACTGACCTGCAGAGTTTTAAAGACAGATTAAATCACTTAAATAAAGAATTGTTCTCTTCAACAAAAAATGATAGTAAAATAACTCTTTCTACTATTCATTCTGCAAAAGGTCTTGAATTTGATAGTATATATATAATTGACTTAATAGATGGTAGCTTTCCTTCATCATCTAGTATAGAAGAATTAGAAAATCTAAAACTATCACTCTATGAAGAAGAAAGAAGGCTATTTTATGTCGCCATGACAAGAGCTAAAAAAAACCTCCATCTCTTAAGCTATACTAGTATTGAGGATAAAACTACTGAACCTTCAAGATTTTTAAAAGAACTACAATTAAGCTCAAAATAAAAGACCAGATTTATCTGGTCTACAATAACTCTACTAAAGCATCAAGTTTATATATAACATTTTTTCTTTCAACAATTATATCTATTCTCTTTGAAAGATATTTATCTTTTTTTATCTCAGTTACTAGTTCTCGATTAGGATTTATCGCGACAGGATTTCCCATTCGCCTTAACATCGATAAATCACCTGTAGTATCCCCATATGCATAGCTTTTAACTAAATCTACATTGTATTTTTCAATAATATCATCTAATTCTTTTTTCTTGCTATCTGAATCCCACATTCTTATAATTTCACCAGTATAATTGTTTTGAGAATCTACTTTATACACAGTCCCTCTAAACTCTGTAACTCCATACTTTTCAGCCATCTTAGACACTAAAAAATCTGGACTCCCAGAAATAAAAAACACTTTATGCCCCATACTTTTATGCCATTCTATTTGATCTCTTGAGTACTTATAAACCATATCCCAGTTAGAATCTATGACATGTTTAGCCACAAATTCCACATATTCTTTATTGATTCCCTTTAATTCTTGCAAATACACACCAGCCAATATCTCTAAGTATTGCTCAAATTCACCATATCTTTTTTCCCATTCATCAAATGCTTTTTTAACTTTTGTATACCAAATTTCCGGACTAAATATCTCAAAAGCTATCATTTTCTTAAAATGCTCAATCATAAGTGAATTTCTAAAAATCGTACCATCTATATCAAAAAACGCCGCAACATCCTTCACTTTATCCCTCTTTTCTTTTCTAGTATTGTAAATAAAGTTTCTATTTTTTTAAATTATCATTTTAAAATAAAAGTCAGAGTTGTAGGATTGTGGTCAGTGTATTTAAAATTTGTATCTGTTGTTTTAACGGAAATGCTCTCTACATTATCTGAGATTAAAAACCCATCGATAATAGCTTTAAAATTATATCCGTCACTATACGGTTTCGCTAAAGTCCTGACTGTAGGACTATCAAGATCTAATTCCCAATTATATTTTTCAACTTCATAATTTTCAGGTAAATTTTTTAACCAAAACGGCCAATCTTCAAGTGCAGTAAATTTATCAGGTTCAGTGAGTGGTAAATTATGATTCCAATCTCCACCAACAATTATATAATTACCTCTTTTGTACTCCCCTTCTAGATAAATTTGCAAATAAGAAAGCTGTTGTTCTCTTATAATTCCACCTTTATCAAATGCCGATAGATGTGTATTTACTACAATTAGTTCTTTTCCATTATTAACAGGTAGTCTAGTCTCAACAAAACACCTGTCAAGTTCAAACAATTGTACTATCCATTTCTCTTTTCCAGGGAGCTGAAATCGGTTAGCTTCTTTTATATTATATCTAGAAAATGATGCTATCCCAGACTCTACTCTCCCCATTGGATTTACAACTGGTACAGGAACCCAGGGAACTTTATAATTCAATGCAAATGCATATGCATAATTTGGATAATTTTCTTTTAGGATCTCTAATTGATCGACCATATAGCTACGGCTAGATTTCTTATCTACTTCTTGAAATAAGAATATATCCGACTCAGTGTCATCAATGATTTCAATAATGTTTTGAAGATTATCCCTCACTCTATCTTCACTCTCAGCTCTTGAGTTCTTTCCTCCATCAGCAAAAAAATCTTGACCCTCATCCAGGCCAGCGTAACCAATGTTGTAAGAAGTAATCTTTAGCTCTTGTTCTATTGGGACTTCCTTTACTTGATTATTTGAGATTGAAATATCTAACTTTTCTTCAGGGTTCATATCTTCAAAAACAGTATATATTATAAAAGATGCAAATGTAATAACTATTATTCCAATTATAATTAGAACAGTTTTTATAATTTTCATGTTTTACCCCCCTAGCAAAATTTCATTTCTCCCTATTTTATATAAAATAATGTCAATACTCCAGGTCCAGTATGTGCACCAATTACGGCTCCTACTTCACTAATTAAAAAATTCTTAACCCCTAATTTCTCCTCTATTAATTCTTTTAATTTTTCAGCTGCTTCAATATCATCTCCATGAAAAATAAATACAGTCTTATCACTAAAATCTTTATTAACAGATCTTTGTTCCATTAACTCAACCATTGTCTTGTGAACTTTATTTCTACCTCTTACTTTTTCAAGCACTACCAAGTTTCCATCTAGTACTTCTAAAATAGGCTTTATATTTAGCATACCCCCAAGAACAGCATTTGTCTTTGAAACCCTGCCACCTCTACGGAGATATTCAATATCATCTACTGTAAAAATATGATCAATATTATTTATATTAAAATGTATAATTTCTATTACCTCTTCTTTTGTTTTACCATTTTTAAGAGCTTTTGCAGCCTCGTGTACTATAAAACCATATCCTCCAGAGGCAGATTTTGTATCAATAACTTCAATATCTACACCTGGCTTTTCTTCTTCAATAGTTAATTTTGCTAGATTTGCAGATTGAAAAGTTGAGGAAAGTCCTGATGAAAATCCTATATATATAACACTTGAACCATCCTTTGTTAATTCTTCAAATTTATTTTGAAAAATTAATGGAGTTATTTGTGCAGTTTTATAAACCACACCCTCCCTCATATTATCATAAACTTCTTTAGGGCTAATATCGATTCTATCTCTGTATGATTTTTCTCCATTTATTACCATAATTGGTAAAACATCTATTCCTAGTTCAGATATAATATCTTCAGGTAAATCGCATGCACTGTCACATAATATCTTTAAATTCATTTGTATTTTCCTCCCAATTTATCTTATGTTTTGTTTATTCCCCATTTATATTCATTTTATAGCCTAACGCTTATAATAGCTATCATTTTTTTGAAAATATTGTACATAAGACCTTAAAATGTGTACAATGATATGGGAGGGATTAAAATGGAAAAATTATTAAACAGATTTATTAATTACACGAAAATTGACACAACGTCCGATGAAAGTTCTATAAGTATTCCAAGCTCAGATGCTCAACTAGAACTTGCAAAAAAACTAATTCTTGAATTAACAGAAATTGGTATGGAAGATGTAACATTAGATGAAAAAGGATATGTTATGGCAAGTTTACCTTCAAATGATGCTCATAAGAATACTACAGTAGGATTTATAGCTCATATGGACACTAGCCCAGATATGTCTGCAAAAAATGTAGATGTAAAAAAAATCTTAAATTATGATGGTAAAGATATAATATTAAATGAAAAATTAAATATTGTTCTTTCTCCTTTAAATTTCCCAGATTTAAAAGAAAATATTGGTAAAACTTTATTAACTACTGACGGGACTACTTTACTAGGAGCTGACAATAAAGCTGGAATAGCTGAAATAATTACTGCTATGGAATTCTTAATCCAAAATCCAGAAATACTTCATTGTAATATCAAGGTAGGCTTTACTCCAGACGAAGAAATTGGTAGAGGTGCAGATTATTTTGATGTAGAAAAATTCGGTGCTGATTTTGCATATACTATTGATGGAGGCCCTGTTGGTGAGTTGGAATATGAGAATTTTAATGCTGCCACTGCAAAAATAACTATTAATGGAAGAAATGTACACCCAGGAACAGCTAAAGATAAAATGATAAATTCTATCCTAATAGCAAATGAAATAAATAATATGCTACCTGTAAATCAGAGACCCGAGTATACAGAAAACTATGAAGGTTTCTTTCACTTGACACATTTAGATGGCATGGTTGAAAAAACTAGTATGTCATTTATCATAAGAGATCATTTTAAAGAGAGTTTTGAAACAAAGAAAGAGTTATTAAAAAAAGTAGTATCGTTTATTAATCTAAAGTATGGAGATATTGTTGATTTAAAAATAGAAGACACTTATTACAATATGAAAGAAATGATCTTACCCCATATGGAGATTATAGAGCTTGCTAAAAAAGCTATGCAGTCAATTGGTATAGAACCTATAGTAAAACCTATTAGAGGCGGAACAGACGGTTCCAGACTGTCTTATATGGGTCTTCTTTGTCCTAATATATTCACAGGTGGATTTAACTTTCATGGTAAGTTTGAATATATCCCCTTAGAAGATATGGAACTTGCAACAAAGACAATTATAGAAATTGCAAAACTTGCTTAAAAACAAGCTTTAGAATTATAAAAAACAAAACCTTTAGCTTTTTAGCTAAAGGTTTTGTGTATAAGTTTATCATAGCCGTCTATTAAATCTAAGATTATCTTATTCTTCATAGTGGGTATTTGTAAATCTCCAATAGTTGAAACTGGTAATACACCAGTACTTGTACCCGATATAAATAAACCATCTATATTTTTAAGATCGTCTTTATGTAGTTTTTGTTCAACTACTCTATATCCTAGTTTTCCTGAAAGTGATAGTATATGTTCCCTTGTAATCCCAAGGAGTACTAAATCAGACGGTGCAGTATATAGTTGATTGTTTAATACATAAAACATATTTGATCTGCTTCCTTCTAAAATAAATCCTTCTGAATCCACAAGTAATGCTTCAAATGCATCATTTGAATCCATAGCTTCTTTTACTCTTTCTTTAAAATCCGTATGCTGAATTTTGGCATTTGGATTATCCCTTGTATGCTCAAAAACTATTGTCTTTACGCCTTGTTCATAATAGCTTTTGGAAGGATAAAAACTCTGTATTGAATAGATTAAGAATAATTTTTTATTATTATCATCTTCCACAGCAACTAACTTTATATTATTACTTCCAATGTCATTTATATTTATACATTCTGCTACATAAGATTCAATTTTTTCTTTTAGAAACCCAATATCGTATCCAATTAAATCAGCCGATTTAAACATCCTATCCAAGTGGCTGTCTAAAAAAAGAGCTGCCTTATCTACCACACGAACAACTTCATAAATAGGCGATTTACTAATACTCTTGAATACACTTCCATCTTGACTATCGAATACCTCCCCATTAACAATATACTTTTTCATTATAGCTTCATTTTTCATTTGGAGCTCCTCCTTAAAGTATAGGTGATAAAAGTCTGGATACAGACTCCTTGATTTTAACAATATTAGATCTTTTCAAATAGTCTTCTAAAGTTATTTCACTACAATTTGAGATATCATTAGAGAATCTATCTCCCAACTGTTTATTTATTTCTCTGTCATAAAGAAAAGCATTAATCTCGAAATTAAGTTTAAAACTCCTGATATCAAGATTAGCTGTTCCAACACTTGAAACATCATCATCCATAATCAATACCTTAGAGTGTATAAATCCTCTTTCATATTCGTAAAACTTAACACCAGCGCGTAATAAATCTCCAATATAACTTAATCCAGCCCAATAAATAAATAGATGATCAGGTTTATTTGGTATCATTACCCTAACATCAACCCCTGATAAAGCTGAAATTTTAAGAGCTTCAGAAATACTATCATCTGGGATAAAATATGGTGTTTCTATATAAATCCTTTGTTCTGCATTAGATATCATTTTCAAATAGCCATCTTTGATGCTAGGCCATTTTGAATCTGGCCCACTGCTCACTATTTGAACTCCTACACCATCTTGGTCACTAGTATCGCCTATATAACTTTGGCAACCCTTTATTTCTTCTCCAGAAGCAAATCTCCAATCAAGGAAAAATTGCCATTGTATAGCACTAATTGCTGAGCCCTTTATTTTTATATGTGTATCTCTCCAATAACCAAACTTCTTAGATAATCCTAAATATTCATCCCCAACATTAAAGCCACCTAAATAAGCCTCTTTACCATCTATTATACATATTTTCCTATGATTTCTATAATTAATTCTTACATTAAATATTGGTATAAAAGGAGGATAAAAAAATAAAATCTCTCCACCAGCATCAGTCAATACTTTTGTTATCCCTTTGCGGAGAAATCTACCACCCATTCCATCTACCAATAGTTTTACTTCTAATCCTTCACTT
Source organism: Gudongella sp. (assembly GCA_034006985.1). Taxonomy (GTDB): domain Bacteria; phylum Bacillota; class Clostridia; order Tissierellales; family Tissierellaceae; genus Gudongella. The sequence continues at coordinate 35,622 of JAVERT010000023.1, forward strand.
GCTTTCTCTGCAAGTGCTTGGATAACTTTTTTACCAAGATCATCACCCTTAAAGATATAATACTCCATATGAACATATCTTTTAGCATTTTTAATACTTTCTAAAAGTGCTCTAAACTTATCTTCTCCACTAAAAAATAACTCAATATCGTTATCATTTGAGTATATAGCTTTACTTCCCATAAGGTTTAATTTGATAATCTCATTATATTTTTTATAATTAGGATTATTCTTTAAAAATTCTTTTGTGCTCAAAATCTTTTCTTGATCAGCCACAATAATATCAAAGTAATTATCTTCCTCTTCTTTTGTCTTGAATTTCTTTTTCTTTCGCATATCTTGACCTAAAAATAGGTATAAAACAAAGCCTATTATTGGTAAAAAAAGAAGAACCATAAGCCATAACCAAGTTGACGTAGGGTTCCTTCTTTCAAAAAAAACAAGTACAAGTGCTAGAAGTATATTTACCCATATTAAATTGCTAAATATTATCACATATGATGATAACAAATTTTCCATTTAAATACTCCTTGCTCTTTATATATTATTTTTTTGATTTATATCTTTTATTAGCATCCAATATTTTCTTTCTTATTCTAAAATTCAATGGTGTAACTTCAATCAATTCATCATCCTCTATAAACTCAAGTGCCTCTTCTAAGCTCATGTTTTTTGCCGGTGATA
>JAVERT010000024.1:0-35126 GCA_034006985.1 Gudongella sp.
AAACTACACTGTAGGTATCATTAACATTTAATGTTGTATCTGTGTGAGTTGTAGCTGCTTCTGCTCCACCTACATACTCATAATTTATTGCTAAAGTGTATTTAGGACTAGCAACTACTTTAAACTCAACTGTTGCATTTCTATCATCTACCGTTAGTTCTTGATTTTTAGGTGAAGTTTCTCCACTATATAGGCTATATCCTGATGGAACATTTGAACCTACAGAATATGTCTCCTCAACTTCTAACTGTGTGCTACTATTAAACACAAAATCTTGAAAATAATTTGACGTAGGTACAAATACTCTAAAAGCTTCTCCTACAGTACCTCCGCCTATCCCATTAATAAAATTCCCTGAAGCATCTACTAAAACATATTTGATCTTAATTGTACCATAACCAACACTTAATTCTGGATCTCCTATTTCTACTTTATCTTTCTCTGCTGATTCTCCGTCAACATCATCATAAATTAAACTAATATCACTATTTGTTGGATAATCTTCCTCAGACGTCCGATATTCGTTTTTCAATTGTACATAAATTTTAAAAGTTTCTCCATTTTCCACTATATTTCCAACATCTATTGTTACTATAGGGTTATTGGAATCATTATTATATACTCCGTCACCATTATCATATGGAGCAGAATTGTAATAATTAAAATACATTGAAATATAGTCATGGAAGAAAGCATTTGTTCCTGCTTTCTTTATCTCACCAGCTATTTTATTCAATACTGGTGTTAAATCAGACATGTTTGATACTGATTGATAAAGATTAACACCACCTTCAGAACTTGAAATAGCCTGTAATGCCACAGTCCCTGTTCCATTTAATTGAATACCCACTGTATAGATAGTAGCATCATATGCTGTACTCATCAATATCGCCGCTTGAATTGTTCCATTCCAATTTGTGTCTCCAGAGCTATTACCACTCTGACCTGGTGCACCATCAGACATAAATACTACATACAATGGACGAGATTCTTCATCGGTAAACCTACTATCCGCATAATTTATGGCCTTTTGTAAAGCTGCAGTATAGTTAGTACCACCCTCTGCAATAGTTGCATTAACATGATCCTCTAATTGACTTACATTATACGAGAAGTTCACACTTCCTTTAGTTACATCATCAACCTCATTATTACCAGAGCCTCCATCATTTCCTTCAAAAGGTATAAAAGCAACGCGATTATTCGTAGGATTCCCATTTCCAAGAAGTTCATCAATAAATTCGATACTTGCATCCTGTGCTGTTCCAATCCTATCGCTGGTACTCATACTACCAGAAACATCCATAACTAATATTACATCAGAACCCTCAATAATCGGCATTCCTTCTACATTTAGTGTTATTTCTGCAATTCGGTTATTATAATCTACCCACTTAGCAGTCTTGTTAGCTGCTACTGTTCCTGGTGCTAAGGCATCTGGATCTATTACTGGTTCTTCTGCTGCTGTAATATCGTCATAACTTTCTCTATTAGGGTCATTTATTCTAATATAAAAATGACTTCGATTATTCTGACCAATGTTATACCTAATCCTTACATCTCCTTGAGCTATAGCAGTTACAGTTGCCTTACGATCATTTATAGGATCCACTGAGATATTAGCGAAACTACTTCCTTGATTAACACTCCATGTTCCTCCTGCACTTCTATCTTTCTCTTCTAATTCTAAAGTTTCTCCAACTTCCATTTCATATCGGTTATCACTATCTTCATATTTAGTACTAGTCCCGACTATATATATAGAAAAATGATTTGTTTTAAACGACAGCCCTCTCATTTTAGTCGATGGATTCATGTCGTTAATTTTAATATTACTATTTGTATTTTTCTCAACTTCATCTCTATTAAAATTTACTTCTCTACTATCTTCGCGATTTTTTGATAAAATAGCATTTTTTTCTTGATTACTACTAGCAGATTCTATATGATATGCAAAAACTTCCTCATTTTCATTAGATAACTCAATTCCTGAAAATTCAACTAAGACTTCACCATTAGGTTGAATTTCTTTGCCTTTAGCATCTAGTAAAGTTATGTCAAATACAGAAGCGGAACTCAAAATAATGTCTTCGCTCTCTTCAAGCACATCAATAAAATCATCCATATCTTGCTCTGAAACTGATTTTACAGATAAAGTAGTTCCTCCAGGTATTACTTCAGAATCAGCAGACACTTTAATTGTAATTCCATCCAACTTTTCAACTAAATTGATTGAAGTTGCTACTATCTCTTCAAATACCGCATATACTTCTATTTCTTTGTTTTCTATTACTTCTAATTCTGTACCAAAAACAACTGGTTCAGTTTCACCTTTTACAAACCAACCAATGAATACCTGGCTTTCCAATCCCTTTGGTTCTTCTGGTACTTTTAACTCATCTCCATCAATAATCTTTTGAGTATTATAAGGGACTTCAACCCCTTCCACATAAAAATTATAAGTGTAAGTGTTTTCTTCTACTAATGGTTCTTTCTGCTCCACTTCTATCGCTGGACCTGAAGCTGTATGATCCAAGCTTCCTATCGAGCCGTCTCCTTCATATTCATTTGTCCCTAGCTCTGTAGCCTGTGCTGTAGTTGTTTGAGTTTCTCCAATACCTGCAAAAGCCCCACTATTCATGCTTAAAATCATTGCAAATACTACTATAAAGATTAAATGTCTTCTCACTTTGTAACTCATATTAAACCCACCTCCTTAAATTTATGTCCCCTCACTAAGTTTTTTACTCTCATAAGCATTCCCCCAAATAAAAAAATCAAGCTGCATGTTTAATAACATAGCAGCTTGACAATCATAGCTAAATTTACGCTTTAGATTCACGGCTTTGCGTCCTTAGTTTTCACTAAGTTTGCCTTTATATGTTCATATCAATTTATACAAAATAAATAATTTTACTACTGTCTCTGATTCTATTTTTATATATAAACATCAATGATAAGTTGATGAATCAACACTTTTAAGAATAATACTAATTTGAAATTTATTCATCTTTTTTTCTATTAATATATACACCTAGGCAAACCATTATAACTCCAATACCACTCTGTGCTATAGAATTTAACTCACCTGTTCTTGGTAACACCGCAATTGGTAATATCTCTATTAAAGGCACCACCGATTCTGTCTGTGGAAAATCCGGAACCGCAACAGGTAAAGGTTCATCTATTATAACTATCTCCCATTCATCCTCATCTTCTATCTCAACTTCATCTCCCATGATTTCATCTAAATCTTCATTCAAGATTTCCTCTTGATATAATTTGGTATTTAATACATCAATTATTACCATACCATCTGAGTTTTCTTCTCTATCTATAGATAGCTTAATTCCTTGATCTCCAATATCGCTAGTATAATTGTCTAGCTTCGTTTCATAAAGCCTATAGTCCCCTTCACTTAATTTATCAAATTCAAGAATTCCTTCTATATTTGTCATTTTACTTTCTAAAAAAGTTTCTTCTTTATCTGACAAACTATATAATGAGAATTCAAATCCCTCAAGTTTTGGTTCACTGTTCTGGATATCCTTTACAGTTTTAGCTACTCGAACCTTAGCATACCAATCATCAGTTTCTAAAGGACTGTCCAGTTTTAATATTTCTTCGTCCCCAATTGCTTCTGATAGAAACGGAAAAACTAATGTAAGTATTATAAAAATTATGAATGTAATAATTACATTTTTCTTGCTAATCCCTATTTGTCCCATAATCCACTCCCCAATTAAGCCAAAATTTTAAACAAAAAAACTGCCATGATAAAATAAAATTTTATTCATAGCAGCTGGCCGGTCATAACTTTCGTCTTAGACACCTAGCTTTGCGCCCTCACCTTTCGAAGAGTTTGCCTTTATATGATTTTATATACTTTCCTATAATATACCCTTTGTAAATTATTTAAACACAATTTATATAAATTAATTTTAACAAAATAGAAAAGAAGTGTCAAGCCTATAATCTCAACACTTCTTAACTATTTCATTATTTATTTTTAAACTAGTCGGCTTACCTTAATCTTCTTTTTTCTTTCTAATAAACAATCCTAATCCTACTAAAGCGGCTCCTAATCCACTAAATAACATTGGATCTGTTCCACCAGTTTTTGGTAATGCTTGTGCTTGTGGTACTTCTTCTACTATTTCTTCTACAGCTGCTACGACTGATTGAGGTTCAACAACTATTACAGGTGTTGACTCTGGGATTATTGATGGAATAAAGACTATACTTGGTTCGTCCTCTTCTTCAGGCTCGTCTTCATCGTCTTCATCGTCATCACCATTCCTAGTGTAATTTCTTATGTTTGTTACTTCTAATTCATATAAATGATTTGGTGCTGTATATTGATTTAGCGTTAATTCTTTACCCTCTCTACCTATACCTTCAGTAAAGTTGCTTCTATTTGTCTCATACAATTTATATTCGCCTTCTACCAAGCCACTAAATTCAATAACACCACTTGAAGTTGTAGTTTTTATCATTTCCTCAACTTCTTCACCTTCTACCATTCTATATAATTTAAACTCAAATCCCGATAGACTTGGTGAACTGTTTCTTCTGTCACTTACTTTTTTAATAATTCTTAATATCCCAGTATCTTCATCTACTACTCTATTTGTAAATTCAAAACGATTGCAAATGTATGGAAGTTCTACGACTTGTCGTGCTGCCATTTCAATTGCACTTGGAATAAATTCACATCTACTGACTGTTATGGATACATCTTCCTCTGGCGAAAATTTATTTGCTTGTTGCATTGTAAGCACTTCTATTACCTCATATTCTCCAAGCAAAACATTTTCAAAATATGCTACACCGTGTTCATCTGTACTAATAGGACCATATTCTTGTCCTTCATTTTTTAGCCAAAATTCGAAACTCTCATCTTCAAATGAAAATTCTTCGTCACCTTCAATTATTTTTTGTATTATAACATCTTCATATTCTTCCTCTTCAGTTATTATTGTGTTCCTAAAAATAATTTGTTTATATTTATTATCAGCATCAACTGTAACTGTCTTAGGATTTCCATCAACTATATACCCATCAACAGTTATTTCAGTTACAGTATATGTTCCATACTCTAGCTTAGAAAATGTTCTCATTGTAAAATCAGAACGGAATCTAAATTCTTTTCTGAAACCATTTGGACCAGTCATAGTAAAATAAAACTCATCTTCCCAATCCTCTGGTGCAACTAACTCTCCGTTTTCTCTAACTCTTTTTTCTACTTTTATTTTACCATCTGTTGGCACTGGTGTAATTGTGTTTATAAAAGTAACTGTCTTAGTACAATTTTCAGATGATGGTGGTTGTGGGCAACAATTTATTGATACTGTTGGTACTTCACAATCACAAGTCACTGTCACATTTTCTTGAGGTATAAACATCATTGCTTGTTGTGGTGTAAAATTTTCTACTACATCATAAGTTCCTGGAAGGACATTATTGAAAGTAGCTTTCCCATCTGAGTTTGTTGTCTCTGCTTCATATTTTTTAACTCCATCCATCCATAATTCAAATTCAAATCCTTCTAATGAGTAATCTCCTTCTATCACTTTTTGAATTATTACTTCACACTTATCAGGCTCTGGTCTAAATTTATTTATAACAGTAATATAGAATGTGTTTCCATCCATCCCTGGTTCTTCATTAGGAAGTATAATTTCTAAACCTCCTACTGGTAAACTAGATGTATAACCATTATGATCCAATTCCTTTAAAGTGTAAGTTCCTGCTAATAAATTATCAAAAGTATATTTTAAACCTATTCGAGTAGCTTGAACAGGCTCAGTAAGATTTCCTCCGCTTAATTCGAATATAAATGGTAAATGCATGACTCTAGTTTTATCTATTGGTTGAATAAAATATTCTATTTGCTTATCAATTTCAATAGAATATCTTTCCGGTTCAGGTGTAACTGTATTTGTGAATGTAACTTCAGCGGTACAATTTTCAGATGGTGGTGGGTTTGGACAACAAAGTATTGATACTTTTGGAATTTCACAATCACAAGTTATTGTTACATTTTCTTGAGGTGTAAATATCGCTGCTTGATCGTCAGTTAAAACTTCTATTACTTCATATGTGCCTTGTGGCATGTTTCTAAAAACTGCTTGCCCTTCTGAATTTGTTTTTGTTGATTCGCTTCTTATATCTCCCTCTAAATAGAATTCAAATCCGGCTAAAGACATATCGTCTGTTTCGCATTCAATAACTTTTTGAACTGTAATATCACATAATTTAGGTTCTGGTGCTGGTTTTTTCTCTACATTTATTAACCATCTATTAACATTTTTTGGATTATCTTTTGGTATTACTACTTCGCTACCTATGTCTACACCATGATTCCCTGATTGTGCAATATAATATCCACTATATTTGTCTTCATCCAATTTTTTTTCTGTAATTTTATACTGACCTGGTACTAAATTGTTAAATGTCACATGATCTCCATTTCCATTTTTATTAATAACTAAGATTTCATTATAACCATTAGGACCAGTTAAGTTTATTTTAAATTCTTCTCCATTTAAGTTTGCATCAATACTGTTCTTTTTGTCCCATCGCTTAATTCTTTTATAGACTGTTATACTTCCTTCTTTAGGTTTAGGACAGCATTTACCTTCCACTTCTATTGCAGTTGGAGAAGTATTACTTATACCTTCCAAATCACTTGAAATTATTTTCTCAACTTCCTGCTGCCCAGTACCCAATCCCTCTGTTGCCAAACCAAAGCTTGAAAATGTAGCCAAAATCATAGTTGTAGCAACTATTAATGTAAGTAAAAACCTTGCTTGTTTATTATGTGCTCTCATAATTTTCACTCCTTCCTAAAATTATAAGGTTTAGATAATCTTATGTTATTAAACTAATGCTAGATTTCATCATAGGCTCCACCCTCTTTAAAATTAATTCAAATAAAAAAGCTGCCATAACAAATGTAACTTTGTTCATAGCAGCCGGTCGTTCTTAGCATAAGCTTTAGATTCCTGGCTTTGCGCCCTTGTCTTTCGAAAAGTTTGCCTTTTATATGAAAGTATTCTCACTAAAAATATACCCACGCTTTAAATCATTAAACCAATTATTATAAAAATTTAAAAAAATAGTGCTTAGTCAATAAACTAAGCACTATCTCTGAATTTTATAATCCTATTTTCTATAATCTTCTTTTCTTAATCTTCTTTTTTCTTATTAAGAAATAATCCTAATCCTACTAAGGCTGCTCCTATTCCACTAAATAACATTGGATCTATTGAACCAGTTTTTGGTAGTGTTGCTTGTGGTACTTCTTCTACTATTTCTTCAATAGCTTCTACAACTGGTTCAGGTGCTACTATTACTGGTGGCACCTCAGGAGTTGGTTCGGGAACGATTATAACTTCTGGCTCTTCCTCAGGCTCTTCTTCATCCTCAGGTTCATCTTCATCGTCATCATCTCTAGAATATCTTCTAGTATTTGTTACTTTTACTTCAAATATACCATCTTCTGAAGTTTCTTGATTTAATGAAATTGCTAATCCTGCACTGCTTATTCCTTCAGAAAAGTTTCCTCTATCTGATTCATATAGCTTATATTCGCCTTCTTCTAAATTTGCAAAGTTTAGTATACCACTAGAATCAGTTGTCTTTGTTTCAATTAGTGTTTCTTCACCACTTGATTCTTTTCGTAATATAAACTCAAATCCAGAAAGACTTGGATTGCTATTCCTGCTATCATTAACAAATTTGATAACTCTTATTAACCCATTCCATTCCTCTGTTTCAACTGTATTAATAAATGTGAATTGGTTATCTGAATCAATTTTAACAGTTATACTCTTCTCAAATTCTGGAATAAATATTTCCGCTTGATCTGTAGTTAAAACTTCAACTAATCCATAAGTTCCTGGTTTCACTGATTCAAAAATCGCCTTTCCTTCAGAATTAGTAACTTCAGGTCCATAAACTTTATATCCGTCATCCCAAAGTTCAAATGCAAAACCTTCAAGTGAGAAGCTTCCTTCACCACTAATTTCTTTTTGTATTGTTACATCTGGATCTTCAGGTTTCACTTTTAGTGTATTTGTAAAAGTGAATATATTATCTGAATTAATCTTAACCATTATATCCTTATCATCCTCAGGGATAAAAAATTCTTCCTGTTGAGGAGTCAATATTTCTCTTATCTCATAAATTCCAGGTTCTACTTCTGGGAATACTACTTTCCCTTCTGAATCAGTAGTTAATGGCCCATAATTTATATCGTTTTGTCCTATAAGTTCAAATACAAAACCACTGTATATAAATTCACCACTTCCTGAAATTTCTTTAATAATAGTTACATCTGGATTTTCTGGTTCTGGGTCTTCTTTCATTCTATTAACAACTTCTATTAACATATAATCTTGTTCATCAGCATCTTCTGGCAAATTAATTGTCATTCCACTTTCTATGCTACTAACAAAACCACTTGGTGTCAATTCTGTTAAAGTATATTCTCCTTCAAACAAACCTTCAAATATTACTACTCCATCACTATTTGTTACTTGTGTTTCGCTATATTCATCTGGACCAACTAAAGTAAAACTTATTCCTTCAATGTCTCCATATTCTCCAGCAAAACTCTTTCTAACTTCAATAGTTCCCATCCAAGGTTCTTCATCTGGTCTTTTACCCTTGCCTTCTGGAACTAGAAATTCAATAGATGCATCTTCCCCATCTACATCAGTATACTCTAATATTGTTTCTCCATTCATATCATAGTACATATTATCAACAAATGCAGGATCATCTACATTAAGCGTTAGCTCGTATGTCATTATTGCAACATCGCCTTCTTCTACATTGCCAACATTCCAAACTATCTCATCGTCACCTGAATCGTAACTAGCACTTCCATGTGAAGATACAACGTCAATGCTTCCTGGTACAAAAGTAAACATTGGACCTATTGGATCTGTCACTATTCCTCCAACTATTGGAGCAAATGTTGATGTTGTAATACTTGTGAATATATTGATTAAATCATCAGCATTGCCAGCTGGGAAATATCTACTAGAGGATTTTGCTATTTCTTTTAAAACTCTTTCTGCATCAGATGAGCTTATGTCATCAGCTCCACTACTTAGCCCAAATCCAATAGTATAAATTGTAGTGTTTATATTTAAAGCCTCAGATACAGTAGCAACTCCATGATTTTCTACTGTAAAGCCATCAACATTGTATGGATTATCCAATAAATAATCAGATCCATCACCAATCCTACTTCCAAAAGTAATTAATTCAAAATCTTCTCCAAGTACAATGGCACCTGATGATGTTGCTGAAGTACCTTTATAGCTATAAGTTGGTGCGCCATCACTTAGTAAAACTATATACTGATTATCAGCATTGCTACCAGAGATTGCACTATCCGCTTTTCTAAGAGCATCTTGAATATTAGTTCCTCCACCGGCACTTAAAGCATTTATTTTACTTTCTAAGCTAGGCTCATCATTTGACAAAGCTTTATCTATATTAGCATAACCTGAAAAAGAAACAAGTCCCACCTTATTAAGTGAATTTAATGCTAATATTCCACTAACAAAATCCTTAGCTGTGGATTTCACATCAGTTAATTTTGAACCTTCCATGCTACCAGATTCATCTAATACTAATACAATATCTGTAGTTTCTGGCTCTTCTTTTCCTTTTCCTTCAATGGTTAATTTAACCTCAAACTTATTTTCTCCAATTTTTTCTGCTCTCTTCTCAATCTTTACGTCTCCTTCATTGTCAAGGCTACCAACTGATCCATAATTGATAGGATTATCACCTGTTTCTGGATTATCTACCACCATAACACCTAATGTTGGAATTGTTCCCAAAATCAACGTTAATGCTAAAAATATACTTACTAATAATCTACTACTTCTTTTATTCGTTTTCATTTGATTCACCTCGTTTTCTAATATTCCCTTGCTCTCGTAAACTACATTAATAAATAAAATTATTCTTTAATATAATTACCATGTAATAATTAGATTATAGTAATTTACTTCATTTGATTCCCTCCTAATTTTGATACTTCATTAGATAACCTTTAGAATTTTAAGTATTATATCATTAACGCTTTATACTAAAATTCTAAATAAAAAACCGCTATGAAAAATTTCCTATCATAGCAGCTGGTCGATCCTTGCATTTGCTTTAGACACCTAGCTTTGCGCCATCACCTTTCAGTGAATTTGCCTTTTATATGAAATATTATTGCTTGCTTAATGAATAGATACCCGTCGATTTAACGAGTTAAACGGGCAATGATAATAATTATCAATAGATATATTTATATCAATCTATGTACCCCTCAAATCGTTTAAATCTAGCCATTTTTAGCCTTTTAAAAACATATGTTTAAAATAAAAAAGCGGAGAAAATCTCCACTTTTTTATTTTAAAATTATATTTAACTATAAATTGCCCCATATCTATATTATTTACTTGATTGATTCAAATTTTATATAATCTAGCGCTACTTGCACTACAAATTATCACCAATCAAAAATTGCTGACTTTAAAACTGCGAAATATTCCCTAAAATAAGATGGAATAACAACTGTTGGTGGTATTTCTGCTGGCAATCCTCTTACTCTTAGACCTACTCTTTTAGCTAGAAACTTAGCCCTGAAAATATGGTATTTATTCGTAACTACAATTATACTAAAATCATTATTTGATTCCTGTTCCTTAATTTTCTCTAAGCTAAATCTTATATTTTCCAGAGTATTTGTAGATTCACTTTCAACTATTATTCGACCACTTTCAATCTCTTTTTCTATCAAATATTTTTTCATAGCTGCTGCTTCAGATATCCATTCATCATCTCCCTGCCCTCCAGAAACGATGACTTTTGTATTTGGATATTGCTTTAAGTTGTCTATAGCAATATCAAGCCTGTCTCTCAATGAGGGTGAAGGAATATCTCCATATAGTCTAGCACCCAGTACTATTAAATAGTCTGCTGATGAATCTGGATAATTATGTGCTTCATATTGTATTAGATTATGTACAATAACAAAATAAGAAACAATAACAATTAATAATCCCATAATACATTTTTTATTAACTTTCATTTACACTAATCTCCTAGTTTTTTATATATACTTTAATTTACAAAATCATAGCTCAATAATTTAATGATAAAACAATGCTTTTTAACTCTTTATTGTAAATAATGAAGGTAGTGAATAATAAGCACTATATTCACTACCTATTTATTATGAACTCTTTTGTGGCACAAACGGAATTATTCTTGCCGCTAAACTTGCAATTGGCATGGATTGAAGTGTAACTTTGCCAGGACCTATAAGTCTAACTAAAAACAATCCTTCTCCTCCAAACAAAACATTTTTCATACCTTTTACAGTTTCAATTTCATATCTAACAGATTCCTCGAATAAAAATACATGACCTTGATCAACTAGTAGGCTCTCCCCATTTTTTAAGTCGTATTCAAAAAGCGAACCATCCGCTTCAAGAAAAAGTTCCCCTGTACCAGAAAATTTTTGTAGTATAAATCCTTCTCCACCAAACATTCCAGCTGTTAACTTCTTTGTAAATACAGTATCAAACTCTACTGATTTTTCTGACGCTAAAAATGCTGATTTCTGACCTATCATTGATTTTCCATTCATGCTTATATTTACTATTTTACCTGGTAAAGATGATGCAAAAGCAATTTCTTGATTGTCATATTTGGCAGTATAATAACTGAAAAATAGACTTTCCCCTGAAAACATCCTTCCAAGTCCTTTCATTAAACCTCCAGTTGTTACCTCAACATCAAATCCTTCACCGTCCATCCAAGACATTGCACCTGCACTTGTTTTAATAGTTTCACCTTTTTTCATTATACACTTTAATACTGGATATTCACCTTCAACCTTAAACTCCATAATCTCATCTCCCATTTAAGTTTTCTAATATAAACTTATGACTATTTTATACCTTACTTGGGTTTTTTCAATCAAATTATTTATTCAACCTATCTAGCAAATCATGCTAAATCGCTTTATTTAATCCTAGTTAATGATAAAATGTAAATTACAAGTTATAACTAAAAAGGAGGCTATTAAAATGTCTAGTTTAGATTATGCAAAAGAAATGGACCAAAAAGACCCACTTAAAGATTACAAGTCTAAATTTAGCGTACAAGAAAACATTTATTATATGGATGGAAACTCATTAGGTTTGTGTTCTGTTGATGCTAAAGATTCTTTAATTGATGTACTTAATGAGTGGAGTAATGAAGGTATTAAAATTTGGGGAAGTAGAGGTGGCAAATTCTATAACTACCCCCAATTTTTAGGCGAAAAAATGAGCAAGCTTATCAATGCAAGACCTGAAGAAGTAGTTGCAATGGGAAGTATTACCTCTAATTTGCATCAACTTTTAGCTACATTTTATCACCCTACTAAAACCAAATACAAAATTTTAGTTGATGAGTTGAATTTTCCTAGCGATATTTATGCTGTTAAAAGCATCTTAGAACTTAAAGGACAAAATCTGGAAGACTCTCTTAAAGTTATTAAAAGTCATGATGGAAAATTTTTAGATGAACAGGATATTATAGATGCTATGGATGATGATGTAGCTATTGCACTTTTACCATCTGTACTTTATAGAAGTGCACAGGTATTAGATATGGATACAATAACAGCTGCAGCTCATAAGAGGGGTGTTATTATAGGGTGGGATTTGGCACATGGAATAGGTGCTATACCATATGACTTTTCTAAATCTGAACCTGATTTTGCAGTTTGGTGTACTTACAAATACTTAAACGGTGGCCCTGGTTCTACAGCTGGCTTGTATGTAAATAGAAGACACTTTGGAAAATCTGTAGGTCTAAAAGGTTGGTTTGGTTGCACACCAGAAAAGCAGTTTGTAATGTCTCATAATTTTTGCGGAGCAGAAGATGCAAGAGCATTTCTACAAGGAACTCACAGTATGCTAGCAATGGCTCCTTTAGAAGGCTCTTTGGATATGTTTTTAGAAGCTGGGATGGATAAACTTAGAGAAAAATCTCTCTTGTTAACTGATTTTTTAGTGAAACTTATAGAAGAAAAACTTCTATCATTAGGATTTACAGTTGGATCACCTTTAGAACATAAAAATAGAGGTGGTCACATTGCACTTGAACATGATGATGCCTACCAAATAAGTATCGCTATGAGAAAAGAAGGTGTTATTCCTGATTTTCGTGATCCTAATGTTATTAGACTAGCACCCGTAGCATTTTACGTTGGATTTGAGGATGTTTACAGGGTAGTAGAAATAATTGAAAAAATTGCAAAAGAAGGTAAATACAAAGAAGCAAAATCTGATGAATTAGTTTATTAAACGAACAAAAATCTCCTCAAAATTTGAGGAGATTTTTAATTTATTCCACTAACATATCATATATAAAGCTTCCATATATCTCCACACATTTTATAATACTTTCAACACTCATCTTCTCATTTTCCTGATGACAAGTATCCTCTTCGCCTTCGAGTAAAGGCCCCCAGCAAACTGAATTAGGTAGTGCTTTTGCATAAGAAGTGCCTCTCGTTAATTGAAAGCCTCCTTTATTCTTTGTCACTTCTTCATATACAGTATTCATCTTTTCAAATACTGGATTATTGCTATTTACATATAAAGGATCCAAAAATCCACCAGTAAACCGATAATCAAATTCATATTCATCTGATAATTTTTTAAATACTTTGTTTATATCGTCTTTTGTTACTCCAAATCTTTGTCTAATATTTATATTTAGTGTAAGCTTATTTCCCTCAAGTTTTAATATTGTAGGATTTACAATATTTTTACCTATATAGTCCTCATTAATGTAGAGATCTAAATTATCAAAACCCAAAGTATCGCCATAATAACAATTATCCATTAAAAGTATTAAATCAATAGCATTCTTTAAACTAGTATCCATTTCTGAATTTTCTACTAGCCACTTACACATCTTAATAAGTGCATTGTTTCCATTTTCAGGTAGTGAACTGTGAGATGATTTGCCTTTAAAATCAAAATGGAAATCCTGACCTTTTTTTATTATTTGTAAAGTGCCCGCTGAAGGGATTGTATTACTTGAATTCCCAGATTCCATTACTTTAACAATACCAAAATTTGTATCGGTATCAACAACAAACTCGAGTATTACATCAGCATAACCGCTTTCAATATTATAAACTGGAAATTCTCCATCAGGTGTAAATCCAAAATTTGGTGGAGTAAATTCATTTTTATAGCTTTTAATATCAGTCCATTCCTCTTCCTCACTTGTCCCTACAATAAATTGTACTTTCCTCTTATACTTAAGATTTAGGGAATTTAGTACATTTAAAATAGTCATAATGATAACAGTTGGACATTTATCATCAACTGCACCTCTCCCGATAATAAAACCGTCTTTTTTCTGCGCATCAAAAGGCTTTGTATTCCACTTTTCTAGGTCTCCAATATCTACAACATCAACATGAGTCAAGATACCCAGAGTTTCTTCACCTTCTCCTAATTCTACAACCCCGCAATCCATGTCCTTTGTATAGTAGGTTTGTAAGCCTTCCGACTTCATATTCTCTATTACAAATCTTAACGCTCTTTCACATTCTTTTCGATTGACTGTTATGCTTGGGATATTTATCAATTCTATTGAGTTTTGAATTATCTCATTTTCTTTTTCTCTTAATAGCTTCAAAAATTCATTTTTCATATTTTTTCTCCATTACTATTATTAGATTCATCTTTATTATAAAGATGACATGCTACAAAATGTCCTTCTTCTATTTCTAGTAATTGTGGCTCAATCTGCGTGCATTTTTCAAATGCAAATTCACATCGGTTGTTAAATCTGCAACCTTTTGGAATATCCGTAGGATCTGGAATCTCGCCTTTCAAAACATTTCTCTTTCTATTTTTATGAACTTCTGGTATTGGCATTATGCTGAGTAATGCTTTAGTATATGGGTGCAAGGCTTTTTTTATTATCCTATCTGATTCACCAATTTCAACAATTTTACCTAAATACATAATAGCTATTCTATCTGAAATCAACCATGCTAAAGATAAATCATGAGTGATAAACAAAAAAGCTAAGTCTCGTGTTTCCTTTAAACCAAGAAGTAACTTTAGAATTCCTGTTCTAACAGAAACATCTAGCATAGACACAGGCTCATCTGCTACTATGAAATCTGGATTCAATATAAGTGCCCCTGCTATTGCAACTCTCTGTCTTTGACCTCCACTTAATTCAAATGGAAATCTGTATAAATAGCTCTCTCCGGGTGAAAGGCCTGCATCTTCCAATGCCTTGATTACTCTTTCGGTTCTTTCTTCTGATGTTTTAACCAAATTATTTACTTCTAATGGCTCTGCTACAGCATCTATTACTAAACTCTTTGGGTCTAGAGATTGATATGGGTCTTGAAATATCATTTGAGCTTTTAAACGAAATTTCTTAACTGCTTTCTTATCATTTAAATCAATCTTTTCTCCTTTAAAAAGAATTTCTCCTTCTGCTACGGGAGCCAAATCTAAAATAGCTTTTCCTAATGTTGTTTTACCACTTCCACTTTCTCCTACAAGCGATAATATTTCTCCTTTATTAATATATAAATCAACTCCATCAACAGCCTTGACAATTTTTTTCTCATTCGAAAATATTTCTTTTAGAAAAGACTCTTTTATCTCAAATTGTACTTTTAATCCATGAATATCCACAACTTTTTCATTACTCATTAAAAACACCTCCAAAATGACAGGCGTATTTGTGATTTTCTCCTATTTCATATGTTTTAGGTTCTTCATTCTTGCATATTTCTTTAGCATAAGGACATCTTGGATGGAAAACACAGCCAGATGGTGGATTTATTAAATCTGGAGGAGTGCCTTCAATAGGTTCAGGGATTTTCTTTTCCTTATGAATATTTGGAAATGCTGATAGTAACTTGTGAGTATATGGATGCATATTATTATTATATATATCCTCTACACTTCCAATCTCCATAATCTTACCAGCATACATAACGGCAATATTATCACAAGTCTCACCTAATATTGATAAATCATGCGTTATAATAATCATAGCCATATTTAACTCTTTACGAAGTTTATCTAAAAGATTTAAAATCTGTGCTTGTACCATTACATCTAATGCAGTAGTTGGCTCATCTCCTATTACTATCTTCGGATCACAAGCAAGTGCCATTGCAATCATAGCTCTTTGCTTCATTCCTCCACTAAATTCATGCGGATAATTTGATATTCTATCTGGCTCAAGTTCTACTAATTCAAATAATTCTCTTGTTCTCTTTGTAGCTTCTTTTTGTGATACATTTTTATGAAAAACAATTGCCTCTGAAATTTGATCTCCAACTTTTATTACAGGATTCAATGCATTCATTGCACCTTGAAAAATCATAGATATCTCATTCCATCGCAATTTTCTAATTTCTGAATCACTAAGCTTAACAATATCTCTGCCCTCAAATAAGATTTCTCCGTCTTTTATAAATCCTTCTTTTGGAAGAAGTTTGCATATAGATAGAGCAGTGGTTGTTTTCCCACAGCCTGATTCGCCAACTAATCCCAAAGATTCTCCATAATTTAAAGTAAAGCTTATCCCATCAACAGCTTTAACAATTCCTGAAGATATTTCAAAATATGTTTTTAAGTTGTTTATTCTAAGTAACTCCATATTATCTTCTCCTTAATTTAGGATTTAAGATTTCATCAAATGCATATCCTAAAAAAGTAAATGAAAGTACGACTAAAACTACACATATTCCCGGAGGTAAAAAATACCAATAAGCACCTGAACTTGCAGCTCCAGATTCAAATGCAGAATTTAACATCATGCCCCAACTTGGCCTTGTAACGTCTCCAAGCCCAAGAAAACTAAGTGTTGTTTCAGATATGATTGCAACAGCTGATACTAATATAGTATTTGCAAAAACCAATGGAAATACATTAGGAAGTATATGTCTAATCATAATTGCCTTATCATCAGCACCAATAGCTCTTATCCTCTCAATAAAGGGTCTTTCTTTTATTGATAAAGTCTGAGCTCTAACAACTCTAGCAGTACCCGCCCAACTAGTTATACCTATAACAAATATAATATTCCAAATACTACTCCCAAGTATTGCAGCTAAAACTAAAACCAGCGGAAGCCATGGAATTACTAAAAAGAAATCCGTAAATCTCATCAATATAATATCAGTTTTCTTTCCCATATATCCTGCAGTTATGCCGATTATTGTCCCTAAAAACATCGAAATAATGGTAGCAAGAACACCTACAATAAGCGATATTCGTCCTCCTGCTAGTAAGTTTTTAAAAACATCTCTTCCTAAATCATCAGTTCCTAGAATATGCTCTATACTTGGCGGTTGAAGTGAACTTCCTACTTCTCCAAAATTCATCGGGTCATATGGAAAAATCATAGATCCTAAAAAAGAAGCTAAAATAAAAAATATTAGTATTCCAGCACCAATAATCCCCATTTTATTTTTCCTGAAATTAACAAAAAATTCAGTCAGATTTTTTTTTCTCATTTCTCTTTTAATTGAACTCATATGCCCACCTCAATTCTTTACTCTAGGATCCAGATAACTATAGGTAATATCTGCAATAAAGTTAGCTAGAATTACACTAACTGTAATTAATAAAAATATTCCCTGTAAAAGTGGATAGTCTCTGTTTTTTAAAGCTTCATACATCAGTCTACCAATACCTGGCCATGAAAATATTGTTTCAATTTGAATAGTACCTCCAATTATCAGGCCCAGATTTATAGCTATAATTGTTATCATTGGAAGCATTGCATTCGGTAGTGCATGTTTTCTAATTATATAATTATCTCCAAAACCTTTTGCTTTAACCGTTGTCATATAATCCTCGGTAAACACATCCAACAGAGTATTTCTCATAGTAAGTGTAAACTCACCTATAAGCACAAGGCTCAATGCAGTGACGGGTAAAACAAGATGCATAGCCCCATCTTTTATCATTGCAAAAGTACTTGAGAATGTTTGACCTGGTGTAAACATTCCTGAAGTGGGAAATATCCTTAATCCTATGCTAAATATCGATATAAGAATTATTCCAAGCCAAAAAGTAGGCATTGAATATGTTACTAAAGAAAATCCCAATGCAAAGACATCTATTTTTGTTCCTCTTTTCCAAGCAGAGATAACTCCAAGTAGCATTCCTACAAAAATAGCGATAATTTCAGCTATCCCAACCATTATAAGAGTTGGCATTATCCTTTGAAGTATAACTTCTACCACTGGTTTTTTATAAAGAAACGACAAACCAAGGTCTCCTTTAAATAGGTTTTGTATATAAATTAAGAATTGGATATACCAAGGCTGCCCTAATCCAAACAATTCCTTAGTTCTAGCTATAGCTTCCGGAGATGCTTTTGGATTTCTCATTATCATTGAAAGTGGATTTCCTGGCATTACTCTAAATAAAAAATAATTAAAAATAAGTACGAATATAATCGTTAATCCAGCTTGAAATAGTTTTTTTAGAAGATACTGCTTATTCAATAGCTTTCACCTCACATTCAGAATAAATTAAGGAATATAGAAGGGGATTAACCCCTTCTTATATTCCAACATATAGCTATTATTTTTAATTTTTCTTCTTTCGCATAACTACAAAGATTCCTGCAACAATAACAATACCTCCTAATACATATAGCATTGTATTGCTAGATCCACCAGTGTCTTCTGTTGTTGTATTTTGTGTGTTATCAGTAGTTGTTGTTGTTTGTGCAACTGGTTTTACATTTAGATAATTATAATTTGTTAAGTTAAAGAAAAAACCTCCAGTTTCAGGAATTCGCTTCCAACCTGTCCATTTTTCAGTATTTACAGCTTGTAAGCTGTTGTCATAAAAAAGAATTATATATGGAGCTTCCTCATATAATATCTGTTGCATTTCCCATACTGCCTGTTGTCTTTCATCAGGATCCATTAAAGTTTGTTGCTTTATAAATAAATCATCATAATCTGTATTTGAATAATTAGAATCACTCATTGACCCTATCTGATCAGTTGTCATTACATTGAGTATTGTAGTTGGATCTAAATCTGCACCCCAACCCCAAATAAACATATCAAAATCACCTGAATATATTTTATCTATTAAAACTCCATCATCAACAGTTTCAATATTTAATTTAATCCCTGCATCAGCAGCAGAACCAGAAATCATCTGTCCTGCCTTAACTTCTTCTGAGTTATCTGCTCTTAGCGTAAAGGTAAATTCAAGCGGATTTCCATCTTTATCCTCTCTAATACCATCCCCGTTTAAATCAGTATATCCTGATGTTTCTAATAATTGTTTCGCTTTTTCTATATCATAGCTTCTTAATTCATCTCCTGTTGGATCATAATGATAAAATCCTTCTGGCGGCACAAGTGTTGTACCTACAGATCCTTGGCCATCGTATACAAGATCTAATATTTGTTGCTTATTAATTGTGTATTCAATTGCTTTTCTAATATTATAATCCTTTAGCAAAGGATTTGCATTCGAAGTTGGATCTTTCCATGCATTAAATGAAAGCTCTGTAAAACCTAGCGATACCGCGGATATAGCTTCAATACTCGCTTCCTCTTTTAAAGAAGTAAGCTGACTAGTATTAAAGTTTGTTGCAGCATCAATTTCACCAATCTTTATAGATTGAGCCATTGTATCTGAATTTGCATAGAGTACGAATATCAATTCATCAATTGAAGGTTCACCCTTAAAATAGTTCTCATTTGAAGCGAGCTTTAAAAACTGTCCAGCATTAAACTCCACAAATCCAAATGGTCCTGTCCCTATAGGCATTTCATTTGGCCAAGTTTCAAGCTCTTCAACTGGGACATCCTTCCATATATGCTCTGGAAGTATAGGCGCTGAATTCAAGAGCATATTTGCTTTAGGATTTTCTGTTTTAATTACAACTGTGTAATCATCAGGACATGTAATTTCTGTTATTCCTCCAAGATATCCTGCATACATACCTAATGGATTATCAAGTAATAATTCATAAGTAAACTTAACATCATTTGAAGTAAAAGGTTCTCTGTCATGCCATTTTACACCTTCTTCTAGCTTAAATGTCCACTCTGTTCCATCCTCACTTATTTCCCATGATTTCGCTAAATTAGGAACAGGTTCTAAATTCTCATCAATAGTTACAAGTGAATCATAAATCAAGCTAAATACCTCATAGCCAATCTGACTATACGATATCATAGGACTTAATGAATCCATTTCAACCGTTACTCCAATTCTCATTGAATTTAAATCTTCACTTTGACTCCCAAAAACATTACTTGTCCCTAAAGTAAATACTACGGTAAAAGCTAATAAAATTGAAATTACCTTCTTGTTTCTCATTCTGTTTCCCCCTTATTTATTACCATTAACTACAGCAGATTCTGTAATAATTAATTTCTTCTTATCTGCATCCAATTTAGCCATAACTCCTATTGGTAATGTTGCTATATCTCTTGTGTGTCCAATGGGCAATCCATCTATAACTGGTACTTTTAGTGGTGCGAGGTGTTCAAATAACAAATCTTCTAAACTGTTATCCACATAATAACCCGGATTATGTGAACTTGGCTTGCAATCCACACATTCCCCAACTACTATTCCCGCAACATTTTTAAATTTTCCTGCATTAGCTAAATGGGTAAGCATGTGATCTATAAGCCATGGCTCAGTTTCAAGCTCTTCTATAAAAAGAATTCTACCATCAGTTTCTATTTCATACGGAGTGCCAAGAGTAGAACACAACAAGCTTAAATTTCCACCTACTAATTGTCCTTCACAAGTTCCTGGATATATTGTATTAACCCATTTTTTATTATCAGCAAGTAAAATTTCTCCTATAGGCTCAGGCTTTGTCAACGCTTTAAACAAATAATCCTTTGTATAATCGCTTAAATCACTCAAATTATATCTTGACATCCCTGGACCATGAAATGTAACCATTCCAGTTTTCTCATAGATAGCAATATGCAAAAATGTTATATCACTAAATCCAATGAAAATTTTAGGGTTAGCTTTAACCAATTCGAAATCAATATACTTAACCATACGAGCTGAACCATAACCACCTTGAGTAACGAATACAGCATCAATATCTTTTCTTGCAAACATTTCATTAAAATCCTTTGCCCTATCTTCATCGGGCCCTGCAACAAATCCCTTTGTCTTATTTAGATTCTTAGATAGTTCTACTTTGTATCCCCACTGCTTTAGAGTTTCGACCCCTCTCGTTACATCACTACTCCTAAATGATGGACTTGCAGGTGAAATGACACCTATTGTATCTCCGACTTCTAATATCTTTGGTTTTACTATCATATGCAGACCTCCTTTAATCTTTAAATTTTATAATTACATATAGATATAATAACACCCTTTGACGCTTTAATCAAATAAATAAGTATAGTTTTATCGTCCTAATTATTTATATAATTTTATTTTTTTTATATTTTTACCCTTATTTAACCTTATCTATTCTTAATACCCAATAATATAATGAAAAAGGAACCTAATCAAAATTATCATTAGGTTCCTTTTTAACACTATTTAAGTTTTGTTTCAGATTTTGTTGATGTATAATCCCAGCCAATTTTATCTAGCTCTTGTATTTCCTCAACTAAACAATCGACCAAAGCTTTTGTCATTTTTTCTCCCTTTTCTGCAGTTGCTTTAGTTGCATCTCCAGTTTGAGCGGTATTTGTTATCTCAGCAAAGTCCCATTTAATCTCAACCTTTTTAGGAAGTCTATCTGGTATTACACATTCCGCAAGATCTTTTTCACACCATTGTGGGTAAAGATGATATGCAATGGAAGATTCTCCCTCTCCAGCATGTCCCATTCCATTCCACACTTCAAATGTATCTGGAGGTAAAATTTCACCAGCAGTAACCCACCAAGCAGGAAGTGATGCAATTCTAGCATCTGGATACTTCTCCTTGATTTTTCTTGATGCTATTTCAATCGGAGCAATATTACCATCGTGTCCATTCATTAAAAATATTTTATTTACTCCATTTCTAAGCACAGACTCAATAATATCATAAATTACTTGTGTTATAGTATCGTAACCTAATGTTATAGTAAATGGAAATGTATCATAATGCCCACTATAACCAACAGTAATAGGCGGTAATACTAATAAACCTTCTACTCTATCTGCTATTTTACAAGAAAGCATATAAGATACTAGCGTATCTGTTCCCTCTGCCAAGTGTTTTCCATGTGCTTCGCAAGAACCTATTGCAAGAATCGCCTTATCATAGTTGGCATTCTTTACTTGATTCGCTGTTAGTTTTAAAAGCTCATGATTTGCCATAAATAAATCCTCTCCCTTCTAATTATAGATATTAAATTATTTACTCATATTTACTTCTTGTTGAAATACAAATTTCCCGCCCTCAACTTTGTTAATAGTTACTGACTTATTAGGAACACGGCTTCCTTCTTCATAAGTGATAGTTCCTGTAACTACTTCAAGACCAGATGTTTGACCAATAGCATCTCTTATTTCTGTTGGATTAGTTACATCTGTAGTCCTAGATAAAGAATCAGCTATAAGAAGCATTGCATCATAACCAAGAGCTGCAAAAGCATTTTCTGGTGCATTGCCATATGCTTCTTCATACGCTTTTACGAAATTCTGTACTTTTTCTGAAGTATTATCTAGTGATGTATGTGTTGCTACATAAGTATCATCAGCATCTGCTCCAGCAACTTCGATAAGAAGTGGAGTATCAAATCCATCACCGCTTATTACAGGTAATGTTACTCCCTTATCTCTAAATTGCTTAACTACAACACCTGCATCATCAGGAACACCTGATATAAATAGGATTTCCGCTCCATTTTGATTAGCAATAAATCTATCAATTTGTGCAGAAAAATCTGGATCCTTATTCATATAGTTATCCTTTAATACTATTTCTCCACCCTTTTCTAAAAATCTCTCTTCAAAGAATTTTGCTAAAGTTTTAGTAAATTCCATAGACTGGTCAGTCAACAAATAAGCTTTTGTTACTCCTAATTCATCGATTGCATATTCAGCTGCAGCATATGCCTGAACATCATCTCCAAATGGTGCAAGAAATGCATAGTCCCCAACTTGTTCTGGTAATGTTGGGAGAGTTGCTCCAGATGTGATAAATGGAACCATTTTTTCTTGTGCAACAGCTCCTGCTGCAAGTGCATAATTTGAGTCAGACAAACCTGCTATAACTACACATTTATCAACATCAATCATTTTTTTAACATTACTGGCAACAGTAGTTTGTTCAGTCTTACCATCATAGGAAACTACATTTATCATTTTCCCATTAATACCACCATTGGCATTGATTTCATCAGCAGCTAGTTTAAAACCATTATATGATGGCTCATCAATCGATGCTTGACCACCTGTAAGGTTAAATATTGCACCAACATTAATTGTATCCGATGCCTCATCACTTCCACCACAACCTGTCATTGCAACTACTAATACTAATACCAATAAAAATGAAACAATTTTACCACCAAACCTATTTTTCATCTCTTTTCCTCCTTTTTCTATTTTCCTTCTTTGTTATCTCTATTTAAAATCCGGTTACTAATGTATCCCGGAATACTACCTATTCTTTTAATTTTATATCCCACAATCTTTAAAAGTTTATAATACTCTTGTTTTTGAAACACACTTTTATAAGTATCTATTGAAAATATACTCTCAGTAATTATTTCACTATAGCCCATTATTCCTTGTCTCCTAAATATTATTATAATTATTAAAAGTACTGCTAATATAATATTAGATATCCCATAAAGTTCAGGTAATCTAGTCCCAAATATTTTTAAACCATTTTCAAGTGGTGCCAAAAGTTCAGGAATATAGGTCATTAAAATCGATCCAATAACTGAGCCACTTATAGAATACATCCCTCCTATAATCGAAGTCTCAACTATCTTAAAACTATACTCTATATAGAAAAACTTTCCTGATATTACATTTATCATATGAGCCCAAAGGCCACCACCAACACCAGCCATAAAAGCACTTATACAAAATGCCGAAAGTTTTTTAGTTGTTAAGTTTACCCCTAATGTCTGTGCTGCTGTATAATCGTCACGCATTGCTATAAGTCCTCTTCCATAAGCACTATTTAATAGTCTATGAAGTATAAACATAAAAATTATAGCTATCGCAAATATTATCCATGTAGATGAGTGACTAGACAGTCCCGTAATACCTCTAGCGCCGTTTGTAAGCTGGTCCTCATTATCAAGCACTGCTCTTACAATAATAATCAATCCTATAGTAGCAACGGACAAGTAGTGACCTTTAAATCGTAGAACAGGAAAGCCAATAAATAAAGCTACAATTGCTGCAAATATACCGCCAATTAAAAGTGTAATGGGGAATGGTAAAACTAGTGCCATAAGCCATTCTGGCAAACCAGGCATTAATGTTAATTTTTGTACTTCAGATAGTGTTAACATCGCTGAAGCATAAGCACCAATTGCCATAAATGCCGCATGTCCCATTGAGAACATACCTGAAAACCCATTTACCAAATTAAGACTTGCAACTAAAATAATATTTATTCCAACTAAATTTATAAGTCCAGTATAATATCCACCTCTATCAAAGCCTGCATAGACAATAATAGTCAAAGGTATAAGAACAAATGATATAAATCTAAAAAGATTACTTTCTCTTAGTTTCATTAGCTTCTACCCCCATCACTAGAGCCAAGTATACCATTTGGCTTAATAAGTAGAACCAGAATCAATAATAAAAACACAAAAGCATCTCTATATGGTGTTATTTCAGTAGGCATAAGGCCAGCAAAAAGCATTTCAGCAACACCTAGAATAAACCCTCCAAGAACAGCACCACTTAAACTCCCTATTCCACCAAGAACTGCTGCACTAAAAGCTTTTAGCCCAGGTACAAATCCCATCAATGGGTCTATAGTTTTGTATTCACCAGCAAGCATCAAACCAGATAATGCTGCCAAACCAGAACCAATAATAAATGCTACTACTACAACAGTATTAATATTTATCCCCATCAGCTTTGCTGCATTCATATTATCTGAGCAAGCTCTCATAGCCATACCAATCCTTGTGTATTTAATCATATAAGATAGCAAAATAAGTATTACAAACACAGAAATAAATGTAATTATATTTATAGTAGATAACCTTACTGTACCAAATGTATACAATTTTGAAAGATATTCTGGCAAATGAAATGCAACTCTTTGAGGAGAAAAAATCATAACCAGCAAATTTTGAATTAATATTGAAACTGCTAATGAAGAAATCAATGTAGTCTCTTCTCCTGCATCTCTAAGAGGTCTATACGCAACTCTTTCAGCTGTTAATCCTACTAAAACAGATATTATAATAGATATTAAAACTGTAATCCAAAGTGGCATTCCAAATGCAGTTGTTAAAACAAGTATTGTATAAACACCAACAGTCATAATATCACCATGTGCAAAATTTATAAGCCTTAAAATTCCATATACCATAGAATAGCCTATTGCAACCATAGCATATACACTGCCAAGTTTTAATCCATTAACTAATTGGCTTAAAAAATACTCAAAAGTAAACATTTATTCACCCCCCAAATAAGCTGCTTTTATATTGGGATCTTCGATAAGTTCCTTACTATTTCCAGACATAGTTATTTTCCCTGTTTCAAGTATATAAGTCCTGTCTGAAATTTCCATAGCATCATAAGCATTTTGTTCAACAAGCAACATTGTAATGCCTTCTTTTTTTAATTGCAAAAGAGCATCAAAAACTTGTTGCGTCATCAATGGAGATAACCCCATAGATGGTTCATCTAATAATAGCAATTTAGGACTACCCATTAAAGCCCTTCCAATTGCAAGCATTTGTTGTTCTCCCCCAGACAGCGTACCTGCAATCTGCTTAAGTCGCTCTTCTAATAGTGGAAATAAACTGATTGCTTTTTCAAAATTTTCATTAATTTTAGACTTATTATTTTCAAGAAAAGCACCAAGCTTCAAATTTTCTTCTATTGTCATCTTAGTGAATATCTGCCTTCCTTCAGGAACATGTATTATTCCCATTGCTACTATTTCATGGCTAGTAGATTTAGTTATGTCTTTACCATTAAAAAATATTGAACCAGATTCTGCTTTTATAATTCTAGATATGGTCTTTAGAATTGTGCTTTTGCCAGCTCCATTTGCCCCAATCATTGCAACAAGTTCTCCATCATTTATCTTAATTGATACATCGTGAACAGCCCTAATAGTATCGTATTTTACACATAAATTATTTATTTTCAGCATTTACTCTTGCCCTCCCTAAATAAGCCTCAATAACCTTAGGATTATTTCTTATTTCCAGTGGTTCTCCTTGGGCAATAATCTCACCAAATGCCATAGCATATATATATTCGCAAAGGCCCATAACAACCTTCATATCATGTTCAATTAAAACAATAGTAAGATTAAACTCCTCCTGAATATTCTTTATTATTGATATTAATTCAACACTTTCATGAGGATTCATACCAGCTGCAGGCTCATCCAATAACAATAATTTTGGTGAAGCAGCTAATATCCTTGCTATTTCAAGCTTTCTCTGTGCTCCATACGGTAGTGAACCAGCAACATTTTCAGAAAAGTCTTTAATACCCATAATTTCTAACATATCAAGAGCTTTTTTATGCAGCCCCTTTTCTTCTTGCTTAAATCTCGGTAATTCAAATATTGCTTCTGCATTATTATATGTTTTATGTATCTGTGCACCTATTAAAACATTTTCTAATACAGTCATTTTCTTAAATAATCTTAGGTTTTGATATGTCCTAAGTATACCGCTATTTGCAATCTTATCTGGTCTTAATCCTGTAATGTCTTCACCTTGGAAATAAACCTTTCCTGAAGATGGTTTTAATACACCAGATAGCATATTTATAACAGTAGTCTTGCCTGCCCCATTTGTGCCAATAAGTCCATAAATCTTATTATTTTCAATTTCAACAGTAAAATCCTTTACTGCTTTTAAACCTTTAAAATGTTTTTCAAGTGATTTAGTTTCTAATAGTATTGTCATATTTTTGCTCCTTAGAATAAATGTTTAGTATCTTAAATTGGTTTTCTGAGTAATTATACTTTCAATTTTTATATTATACCATCATATAGTTCAGATATCAATGCAGTCAAGTGCTAATACAGTAATCTGTAGAATATAGGAATCACTTACATCTACAACTTCTACTGCTGCACTAAACCTTTAATTTCAACTCTTTATCAAACTTTGCTTTTCTTGACATGACAAAACTCCTCCCATAATGAACAGTTTTTATTATTTAACTGTCTACTATGGAAGGAGCATATCATTAATCTAATAGCTAGCTTTATTTCTGTTCTTTTATAGAATAAATAGAAAATATTAATAAAATATTTCTGACTCTGCCAATTTTCTGTAGATCTTTTCCAAATCTCTAAGGTGTGCTAAATATCCTGGATCATCAAAATATTTAGCTTTTTGTGGGCACTTTTTAATACATGCACAACATTTAATACACATACCCTTTACTTCGCTTACATTGTCGAGACTAATTGAACCCATTGGACATGAATACACACAAATTTTGCAATCTATACAATCTTTATTTGTCTCTGGTTTAACTTTTAGAATTGAAATGAAGTTTCCTTCATTATCTAATGGCTTAAAATATCCTCTGTATGGAAATTCTACTCCCTTTACTTTTAAAATACTGTCAGGTATCGAATTAGAAAATACCTTTTCGGCTGTTTTTTCTGCTAATAATTTTGCCAAAGATAAATCTTCCTCATTTGGACGATCTTTACCTAACTCATTAGAGAATGAATGTTCTCCGACAAATGCACCTGCTGTTATCGGTTCAAAACCATCTTTTATAAGTATGTCTCTTAACTCTATAAGAGCATCATCATAATCACGATTCCCAAAAGTTACTACTGGAATGACAAGTGCCCCTCCACCAGTAATTCCATTTAAAAACTTTAATAACACATTAGGTACTCTCCCCGCATAAACCGGAGTTCCTACTATTACAATATCCTCTTTAGTAAAGATATATTCTAATTCTCTTTTTTTTGGGAGAGTAAAATCTAGAAAAATAGCTGGGATTTTTAGTTTTTGTTCTAATGTTTCAGTTATTTTATTGGTTACAATTTCAGTTCTATTAGTGGCACTAAAATACAGAGTATATATATTTTGGTAGATAATTATAATCTCCTCCTAAAACGTTCCATGTTAAAAAAACAAAAATAACCATCTCTTTTGACTTTTTTTAAATTTAATAATCCATCTATTAGTTTAACATATTATCGTCTTTATACAATCTTAATAAAATTA
Source organism: Gudongella sp. (assembly GCA_034006985.1). Taxonomy (GTDB): domain Bacteria; phylum Bacillota; class Clostridia; order Tissierellales; family Tissierellaceae; genus Gudongella. The sequence continues at coordinate 28,453 of JAVERT010000024.1, forward strand.
GCCCCTCAAATTCAAAGGGCTAATTTAAAACAACTTTATCACTAATTTATTAAGCTATTGAAGCATTGTAAATTTCTTTAATAGAATTGCCTAACATATCATTAAATTCTTTATCAGTTTGCTCTACAGTTAAACCTTCAGATAGAGCTCTTGAGAAACTTGCAATTAAACCTGGATTGTTGTAAAGGTATTTTACAGAATCTGCTCTACTGTAACCACCAGATAATGCTACTACACGCATTACCTTTGGATGATTAATCAATTCGGTATAAAAACCATCTTCACTTGGTATAGAAAGTTTTAACATAACTATCTGGTTTTCAGAAAGAGTATCTAGATGTTTTAGTAATTCTTCTTTAAGTATTTTTTCAGATTCTCTTTTATCTTTACTATTTATATCCACTTCAGGCTCTAAAATAGGAACCAAACCTTTTGCTATTATTACTTTCCCTATTTCAAACTGTTGCTTAACAATTTTTTTAATCGACTCTGAATTAGCTTTTTTTATAACAGATCTCATTTTTGTACCAAATATATTTTTTTCTACTGCTCGATCCAATAAAGAGTCTAGCTCTGGCATAGGCTTCATAAGCTGAACCCCATCTACTTCATCTGCAAGACCTTTGTCGACTTTAAGAATAGGAACTATTCCCTTTTTCTCCCACAAATAATCAGCTGTCCACATACCTTCTATTTTTCTATCCATAGTATGTTCAAATAGAATCGCAGCTAGAATGTGTTCTGAATTAAAATCTGGACTAGTGATAATTCTAGTTCTCATTGCATGAACAAGATCAAACATCTCTTCATCATTGTTATATTGATCTTCTGTTACACCATATCCTAATAAAGCTTTTGGTGTGCTCCCACCACTTTGATCTAGTGCTGCTATAAAACCTTTTCCGTTTTTCATAATTTCAGCTTGTTTATTATTCATTTAAAAACCCCCTATATATTGTTTTTTTAGTTTATTTTTATTAATTACCACTCTTATTTTATACCCTAGTAGTAACTTATCAAACTATTTAGAATGCTGCGGATCTGGAATAACAAAAAACCCCCCCTATGTTAAGAGAAAGGTACAAAACAGACCTGTTTATGAGATTAAATTCAAAAATTGTGATTAGACCATATAAGGTTTCGATGGTGGTCATGCACAAGTTAAACTCTGACTACACTTCAACCTGATGAGTATTCTAGTGTAGTTGCAATATACTATCTTGCAAATGATAGCAATCTTAAAACTATAAGAGGTCAATATAACGCAGGGCTTAAATAAGTAGCATTTAAAACAAAATATTTTTCTAAGTTTTTAGTTGGTTATACTCCAATTGGATTTACTGATGTACAAATAAATAGCTACTTTACAAACTATTATTAAAAAAATTTTAGTTGCATACACCCCATCCAATTATTTGGGTGGGGTGTATGCAACTAAAATTTATCTGTAATCTCATTACAGTATTTAATAGCATCTAAATATTCATTATACATATTTCCTTCCTGAATATGTAGTTCTAATGATAAAACTTTTACTTCATTCCAATTTCCTTTTTCATAAGCCAATACAATATCTAGCATACTTCTAAGCTCCCCATTACCATCTACAAGCGATTGTTTGATATCTTCTGATAAGAATATACCCTCTAGAGCTTCTTTCATTGGTAAATCTAATATCGCTTCTAAAGTAGAAAAAAGTAGCATAGTAGTTATCTCGTTAAATTTCGACTCATATTTACTTCGTTTTGCTAAAGATCCACCAAATTTTGATCTTATAAGAGATAATCTCATAAGCTCCATCGGTTTATCTATTGATAAATCTTGTAACATTAGTATATTTATCCATCTTTCTATTTCTATAAACCCCATATACAACAAAGCTTTTTTTATTGAATAAAACAAATCATCAGAGTTCTTGTTTTTAATAATTTTTAATAGCCTATAAGCTAAGTTAACATCACTTTCTATTATTCCCGAGATTTTATCATATGATGGCTCATTGTTACACAATTCAGAAATGATTTTTATATAATTTAGTTTAATAGATTTTTTATCATTTGCTTTACCAATTATGCTTGGTTTTTTGAAAAAATAACCCTGGAAAAGATGGAATCCCATTTCTTTTGCTTTTTCATATTCTTCTTTAGTCTCTATTTTTTCAGCTAAAATAGTTTTGCCCTGTCCAATTGCTCTTTTTACATCATATTCAATACTATTTAATGGAGTCGATATTATATCATATTTTATAATATCAGATATAGGAACTATGGGATAATTGTTATAGTCTTCAACAAAATCATCTAAAGCTATTTTATAACCTTTATCTTTTAATTCCATGAGTCTTTTTAAGAGTACCTCATCAACTTTTACATCTTCTAAAACTTCAATTATAAGATTATCAGGATTTATCAATTCCATTGAATCAGAAAGTAAAAAATTATAATCAAAGTTAATGAAAGCCTTCTGACCATTAGTAATATTATGTATCCCAGTTTCAAATAAACAACCTAATACTTTCGCTGTTGCCTCTTTTGATGATGCCCCTCCAAAAAATGTATCTATTTCATTATCTCTATATAATAGCTCATACCCATATACTTTCATTGTACTGTTAAATATAGGTTGTCTTGCTATAAACATACTATCCCTCCATGACCTAATTATTTACAATTAAATATATTATATCCTTTAATTACAAAAAATATAATGGGCATATGATATTATTAGTCAAACATCATCTTAATTATAACTCAGCTGTTCCTGTTCTAAATGCTTCCATCATTTCTCCCGTAAGACTGATTTTTAGTTCTTCAGGAGGTATATCATCTCTTTTAATCCACTCTCCTAGAGATAGTTCGTCTTCTTGGATTGTAATTCTATCATCGCCATCAAGCTCGGCAAAAAAGCCTGCAAGAATGGTATCTGTAAAAGGCCATGGCTGACTTTTATAAAACTTTAAATTTTTAACTGAAAGTCCTACTTCCTCCTTAACTTCTCTATGCACAGCTTCTTCCAATGACTCTCCAATCTCTACAAATCCTGCTATAAGTGCATAGTTTTTAAACTCTCGGCCTAAATATTTTGTAAGAAGTAATCGATCATTATCATAAACTGCTACAATAACGCAAGGTGAAATAGTTGGATACACACTAAATCCACAAGTCTCGCAATATAGCATTCTTTCTTTATCTGAGGCTTTCATGGAATTGCCGCACCTACTACAAAATTGATGATTATTATACCATCTATCTAGTTGCCATCCAATGGCTCCAGCAAAAGATCTCCAATATTTAGTCTCTGCCCTAAAGCTCTTAGTGCTTATAAAATCCCAACCATCTATTGGAGTTACTTCATTGTTGTCCACCAAATAGTAGTTGATTTCATCTATTGTAAATAAGAATTTAGCATTATCTATTAAATTGGGATTCTCTATCTCAAAATCAGAAAACGATGGATACCAAAGCTTATCCTTACCTTCTTTTACAAGAACTGTATCTTCTCTATATGCAAAAAAAAGATCCTGTGGTCTTGCTTCTTTGTTTTTAAAAACATTGTCAAATATTCTTGGACCTATATCATGAATCATAATATCCCTCTTTCATAATTTAACTTATATCTGTCGTATTATTTATAGTATAGCATCTAATTATTGTATTTAACATTAGTTTTTTAACATTGCTTTTGCATTAATTTTATGAGATTATAAGTTATGAAAGGTGGCAGAAATAATGGAAAATGGAGATAAAAAACATAAAAGGCGTGTTCGTTACAAAGGAACCCATCCGAAATCATATAAAGATAAATACAAAGAATTACAACCTGAAGCATATCCTGAAACTATAGAAAAAGTTATGCAAAAAGGCAGTACTCCAGCAGGGATGCACCGATCAATTTGTGTTGATGAAATACTAGATTTTTTACAGATTAAACCTGGACAAACTGGTTTAGATGCAACGCTTGGCTATGGTGGACATACTCTAGAAATGCTTAAATGTTTGGATTCACAAGGACAACTATATGCGACTGATATAGACCCTGTTGAATTACCTAAAACTCAGAAAAGATTAGAAGCTTTAGGATACGGACCAGAAATTTTAAAAGTTAGACAAATGAATTTTTCAAATATAGATACAATTGTAGAAGAATCAGGCCCTTTGGATTTCATATTGGCAGATTTAGGCGTATCTTCTATGCAAATAGATAATCCTGACAGAGGCTTTTCTTTTAAAACTAATGGGCCCCTAGATTTAAGGCTAAATCCTAACAAAGGGAGACCTGCATCAGAAAAATTAACTAAGTTTACAGCTGATGAATTAGAAGGCATGCTTATTGAAAATGCAGATGAACCTTATGCTAAAGAAATATCTCAAGCTATTATTGGACAAATAAAAAAAGGCAAGAAAATAAGCACTACTCAGGATCTTCAAAAAGTAATAGTAGATGCTCTTAAGTTTATACCAAAAAATATAAGCGATAATGAAATTAAAAAATCATGTCAAAGATCTTTTCAAGCATTGAGAATAGATGTTAACAATGAATTTGAAGTGCTCTATGAGCTTTTAGAAAAACTCCCTTCTGCCTTAGCTAAAGGAGGACGAGTAGCTATTCTATCTTTTCATTCAGGAGAAGATCGACTAGTAAAGAAATCTTTTCAACATTATTTAAGGGAAGGGATTTATAGTGAAGTAACAAAAGGACCAATTCGTCCAAGCTCTGAAGAATCCAATTCCAATAGTCGAGCTCGTTCAGCTAAATTGCGCTGGGCTATAAAAGCTTAATTTACAATAATTTTATAATAAGAGAATACAATTTTACTATCCAAAATAAAAAACCTTTGATTAAAATCAAAGGTTTTTATTTTGGTGATATCATTTCCTCAGGCTTAAGAATTCTATCAAATTCTTCTTCAGTTAATAATTCTAATTCTAATGCAGCTTCTTTTAAAGATATTCCCTCTTTATCTGCTTTCTTAGCGATTTTAGCAGCATTGTCATAGCCAATATATGGATTTAATGCAGTTACTAGCATCAAGGAATTATCTAAATAATCCTTTATCTTTCCTCTATTAGGTTTGATTCCTATAGCGCAATTATTATTAAATGAATTTATAGCATCCGAAAGCAATCTGACTGATTGTAAAAAGTTGTAAATAATTACTGGCATAAATACATTTAGTTGGAAATTTCCTTGGGATGCTCCGAAACCTATTGCAACATCATTCGCCATAACTTGGCATATTACCATAGTTAATGCCTCTGATTGAGTTGGATTTACTTTGCCCGGCATAATAGAACTCCCCGGCTCATTTGCAGGAATGCTTATTTCACCAATGCCTGCTCTTGGTCCACTTGCCAACCACCTTACATCATTAGCTATTTTCATTAAATTTGCAGCTAATGCCTTAATTGCGCCATGAGAAAATACTAATTCATCCTTACTTGTAAGTGAATGAAATTTATTCTTTGCAGTTATGAAATTTATTCCAGTTATCCTTGCTATTTCTTCTGCAACTTTAACCGCAAAATCTGGATGAGTATTTAATCCTGTACCGACAGCAGTGCCACCTAGTGCCAATTCCTTAAGGTCTTCAAGTGTCTTTATAATCATCTCTTGAGACTTTTCAAGCATACTATACCAGCCACTTATTTCTTGCCCGAAAGTCAATGGTGTAGCATCCTGTAAATGAGTTCTCCCCACTTTTATAACATCCTTGTTTTCTTCAATTAAAACATTAAATGTTTTTCTAAGACCTTCAATAGCTGGTATTAAATTCTCTTGTATTGATATTATTGCTGCTATATGCATTGCTGTAGGGAAAGTATCATTTGAACTTTGAGATTTATTTACATGATCATTTGGGTGAATCAGATTTTCCCCTAATAATTCATTACCCCTATTAGCTATTACTTCATTTACATTCATATTAGATTGAGTACCACTACCAGTTTGCCAAACAACTAATGGAAAATGATCATCTAACTCTCCTCTTAGTATTTCCTCCGTAATTGTTACTATGGTTGATGCTTTCTTATTATCTAATAGACCTAATTTATTATTAGTTATTGCTGCGGCTTTTTTTAAAATCGCGAAAGCCTTTATAATCTCAATAGGCATCTTTTCATTACCTATTTTAAAATTCTCAAAACTTCTTTGAGTTTGAGCTCCCCAATACTTGTCTACAGGTACTTTTAATTCTCCCATACTGTCTCGCTCTATTCTGTAATCCATTCTATTCATCCCCAACTCTATTTTAATCTAGCAACCCCTGAATCTCTTGCTGCTTGTTCAACAGCTTTTGCTACTGCAACAGCTGTTTCTTTATTAAGAACATCTGGAGTTATATAATCTTCACTTAAATCCTCTGATTTAACCATATTTGCTATAGCATATGCTGCAGCAATCTTCATTTCATTGTTTATATCACTAGCCCTTACATTTAAAGCCCCTCTGAAAATACCTGGGAAAGCTGAAACATTATTTATTTGGTTAGGGAAATCTGATCTTCCCGTTCCAATTATTCTAGCTCCACCTTCTTTAGCTAAATCTGGTAGTATTTCAGGTATTGGGTTTGCCATTGCAAATATTATAGCATCTTTATTCATGGATCTCACCATATCTACATCTACTACATTAGGTGCTGAAACGCCAATAAATACGTCTGCACCAATCATAGC
>JAVERT010000061.1:0-5581 GCA_034006985.1 Gudongella sp.
TGGATTTGAAATTACAAGCATTATTGAGCCAACACCGACAGAAGAAGCAATAGCAACTATTCCTGGAATGGCTGAGGAACTTCGCAGACCAATGATGTTACTCATATCTTCAAAGAAAAAATAATTATTTTCTGTGAGTTTGTCTTAATAGCAATTGAGAGAAACTCAATAGTTTGTTCTTGAAAAGAGCAAGTTTATTATAAGGAGAGTGATAAAATGATTGAATATCTACCTTCAATAGTTCTATTTGGCAGTATTGCAGTAATATTAGTAATATTGGGTATTCTAATGATTGGATTGTATTTTATGATTAAAAAATTAATGTTTTATAATGCTTCATTAAAGAACCAAAACAGAGATGATAAGGATGATTATGGATCTTAATTGATTTTTATATAATGTCAATAATGTCATATTATGTATAAACTACGGCGTAGTTGTAGATAAGTGTGTAACTAAATTTAAGGGGGTAAAGCTATGTATGAATATAAAATTGCAGAATTAGGTTTCAAAAGATTAGGTTTAAAAGCAATGGCTTTCTCAGAATTAGAAGAGCATCAAGAAATTATTAATAAATATGCTAAAGAAGGTTGGAGATTAATACAAATTCTGCTTGTAAAGTTTGGTAATGCTGGGTACCCTACAGAATTTGAAATTATTTTTGAACGAAAAATAGAAAATAGTAATTAGTAGATTGAGGAGTTGAAATGGGAAATATATCCTGTAATATAATTGAAGATTTGCTACCTCTATATATTGATGGTGTATGTAGTGATGAAACAAAAGCATTGGTTGAAATGCATATAGAGAATTGTGAAGATTGTCAACACAAATTAGAATTGATAAAAACTGATATCCCTAAGGTAAGTATTAAAGAAAATATTGAAGATAGTAAAATGTTAAACAAACTTTCAGAAACATGGATTAAAAATACAAGAGTTGATGTTAAGGCGAGTACAATAACTGTATTATTCTATATTTTTATGATAGGTGTTTTATTTCTATCAATGTGGATGGGGGAAAAAGCCCGCAGCACATTCATGGTTCAATATCAATTTGCAGCTTTTTTTATAAACACTATAAGTATGATAGTGCTTGGTGGACTTGTTGCATTTCTTGGTGGAAGGCATACAGGCTCCAGAAAAACCTCTATACTTGAGCTAATATTTATAGGAATTCCTTCTTTGCTAATGACTTTCATTTTTTTCATATATTATCTTATACCAATCTCAGTTGTTCGTAGCTTTATAGGTCAAAACATAACCGAAATAACCTTAATTGGAGGATTATTACTTGGGTGTGAAATTTATAGACTAATACATGGAATAAGACAAAAGAAGTAATAAAACTTTGATATATAATTATGATAGCATTGGTGAATGTGTTGTAGGAGAAGGCCTTTTGCTACCACTTACTGAGCATTATTTATGTTATGCGGTGTTAAAAAAACTTATAATTTTCAAAAGTAAGTTTGCCACAATAAGAATTGAGTAAAACTCAGAATATTAAATCAGAGATAAATCTTTTGATATTGAGATACAATAGAAAATATCTTAGTGAACATTAGAAGTATAATGCGTCATATGCGGGCGACCAAAGGTACGCCCTACATCATTCGTAGGGATGGACGACTCTGTCCATCCGCTGAGCTTTGGTAAAACAGGGCGGCGTGGAAACAGACTAAGCACAGGAAAAAAATATTTTATATAATTGAAAAAAAGTAACAAGATATATGTATATAAAAGTTTTTAAGAAGCATAACTACATGTTATGGAGGAACGAATTATGAAAAAGAAATTTAAAATAATAGCAGTATTTATTGTATTAGTGGTAGTACTTGTAGCTTGTAAAGATAAATCTGCTATAATTGGTGACTACCATAAATTCGCTGATTATAATTTCACAGGAATGGATGTAATGTCTTATGATGATATGTCTAATATAGAACATTTTTCAATATCAGAAGGAGAGGAGATTTATAATTACCTCTTAAATATTAAATCAGAAGAAAGTAGTATTTTAGCTGAAGATAATACTTCGGCAAATCCAGATGTAAATCCTCATTATATAATTGCCTTGTATTTTGAAGAAGATGATTATAGTGTAACAGTAGGTGAAGACTACATATTAATTGGACTTAACCATGTGTATAATTCGGCTGATCAAGCTGCTGAGAATATGAGTATACATTTGGTAAATAAAGAAACAATGGATGAATTTATTGGCTTAATTAGAAATCAGAGGGGTTCTAAATATTATGCCAAAGCCTTTCTTGAAAGAGTTACCCAGCCAGAAGACTTAGAATCAACAAAATACTTTAGAGGTGTTTTTTATAGTGGAGGAAAAAATCAATATACTATTGAAGAATATAGCAATTCTATATTAAAAGATTATGGAGATTTGATGACTGGGCAGGCTTTTGATAATGCAGTAGCCAACACATTTATACCATGGGCTGAGTTAATAAGAGAAGATACAAATTATAGTATTAAAATAGATTCAATTGATTTAGTAAAAATGGATGTTTATGATGATGGAAGAGTTTATTATACTTATTCAATATCACTTAGTGTATTATTAGCTAATGGAGAAAATAAACCTGTAACCGTATCCGGAGATATAGTTATGATTGAAGAAAATGATACCTGGATAGTAGATGCATTTAAACAAAATCCTGATTATAGGGATCTTAATAAGCTATTGTTCCCTCATCCAAGTACACAAGCAGAAATGATTAGTTTAATAGATGAAATATGGGTTAATACTGGTGAGGAAGTTATTGTAGAAGTTGATGAAGACCAAATAATTGGAGAAATTAAATTAACTGATATATGGGAGATGACAGATAAAAAAATAAAGAAGATTCTAAGTTAATAGGATCACCCTATGCTTATTATGAAGATAGTATTATCGTAAAGATTGAAAATGAGTGGATCCTATTTTCAACACTTGAAGATTGGGCAAGAGGTAATGATATAAAATTAGGGAAGGTATTTTCTATAGGCTATGATGTAGGTGATACAGAAGAAATCTTTGGAGAATTAAATCAAGAAGAGATAAATAAAATAACAGAAGAAATTATGAATAGAGTAAAAGAAGACAAAGACTATGAAAAAAACAAGGATTTAATAATCGAAAAAGTATTTATAGAAAATGGAATAACCGATCAAGATAGAATAAAAACAGCAAAATCTAAACTAATAATAACTAAATAAAATTAGTATGTATTAGTAGATTTGTTGTCATATGTGGGCGACCAAAGGTACGCCCTATATATCGTAGGGATGGACGACTCTGTCCATCCGTTTAACCTAGATAAAATATGTCGTAACATTAGTATTAGCTGCCATAAAATCCTTAAATCTAAAAGCATCTCAAAATGAGATGTTTTTCTTTTAAAAAGTATTGACAATAATAAATAAAAAATATATTATATTGATAATAGATATATCGAATATCGATATAAAATTTTGGAGATGAGATAATGGCAAGAGAACAACTAAAAACTTTAACTGAACCCATGTATTATATTCTTTTAATCCTATCTCAGCCTCAGCATGGATATGGAATTATGCAAGAAGTAGAAAGACTTACAAAAGGCAGGGTGAAGATAGGGGCAGGTACTTTATATAATCTCTTATCCAGATTTGAGGAGGAAAATATTATAATCCAGCTATCAGAAAAAGACAGAAGAAAAACATATACTTTGACAGATAAAGGATTAAATATTTTAAAAGATGAATACCAACGATTAAAGCAATTGCTTTCAGATGCTAGTGGTCTATTAGAAGGAGGGAGTGAATAAAATGAAAAATAAATCCAAATGGGTTTTTTGGGGATTCTTTTCTCTAGACTACCAAGCTATGAAAATATATTTAGAGGAAATGGCTGAAAAAGGCTGGATGTTGGAAAAGATAGGACTACAACAATATTTAGCAAAGTTTAGAGCCATAGAACCGCAAAAACTTAAGTTTTATGTAGATGTATTTAAAGAAGGCGGACCCCTTACTCCAGAAAATACTGATCAATCAGAGGATTATAGGAGATTGTGCGAAGAATCAGGATGGACATTTATAACATCACATGACTATTTACAATTTTTTTATGCACAGGAGAATAGTGAGCCAGTACCCATTCAAACAGATGAAGTTTTGGAACAAGAAATCGTTGAACATACACTACTTAGAAATGAGTTACGAGGTTTTTATATATTCCTACTAATCGCAGGTTTTGTATTTATTAATAACTTGCCGCTAGAGTATCACATTCTTTTATCGTATACAGGCCTTGTAAGCATTTTTTTACTACCCTTAGCCTTTGTACTTGCTAGTCTTATTGCTGCCTATAGTATAATCAGGATTTTAAAAGCAAGAAGTAATATTAAAAAGGGCTTACCAATAGAAAAACCTACTATGAAAAATGCCCGAAGTCGCATAATATTTTTCTATGGTTCCCAGTTGATTATCCTGATTACATTACTAATGTTTATCCTAGTTGATGCATTTTTGAGACCTCAAATTTTGGTAAGTTTGTTAGCTCCAGGCATTGGAATTACGGTAGGATTAGGGCTTAGATATTATACAAAGAAAAAGGCAAGAAAAAAGGAAGACAGTGTCCGTGTAATACTAATTTCAGGACTTGTCGTAATTATTCTTATTAATACACTTTTTCCATTTATCTTTAAAAGAGTAGATGAGTCTTATGAAGTAACATCAGTACCTGAAGGCTATCCAATAATGACAATTGGAGAAGTAACCAAAAAACCAAGTAATATAAGTCTATTAACTAGAGAATTTAAACCTGGGAGAAGTCCTGTTACACCAATCTATTATTACTATTCGGAATATAGTAATAATGAAAGTTTAAATATAAGTTACTATGAGACAACAGAGCCAAAATATGCTGAAATTATATTTAAAGGTATAAGGGATAAGTTAGAAAAAGGATTTAAATGGGAAGGGATGACAATATTTGATAGAACAATTATATCTGATGAAGAGATGAAGGATTTATGGGATGCTGATAAATTGGTCTTGACACAGGAGCGTGATGTAATAATAATACAAAAAGAGAATATAGTTCTTAAACTTTCTGGCAGTATAGATTTTAACGATAAACAAACAAGAGACCTGATAATTAGTAGATTTTTTTCAGATTTTTCAGTCGAGAATTAACATTTATAGAAAATAACTAAAAGATCAAGATAAAATAAAAGTAGCAAAATTTAAACTATAATAACTAAATAATAAAATGTTAGAATTAATAGAAACTATGGACTAGTTTAACTAGTCCATAGTTTCTAAATTATCTTATTGTGGAATGGGTAATCTAGTCCCAGAAGGTGTAAAGTAGTGAATAAACCCACTAGAAGTATAATGTGTTACAATTAAACCATCTGCAAAACCTAGCAATACCACTGGTTCTTCTTCTATAGTTATTTCATTTATAGTATCTCCAAAGTAATCAAATAGAGTAATTTTATAATCTGTGTTTTGGATTGCATATAAGCCATTTTCAGTATAAACTTCTGGATCGAATCTGAATATTTCTGTTCTTTGTATTCTTGCTGGAGTTATTCCAT
>JAVERT010000062.1:0-5516 GCA_034006985.1 Gudongella sp.
AGGCAAAAAATTTCGGGCAAATATGAGGAGGGTAGCGGAGCAACTCTTTCACCCTCCGAACAATTAAAGTAAGTTTATCCAGGACAAGCTCTTTTCTTGTCCTAGATAAACGGTTAAAAAAAGTGATACCTTACTTGACTAGGTATCACTTAACGAACATTTTATGTAATACTTAGGAGGTAAATATGAAAGTAGCATATATTCCTAACTATTATACTCTAAAAAAATTGACTGAAACTGAATATAAACTTACATATTTAAAAGCACCTTTGGAGAAATATTCATATCAAGAGAGAGAAAATAATAATAAAGGTGTAAATGCTGAAAAGTTAAATAACAATATAAGTCGTGCTAGGAGTATGATATTTGATTATTCAATGTGTAATGATTTTGATTATTTTGTAACATTAACTTTATCAGATAATTTTCATGATAGATATGATTTAAAATCTTATATAAAAGAACTTGGTGATTTTATAAGACAAAAAAGAAGAGATTACAATTCAGATATTCAGTATTTATTGATACCTGAAAAACATGAAAATGGAGCATGGCATATGCATGGATTAATAAAAGGTATTCCACAAGATAAATTATCTATTAATAAGCATGGTTATTTAGATTGGGAAGATTATAAAAATAAGTTTGGTTATATTTCAATGTCTAAAGTTAGAAATAAAATTGCAGTATCAAAGTATATAACTAAATATATTTCTAAATCAATAAAAAATGGGAATTCTGTAACAGAATTAAATAAAAAACTATATTATGTTACAAGAGGTTTATCAAGTGGTGAAATAGTGTCAAATGGCTCTTTGGATATAAATATTATAAGAAATATAAAATTTGATTTTCAAAATGAATATATAGGGCAAAAAATAATGAGTGTTTATGAAATGCAATCTATATTTAAGGAATTAACTTTAATATAAAAACGGAAAGTCCGTAGAAATAAAAAATGCGAAGTCTATTTTTTATTTCATTCACCAAAATAGTATCATTTAAAAACAAAGTGACTAAAGTCCTATTTACAACAAAAACGAACATATGGTATTCTTAATATATTAAAGAAAAGGAGTGATAAAAATGGCATTTAGACTAAATGAAGAATTAATTTACACTGGAAAAGTAGAAGGTATTAGTAAGAAAACAGATAAGCCATACACAATTTTAAATTATTTAGATGATACAGGTCAAGTATTTGGAACTATGGTATCATGTGAAGTACCTAAAAATCTAAAACAACTTGATAAGGTAGAAGTAGTAATGGAGTTACAAGTAGGAAGATTTACAAGTTTAAAGACAATAGAGATTAAGAAGGTAGATTAAATGTTAGTAGATGGTATTTTATATGATGTAAATGACGAATATCTACAAAATGGGTATGAAATACAATCACTTGAAACAGAAGAAATAATTACACAATTAGAACATATTAGAGCTGACCAAATTACGGGTATTAATAATTCAATAGAAATGGTAAAAATAGGTTTTATAGTAATTGGTCTGGTAGTTGCTCTAACTTTAGGTGGTTTGTTCATAAGAATGGTGAGAAACTAATATGATATATGAAGAAATACAATTAATTGAAAATATAGATTTTCAAAATTACTTAAATATTGGATTAAAATATGGTTTTATTATGTCAATAGGTGTTGGATTATTTGGATTAGGTTTATACTTAGCATTTAAACTCTTTAATGAGATTTAAATAATAAATTAAGAAAGGAGAAAACTATGAAAAACAAATTAATGGTAGGCTTAGGTTCAATAGGTGCTGTTTTCGCAACTGGCTTTAGTGCTTTTGCAGCAGAGCCAACAGCAACTGAAACAGCTATTACGGGTGCTTTAACAACTGTTCAAGGCGATGTAATGTCAGTTATTGCAGCAGTAGCACCAATAGCAATTTCCATAATGGGAGCTTTCTTAGTATGGAAGTTAGGTATCAAATTTTTCAAAAGAACCACAAATTAGTATTGCAATTATAATCAAAGACTTATAGTAATGATTATAGACTAGTTAATTATTACTAGTCTATTTTCTATTATAAGGAGGAAAATATGAAAATATCAAAAAATAAGTACATACAAAATATTATTGTTATTATATTAGTTATCGTATTATTATTTAATACAACTCTAAAACCTATGGCAATAGCTTTAGAATTAGGAATAGCTGTTAAGGTATTTGCTGTAATATTAACATCAATGGGTATATTAACAGTAATTAATGACAATGGTGGAGTAACGAATTTTTATGAGGGATTCAAAGAATTTATGCAAACACAAAAGGATATATCAGATACACAATTAAGACTATATCAAATGGGTATTACATCAATATTTAATAATGCTAAAATGAAAGTAACATTTTGGGTATCTTCTATAAAGGAATTTTATGATATATTTAAGCAATCATTAAATACTGAATATATAGAAACACCATTACAAGACTTAATATTTGTTAATCAATTAACATATACAGCTGTAACTAGAGATTTAGTAGATTCATTAAGAAATGAAATACATGATTTAGGTGGTGGATATACTATTAAAATAGGTAGTAGAGCACCCGGTGCACCAGCAATATTATATTTTAAGTATCAAATATATTATAATAATTCACCTATTTTAACACCTATAGAAATACCTTTATATTCAATCGATATAGATGCTTATTATAGTAACCAAATTAGATTAACATATATGATACAAGTGTCTGATGTTATGACAAAAATTAATTTTGAAATATTAAATATGACAACAAACACAGTTGAAACACCATCTACCACAATGACTTATGAATCATTAGTTGGTTTAAGAGATTTACCAAAATGGCAAGATAATGATATTTTTATACCTAAGGTAGAAACAGTTCCAAATAATATAACATTTCCATGGGAAAAACTACAAAGTATAAGTGGATATTTTGGAGATACTGTTAATAATCTTATAGAAAGTATATCAGCTTTAGAAATAGGTACATTAGTAGCAGAATTAGAAAATCTTGGAAAATTAGGTTTAGATGCCTCTGTTCCGCCGATTATAATACCCGTAGATGGAACACTTGCACCAGATGGCACTATTACTGGTGATACTGTAGTAGAAGATATTAAAGTGCAAGAACCTACAATAGCAGATATTACTGGTATGGAATCAGTAGGTATATTAGGTGGAATATTAGCATTATTAGATAAATTATTTAATGTAGAACCTGAAGAATTGAATTTCGAACCATTAAAAAACTTAATAATATTAGATAAATTTCCATTTTCTTTACCATGGGATCTAAAGTATATGGTGGAATCATTAAAAACTAATAATACAGTCGCACCTACATTTAATATTGATTTTCCAATAGTAGTAAGTGCTTTAGGTTGGAGTCAAGATATTGAAATTGATGTAGACTTCGAACAATATACTCCAGTGGCCAATATATTAAAAACTATGTTATCTATCACCTTTGTTATAGGTTTAATTATATTAACTAGAAGATTTATAGGAGGTGCTTAATATGTTTATAAATTTATTAATTAAATTTATTAATGTAATAGTAGATGGATTGGCAAGTTTAGTTAATTTACTATTTATGTTATTACCAAATTCACCATTTCAAACTATTGATTTATCAACTGTCCCATATTTAAATACATTAAATTGGTTTATACCTATAGATTTTATGATATTAACACTAACAGCTTGGACAACGGCTATTGCATTATATTATGTTGTTATGGTTGCTCTAAGGTGGGCAAAAGCTATAGAATAGAAAGGGGTTAATTATGATTGTTTTATACTCTGGAACACCGGGTAGTGGTAAGAGTTTAAATACAGCAAGACTAATACACGAAAGATTAAATTATAATAAGAAATATCCAAATGTTATTGCTAATTTTAAAATTAATGAAAAACAAATAAAAAATAAAAATGCTAGATTCATGTATTATGATAATGATGATATTACAGTTGAATTATTAGCAAAGTATTGTAAAAAGTATCATAAAATAGGTATTGAAAATCAAACATTGTTAGTAGTAGATGAATGTTCAGTAAAATGGAATGCTAGAAACTGGGGTGATAAATCAAGGTCATTATGGATAAAATTTTTTCAACAACATAGAAAGCTTGGGTTTAATATATATTTGATTACTCAAGATGATAAAAATTTAGACAAGCAATTAAGAAATTTAATAGAATTTGATATAATACACAGAAAAATAAATAATGATAAATTAGGAAAATATTTCCCTATATCAACATTTGTCGCAATAAAATATTGGTATGGAAATAATGTAAAGCTTGGTCAAGAATTCTTTATATATAAAAAAAAATGGGGTACTTTTTATGATAGTTATGGAACATTCAACATAGATGAAACAATATCTGATTTATTATCATAATCAGGGCGGACGTAGTTGGGCCTGATTATGATAACATACAGAGTTGTAATAGGGGGTTAAAATGAAAAAATACATTTATAAAGGGTTAGCATTAACTAATGATATAAAAGCTCTAAAACGAGGTCGTATAGTGCCTAGAATATGGAATAGATTACTATTAAAGATAACTAGAATGTTTATGAAATGATAAAATTATATTATAGGCTTGTGCGTTTTTTGCACGAGCCTATAATATTTATAAAGATAAAGTTGATAAAATGAAACATAAAATAGTAAAAAAGTGGGTGTATTTTGCCCTCTTTTTTATTTCTTTTAAAAAGCCGCCGGCAGTCCAAAAATTTTTTTAAAAAATAACGTTTATTTGTATAATAAGTATAGACAGAAATACGGATACATGATATAATAAAAGAAAAGGAGTGATAACAATGATTAAAAGGCTAGATAGTTACGAATTTGCAAGGTAGTTTCTAAACAGTACACGGTCTGAACAGTTTACAATTAAGGCATTGTTGGCAATTTATGAGGATTTAGAGGATTTAGATTCAAATTATGAGTTTGACATGGTTGAAATATGCACCATGTATTCAGAGTATGAAAATATAAGAGATGTTGTTTCAGATTATACAATATATAATGGCAATGTTGAAACAACTTCATCAATAGCTGAAATATATTCTGAATTGCAAGAAATATTAAGGTTTATAGATTTAGATGATGGGGGGGTTCTAGTAATTGAATAATAAAAGGGTTGAAATTAAAATGTCACAAAGTTTATTTAATAAAATAAGAATATATGCAGCAATAGAGCAAAGAACTAGAAATGAAATATTACTTGAGATATTAGAAAAATATTTCAAGGATATAAATCCTGAAATTAAATATTAAAAATAAAGTTTAAAGGCCAAATTAATTTTGGCCTTAGACTTGCAAATCTTCTATAGTAGCAAAAAAGCTAAATTAAGATTTAGAAATTATTTTGCCACTCTTCGTAGGCAAAAAATTTCGGGCAAATATGAGGAGGGTAGCGGAGCAACTCTTTCACCCTCCGAACAATTAAAGTAAGTTTATCCAGGACAAGCTCTTTTCTTGTCCTAGATAAACGGTTAAAAAAAGTGAT
>JAVERT010000025.1:0-34443 GCA_034006985.1 Gudongella sp.
TGATCTCTTTTATTATCTCTTGTTTTTCCTGCTTTTTATTCCTATTTTCGATCTTTTCTTCGTGTTTTTCATCTGTTTTATCAGGGATAATCATTTCGCCAATTTGGCGAAATGTTTGTGCGTGGGAAGGTGAAGAAGGATGAATTTTGAGGGAAAAAAGGGAAGTTGCCAGGCACAAACATTCGAACAAAGTTTTTAGGGAAAAGGGGTTGTGATGTAGGAGGGGAGATGGGTTGAGAGGGGGTTGGTGGTCGCGGAAGAACATAGAAGCACATCGACATTTTTGTCCCAATCTAAAAATGACACGTCAGCCAATTCTATGTTCTTCCGCCACCAACAATGTTCATCCCTAACCCCAGGAGTAAGCGCACAAAACAGCGCCTACTCCTTTTTCATGTCCTCTTTCCCCTCCTCCAAAAGCGACAAAAACATCCTCTTTTTTCCCCATCCTTCTCCTCCTCCAAATTCATCTCCACAAACACATACAACGTAGCTATATCAATCACCACAGCAGTTTAACACTACATAAACTGCATGCTCCTCCACTGAAATTTCACGCGAAGCGTGGGAGAAAAGCTTCTCCAGTAGAATCATTGTAACACATCACGAATTCATGCAATAGGCATAAACAGTGGATTATATCCTATTTCATCTTCTCCTTTTCATCCTTTCATCTCCTTCAAAAGCAAGAAAAGAGCAGGATAGAACAAAGAGAAAAAGAGCAGGAAGAACAATACAAGACCACAGAGAATGGCTAATTCAACTACTTTTCCTCATCTTTGCTTTCTCTTTCAATTCATCTTTAATATTCTCCTTTAACAGCGCCCACTCCACCAAATCTCTGATGAGATCTCGTGGAATGTGACTGTCAAAGAAGGGAGGATGACTCCTCCGACAGGACCAATACAGTGGCTGTGTAATGGCCTGTAAAAGGCTTAAATAGGGCATTTGTGGATTAGTTCCTCTTCTCTTTCCTCTTCTTAAATTGGCACACTACGCCAATTTCTATTATCTTTTTCCTGCTTTGTTCCTGCTTTGTTCCTGCTTAAATTCCTGTTATTTTGATCTCTTTTATTATCTCTTGTTTTTCCTGCTTTTTATTCCTATTTTCGATCTTTTCTTCGTGTTTTTCATCTGTTTTATCAGGGATAATCATTTCGCCAATTTGGCGAAATGTTTGTGCGTGGGAGGGTGAAAAAGGATGAATTTTGAGGGGAAAAAGGGAAAGCTCCAGGAATGAGGATTTAGACAAAGTTTTTTGGGAAATGGGGCTGGGATGTAGAGGGGGAGATGGGTTGAGGTGGGTTTTGAGTTAGGAACAAACATTTTCGAACATCGACATCTATGTTCATTCGCCACAATTAATGTTCATCCCTAACCCCAGGAGTAAGCGCCACTAAACAGCGCCTACTCCTTTTTCACGCCCTATTTCCCCTCCTCCAATTATCAATAAACCTAAATACACAAATACTCACTACCTCATTTTTATTATGTAATCCAGATCAAGAGCTTTACTTTAAATTTATTCTTACGAGTTTTACTCAATTGCTATTATGTAAAACTCTATTATAAGATTCTTAATCATCTTTATCATCTCTATTTTGGTTTTTTAATGAAGCATTATAAAACATTAATTTTTTAATCATAAAATACAAACCTATCATTAGAGCACCCAATAATAATAGTATTGCAATGCTACCAAATAGAACTATCGAAGGTAGATATTCAATCATTTTATCACTCCTTACAATAAATTTACCATTTTTCAAAAACAAACAAACCATTCAGTTTTACTAATTTGATATTGTGACAAGCTCAGAAATAATCTAATCCTTAATTCCAATAATCTTTATTCAAAACATAACCAAAGCTTCCTTTATTATTCTCAACATCTAATCTTAAATCAATACAACCAATACATCTATTCTCAGACTTTATTTTAATTGCATATACTCCTGGATTGTTCATATAAAATTCTTTTACTGCTTTTTCAGTTTGTGATAAATCAGTATTAGTTTCCCAAGTTAAATATTTTGTTATGGTTTCTTCATTAGCATACAGAAGACATCTTCAATATCATTCATAGAGAATGGTCTTAAAATCAATCTATCTGATTCTAATATCTCGTTTTCCTTAATTGTATTTTTATCATCAATCATATTTGCCTCCAACAATATTTTTTTCTGAGTGCCACTTCACACTTTATACTGATTTTCACTAACTTATATATTGTTATATATCAAGATTAAAAGATTAATTTATTGTTAGTATTCGTCATACTCATAAAAAAAATATGTATCAAATGCTCCCAACCTAATACTATCTTCATCAACATATATTAATTTACTATGATATGTCATGCCACCCGCCATAGTTTTTTTCATTATCATACAAGTTTTGGTTTCATCCATCTTTAATTCTAATTTAGAAAGCTCACTTCCTTTTATAAAAACTCCTTTTATTCCATAAACCGTAATCTCTAAATCATTATCAGATGACTTATCAATGTTATAATTGAATTTATGCTCATATTGACCACCTTGATAAAGGTAGTCTTTATCGAACTTTAATTCAGTATCATCTTCACTTAGCCATGTTCCCATTAATGCTTCACTCATAGTTTTCTCTTTTCTATTTAAGCTTCTTTGTTTGGTATTCAACAAAAGTGAATCCCTCAATTCTTCATAGTTTGAATTTTCATAGAATGATATAACTCTATCATAAGTCTGTGTATCTATTGAATGCCACTTATTTTCATAAAAAGCTATATCTTTTGAGATGCTTATAGATGTAATTAAATTATCTTCACTGTTATATATTCTAAATCGGATTATATTATTCTCTTTTATTTCTTCAATACTTTTCAAGTTATTATCCGATATTTGAATATCGTTTAGAAAATTAGAAATGAAAGCTAAATCGTCCTGATTGGTTATAATCTTTTTATAAACACCTGTTTCTATTTCAATTTGGGAAATGGGAGCATCAACTAAATCTTCATTAATAAGCCTATAATTATCATCATCCTGAACAGAACAACCTAATAACAATATAAGCATCAATACCATTTCTCCAATAAAGAATATTTTTTTCATATGTATTTCTCCTTCAATAGATTTAAACTATCTATGCTAAACATAAAGCGATAGATTCTATTTCCATGCTCTATTATGTAATAATATCGCGGTAACACTTTAAGTATATATTATCATAGGTAAAGCATAAAATGTATCAAATACAACATTCGTTAAAGTTAACTAAAGAACTTTAACGAAAAGTTTGAATCTATGGAATCGCATTTTAACTTAAAGTAATTTAGTTTTTCTCATAATATAATTAAGAATAAAAGAACAACTGGAAGGTCAAGGATAGTTTAACATCTGAAGTCAGCTTCGGGGCTAAACCTTGATTGATTCGAGACTTTCTCTTTAAAAAAATGAGAAGTCTTTTTTATGTCTATTTTCAACCACATAGGTTTTTCAGATTAAATAGAATAGGCGAGGTGATTTCTACTTACTTATTTATGATTAGTTTTCCTACTATTATACTTTTCTTTAACTGGTCCCAAATATCTACTATTTTTATTGTGGTTTCTATTATCCATCATTAAAAACATTTTTCTTCATTTCTAAGTACCTACAGAAGCATATATTTAATTATACCAAAGATAAATTAAATCTTCCTAAGTCATTATATATGATTATTTTTAGTATAAACTTTGGCAAGCTTAAACTAAGCATTTATATTAGTTGTGGATATAACTATTAATTTATTAGTATCAACAAAGTGGTTTACAAAATTATTACAGTTTCTGTTAAACAGAGTAATAAAGCAATACAAGTGATATGATAAAGATGAAATATTCTGTTAGTTACCGATATAGACGGAAGTATCCCATAGTTGTATAAAAAGAAGTTTAAATATAGATTTATTTACTGAGTTCTACATATTTTACAGAGGCGAAGGAGGAGAATCACGTTGAAAAAATTCATATTAATTCTATTATTTATTAGTCTTATAATATTCTCAATTGGTTGTGAAAGTTCAAAACCAGAAGTTACAGAAATTCCTGAAACTCAAGAATTACCACCAGAAATGATTAGTCTAATAGATGGGATATGGGTTAATACAGATAAGGAAATTATTTCAGAAATTGATGAAGATGAAATAATTGGAGAAATTAAATCAGATGACATCTTGGATATTAAAGGTGAATATAATACAGAAAATTCTAAGATAGTTGGTTCAAGTTATGCTTATTATAAAGAAAATATTATTGTTAGGATTGAAGATAAGTGGATATTGTTTTCAACAATTGAAGAATGGGCAAAGGATAATGACATAGATATATCAGGAGGTTTTATGTCTATAGGTTATGATTTATCTGATGAAGCAACAATTTTTGGAGATTTAAATAAAGAAGAGATAAATAAAATAACAGAAGAAATAATGGCTGAAGTCGAAGAAGACGATGACTATGAAAAAAATAAAGATTTAATAATTGAAAAAGTATTTAAAGAAAATGGGATAACTGATCCTGATAAAATAAATGCTGCAAAATCAAAACTTATTATTTCAAAATAATATTAGTTGCGCATTAGTAGTATTATGCGAGATAAATTATAAGTTGCACTATTTTGAGTTTGCCACAATAAGAATTGAGTAAAACTCATAAGCATAACTTTAGAGGTAAATCATTGGATATTGAAATACAATAGTAAATTAAGTTAGTGAACAAGAGTAGAAAAATGTGGATAAGTCATATTTAAAGAAGGATATAGCAATGAAAAAGAAAATAAAAATGAATAATATAACCAAAGTTGGCGTAGTTATGTACATATCAGTTTTTTTGATTGAGATAATATTGGGATACCTACTAAAGATTAAACCACCTATTATACTAAGGTACATGTTTTATGGAGGTTTAGGTTTATCATTAGTTGGAATATTGATACAAGGAAGTAAAAACAGGAAGCTAAAATAACTTTTATAACTCAGAAAATATTAAATGTTTTTAATGAGGAGGTACATTATGAAAAAAAGCATTTTAACAGTCACACTATTATTAAGCATTGTGTTTACTGCATGTGCAGCACCAATCTCAAAAAACTCTTCAAATTTGATGGATAATATTCAAAAAAGTGATTTAGTACCAATAGATATTTCAGATACAAGCGAACAGCAGTTAAGCAGAAAAGAAGAAATTACAGATTTTTCATTGAAGCTTTTTAAAGAAAACTTTGAGGATAAGAACATTTTAATTTCTCCAATATCCATAGTCTCTGCATTGGGAATGGTGGCAAATGGAGCAAATGATAACACTTTTTCTGAAATGGAAGAGGTGTTAAATTCAGATATACAAGGGCTAAATGATTATCTAAAAGCTTACACTACATATTTGCCAAGTAGTGAAAAATATAAAGTGAGCCTTGCAAACTCTATATGGTTTAAAGATGATAAGGGCTTAAATGTAAATAGAGATTTTTTGCAAATAAATAAAGATTATTATGATGCAAGCGTTTATAAAGCTGCATTTGATAAAAGTACAAAAGACGATATAAATGCATGGGTAAAGGACAAAACTAACGGCATGATAGAAACTCTTTTAGAAGAGGCGCCTCCTAAAGATGCTGTGATGTATCTTATAAATGCATTGTCATTTGATGCAGAATGGGAAAATATTTATGAAAACATTCAAATTAATGATGGTGAATTCACCTTGGAAAATGGAGAAAAACAAGCGGTGGAATTTATGAGCTCATCTGAGTTTTCTTATCTTGAAAACGAAACAGTAACAGGATTTATGAAGCCATATAAGGATAATAAATATGCTTTTGTTGCATTGCTACCCAAGGGAAATATTTTAATGGTAGATTTATTAAAATCCATTGAGGCCAAAGATCTTATTAGCTTGGTTGAAAACAAGAAGGATGAAGAGGTTCATGCTAAAATTCCAAAATTTTCTATGGAGTTTGATACATTGTTAAATGATACACTTCAAAGCTTAGGAATCTTAGATGCTTTTGATGAAGAAAATGCAGATTTTACGAGCTTAGGAAAATCGGTAGATGGAAATATTTATATAAGTCGTGTGATTCACAAAACTAAAATAGACCTTGATGAAAGAGGAACAAAAGCAGGAGCAGTAACAGCGGTTGAGATGGTAACTGAATCGGCCATAATGGAAGAATCAAAAAAAGTTATTTTAGATCGCCCATTTTTCTTTATGATAGTTGATACTGAACAAAACCTGCCACTTTTTATGGGAAGTTTGATGAGTGTGAATTAAGGGAGAGGAGCTAATGTAGCACTTTAATATATTGAGTATTAATAGGTTTAAATGTAATAAAAGAGCAGTACTATAATTACAAAAGAAGGGAGATAAGAATGAATAAAAAAATAATTATGTCGATAGTTTTAGTGCTAAGCATTATAGCTTTGTCAGGATGTAATCAATCAATAACATATTCAGATAAGTTTGAAGGGATCCCTATTTATCCAAAAATAGAGTTAACAGCAACTTCTGAGTATGAAGAACATTACGAGGTATTTGACTTCAAGGATACATATGAAGATGTAAAAGAGTTTTATATGGAAAACATTGATGAAGAAAAGTGGGAAATTGAAGAAAATCCCCTTTATTCAAATATAGATGGTGAAGGCATTAATACACAAGGATATATGCTAAAGGGAGAGAAACAGGAAGTTTCATTAATTATAGGATTGCAAAACACGGAAAATGTAGGTAATATTTTGCGAATTGATTTAAATGGTAATCCTTTTAATGAAGGTAAATATAAGGTAGAAGGGGTAGGTGAAAATTGGCAGGTAGTCTTAGAATATATTATAAGAAAAAAGAGTATGCTTGTTAATGGAGATGTAATATATATTGGAGACAATCCACCTAAAGAAGTAGACTATGAATTTAGAATATATGAAATTATAGATAAAAATATGAATTCTGAAAGCTCAAGTCAAGAAGTTAAAGGAGATGAATTAGGAAACAATAAGTTTAGTATTAATTCTCAAAGCAATAGAAAATATAGCTTAGATGTGTATACAGAG
The DNA here is from genome assembly GCA_034006985.1 of Gudongella sp. Taxonomy (GTDB): domain Bacteria; phylum Bacillota; class Clostridia; order Tissierellales; family Tissierellaceae; genus Gudongella. The sequence continues at coordinate 7,066 of JAVERT010000025.1, forward strand.
GCGATTAATAACGGTTATATAGAAATCAAATGGGAAGAACAAGATGAACAGAAAACTGAAAAAATCAATATTAAAATAGTTGAATAAAATATAAACTTCACTAACAATCAAGTTTATATATTTACGACAGAATACTCATAAACTACGGCGTAGTTGTAGATTTAAATTCATCAGTTATAAGAAAGTTAATCTAAAAAGACCGTGTGCTTTAAAGTATTTTTTAAAAAGAAAGAGGGTTATTAATGATTAGGAGATTTTTTAAATTAGGGATAGTTATGTTTCTAATTATATTTGCTGTTAATGATAACCAAGGATTAGCAATAGAATCTGATGAAAAAATAAAGATTGAGCATCATGAGGAGCTACCAGATGAGATAGATATAAGACCAATTGAATTACTTGATCCAATATTAGATGCCACAATAAAACCAATTGAATTATTGGAACCGATGTTAGACATTAAGATAAAACCAGTTGAACTGTTAGAACCTAAACTAAGTGAGGAAACAAAATCAGATGAGTTAAAAGAAAAATTAGAAAAATAGAACATAAACTTCCTTAATTGAATATAATTGACATAAAACCCTGAGATTTAACAATATGAGTTTGTAAAAATAAGAAATGAGTAAAACCAAAGTAAGTATTTGCTTTATTCTACCAAAAGTTTTGAGAACATTTAGCTGAATATCAGCATATAAGCATTTAGTGAGGAGGTCATAATATGTCAATCACAATTAGGCGAAGTACTGGATGGATGGGCAGTGCTTCATTGATTCAAATAATAGTAAATGGAGAAAAGGTAGCTGGTATTATGGAGAATCAGAGCTTAGAAGAAGAGCTCCCCGATGGTAAAACCAATTTAAAAGCCAAGCAATTTGGAGTTAAAAGCAATGAAATAGAAGTTAGAGACGGAGATATATTAGAAATAAAAAGAACGCGGTGGTATCGAATGATATTTCCTCTGATGATAGCTATCCAATTTTCGATAATTTTTATTCCAAGTTTAGCATATAGATTAATTACGCTACTTTCTTTCACTGTGTTAATTATTATTAGTACTTTTTTTATTAAGGGGTTTCATATAGAAATTATTAACAGAGACAGAAAATTATATGGTGCAGATTACAATCAAAGTAGAAAATCATAATCGACAAGCGAGGAGGTAGATGATGTTGAAAAAGAATATGAAGTATAAGGCGATTTTACTTGTGTTATTTCCACTTATAATAGGATTCTTGATTGAAAAATTATTATTAGCTAATATTACAAACGGAAACCAGTTATATTCAAGCTTGGGAGGACTCTTATTAGCTATTTGGACATATAGTAGCTTAATATTTTGGTTTTATGTTGGATGGGTATTCGGTAAGTTTAAAATGGCAACTATAAAAAGATTTATTTTAGGAAATATTGTATGGGCCATTTCTCTTATTTTATACTTTTGGCAACCAGCCATAACTGAATATTATTCTATTGGATTCGCAAGTGTATCAATTAATATATTGTCATTATTTACAAATAGTTCGAATACAACAACGATAATTGTATTTTCCTATTTCTTAATGTTGCTGGTATTTAGCTTAGGTTTCATATTTGCAGTGCGGTATAAACCATTAAAAACTGAGCAAGCATAAGAAGATTCAAATATTCTTAAAGGAGGCAGTTTCAATGTATAAGAAAATTATAGCCGTAGCACTCATGGTGCTTTTTACTATTTCGTCTTTTGGATATAATTCAGAAGCAGCAATAACTGATGGATACTGGAGATTAGATAAATTTGAAGAGACTATTTATGAGAAACCTTTTTATGAGACAACCAGCAATCCAAATATTGTAAGAATGATCGATTTTAGCAAACCACAAGTTGAAGAGCTTGATGCTGAATTTAAATTAGGACAGATTGCATTATTTATGCATATTAGTGAATCCTCAAAAGAAGAAATTGAAGTAGAGGAAATTTATAAGGTTTATCTAAAATTTTCTACACCACCTGTTGTTATCCATCCTGAAAAGAAATTCACCATGTCATATGGTGGAAAGATAATTAAAGATACTACAAACTTGATGCGTAAAGTAACCATCACAAATTATCATCAGCTTTTATACCCTGGAAGAGTTACTCAACCTGCATCTGTTTATATAGAAAGAGGTGCAGAACTTCCTCTTATATCAAATGAAATAGGAGAAGAAGGATTAGTGCTAAGTAAGCTTACTGAAATAACCCCATTAGCTCCAAATTCTGACGAAGATACCTATGTATTTAGAGTTAGTATTGAGAGTGGAACTGCTGGTCGAAGTTATGCTTATGTTTATAGATGGGTACATGGGACATTCCCAGGAGCAAGAGAAATAAGGATATTTATTGATAATCAACTATTAATATCTGACGTTCCACCATCAATTATTAATAGCAGAACAATGCTTCCAGCAAGAGCGATTTTGGAAAAACTCGGTGCAGATATAGAATGGGATGGTATCACAAAAACAGTTACAGCTACTAAAGGAGATACAAGAGTAAAAATGGTAATTGGAGATCCAAATGTGTATGTAAATGGGATATTAACTGTGATTGATTCAGCACCTATAATCATTGGTGACAGAACTTTAGTACCTGCAAGATTTTTAGCTGAAACCTTCGATGCAGTAGTACAATGGCATGAAATAGATAGAACTGTGGAAATAATATTAGAATAATATAAGAATTTGTTATTAACCTATTATAAGAAAAAAGGAGGTACTTAATGGAAAAAACTAAGAACATAATTAAAATTGTCATTCAAAGATTATTGTTTTTTTTATTACCAATTATTTTATTGCTATATGTTTTTTATGAGTTAATACTTGGCTATGATTTTAGTTTATCTTTGGAGGAAGTTATTTTATATGGAGCCATAGTTGTAATAACAACAATTAGCTCTTATATGGGGAAAGTCAGAGAGGAAAAAATAGAGAATGACCACTGGCTAATGATAATTAAAGAAGAAAATAGATGGAAGATTATAAAAGAAGATAACAAGGGACTGGTATTAGAACCTCGATTTGATTTTCCTTATAATCTATTAGCAAAAGAAACTGTAAGTATAAAATACTTAAGTGATAAAGTCATCATTGAAGGGCCAAGGTATTATGTTGATCAGATGGCAAAGGATATCCAGGGGCGAAGTAGTAAGTGGGGGAGAAGATTCTCAGCAGTGGGAGCATATATATTTGTATTAGTTATATTATCAATCCCTATTATTTTCAACTCGGGGATATACTGGAATTTAAAGATAAAGTATCACAATTACCAAATGAGAGATGTTCAGCTGATAGAGATAAAAGACTCTAAAAGTGTTGGAAATACAGTAAGTAATTCTAATAATTATGGAAACGCAGTTGAAACAGAGGATTATATTTTATATGTGGAGAATTATTTAAATCTTATTAAGGCTGACAAAGATCTTAATAACAAGGAATATCTTATACAAAGAAGTGGCGGAAGTGGTATAGATAGGCTAAGTGTTGTGGAAGACTGGATATTCTATTCAAGTGAATACTATAATAGGATGAAAATAGATGGTTCAGAAGATACTATCTTATATAAAATGAGCTATTTAATGGAGCCTCAAGTTGTGGGTAATTGGATATATTTTATAAATTTCCAGGATAATCATAATGTTTATAGAATGGATGTAAATGGACAGAATTTGACAAGGTTTCTTCAAAAAGGAGTAAGTGACTTGGCCATATACGATGATCGCTTATTCTACAGCTGTTTAGATGGGGAAAGAGGATATGTGGAAAGTATTGACTTAGATGGTGGTAACAAACTGTTAGAATTTGAGACGGATAGCTCCATTAGAAATCTATCAAGGTGGAATAATGATTGGTACTATATTAATGGGGATTATAGACTTGTAAGAACAGATGGAAAAGATCCCGATGTGTATCAAGTTCCAATTGATGACAATGTATCTTCTTATATAATCACAGAGGAAGGAATATTCTACTCACTCCATGGTGATGATGTAGGTTATCCTGGAGATGGACTCTACAAAATGGATCATATTGGTTATAATAAAACCTTGATTTCTGATGAGAAGAGAGTAGAAGGATTTGCACATGTTAGTAATTGGATATTGTTCAGTTCTTCTGATGATCAAATGCATCCAGTATTAAAAAGAATAGATTTAAATACTGGGGAAATAGAAATTATAGAATAATTATACTATTCAAGTTGATTCAATTGAAGTCATAATCTAAAATTTATCCCGAATAAAACAATATTGAGGTTAAAATTGAAAAAGAATAGCATAAACTTTATACAAATAGATAAAGCAATTATATATCTTCTCACTCAAGAGAAATAATAATGAGTGGAACTTAGAAGTTGTCATATCTTTCACTGAAGAGAGCTTTAAAGATAAAAAATATGAAAATACCCAATACTATCGAGCCTGTAGCACTTAGATATAATACTGAGAAAAAAACTTATGAAGTTGCATTAAAAGAAAACTCATCTGAAAAGCTTGAAGTTACAATTGAGAAACTTTGGGATTTCTTAGAATGAGATATAAATACAATTAAATAGAGGGATAGGTGTAGAGTGTATATATCAAGTATCCGATAGGAGTAAACATATAGGAAGAATCAGAGGAGGTAATAAGATGGGTATTCAGAAATGCACAAATTGTGGAACAAGTTTTAAATATAAAAATTTATTGAAATCATTATGGCCAGATACTGGTTACATAAAATGCAGAAATTGTGGGACGTCTCATCAGATAACACGGTTGAGCAGTTTTATTATGAGTGCCCTAATATTAGCCCCCATGTTTTTAATGATTAGTTTAACAGCAAGCAGAGTATTGAGATTGTCGGTATTTGCAGTTTGGGTTGTTATATTAGGTGCTTTATCCCCTTATATAACCAGATATAAATTAAAGGATAGTGATAAGAATAAAGAATAGTTACTGTACTACAAATTATTTATAAACGACGTCATAATTGTAGAAATGTGCAATAAGTGAGGAGATTACCATGAAAAAAGCATTGTTTTTATTATTCGCAATAATATTAGGAGTTTTCGCGGGATGTTCTAACAACCCTGAAACAATAGAACATGATGTAGCAGTGGGGACTTATGTAATGGAATCAAGTGATGCTTTAAAACCATATGTGGTATTAAAAGATAATAATGAATTTAGCTTTACTTATTCAATTTATAGCAGTTATTGGGCTATAGGGAGCTATGAAGAAAATGATGGTGGTTTGATTCTTAAAACAATGGATGGTGATTTTGAATATGTGTTTGAAATTGATGAGAAGGATTTAATTTTCAATGCAAAAGAATCCTCAGAACTTCCATCATATGCAAATATCACTGATGGTACAATATTTGGCTTTAACGAGGATTACTTAGATGAAAGAGAACCATTTATTGGAATTGGATATAACTTAGAATATAAGGATAAAATATTTCCAGATATGACAGATTTAGAAATTCAAGTAGTCATTGGTAAAATAAGTAGTGCTGCAGCTGAAAAAGCTAAAAAAGGAGAAAAATTCAAAGTTACCAAAGAAGAATTGGAGGAGCTCCAGATTACAGGATTAGATCCACGATACTTAGATATGATTAAAATCTCCACAGAATAATCAATGATTAAGTTGGTTATCGTACTTTAAAACTTCAGATAAGATTATTCAGTGACAGCTGGACAAAAGTATATTAAAGCAAAATAAAGAAGGAGTGTCAATTGATTATGGGAAAAAACCTTGTTTACTGGATAGTGAGTATTGTATTTTATGTAATTTATTTCCTGATATTTAAATATACGATAGGTGATCTCTTCCCTATTAGTCCAATGTCCAATTTTATTATAATATTTATTCTCACAATTATAAACATTCCATTGTCCATATTAAGTACAGTAAAACTATTTTCTATAATTGAAAAACAGTGAGAGGATTAGTTGTGAATTGATTATAAATAGTGGTGTAACAAGAAGTGGCTAAAATGAAAGTATTAAGGCACATAATTACATATTAAGGAGATAAAATAATAAATAAGAATGGAAGTATAACAACAGTATATTTGTTCACATTTATATCCTTTATTATTACTTTTCTATTAATATACATTTTCGCAAAGACAGCACCACAGTTTTATACAGGATTTGATAGACAAACTACTAAAAATATATTGAGTATACTTGCAGATATTCTATTTATTATTATGATGTCAGCTAATATTATAGGGATTACATTATGTGCTTTTTATAGCTACAAGGCATTATCTAATAAACTTGGCAGTAAAAGTTGATTTAGCGAGTATTAAATCAAGGGAGATTTTAATAGATAGGAGGATTAAAGTGATATTATTAGCATTTATAACAACCTTTATTGTTGGGTGGTTAGGAACATCCTTTGGGCATGATTATTTGAACTTTCCTCAATTAGGGACCATATTGTCTGTGGCAACAATGGGGGGATTTATTATGGCAGCTATTAGAAAAAACTACAACGAGTAAAAATATAATTGCTTTTTACTTTGTCAATCTGTGTTGTGGAAGTATAAAATGAGGTGTTTGTATGACAAAAATAAGACATATCATTGTCAGTATATTTGGGATCATATATTTAATAATATTTTTTATGGAGATTGAAATTCCCCGTACTATTTTTATTATTCTACTTGGTGCTATTCTTATAAGTCAGACATTCGATGAATGGAGCATGTACAAGAAAACAAAAAAGAAGATACATTTATTAATTCCAATAAATTTCTTAATAGCAATTATTTTTATATTAATTATAACATTATTTTAGTTGAACATTTTTTATATTAGTTGCCATAAGATCTTGAGATAAAACAAGTAATTGTTATGTTACATCAAAGATTTTGGGATCATTTAGTGGAGAAGCAAACAGATATTTATTACTATGGAAAAGCAAGCTAAGGAGAGGCGAGTATAGATGAGTTTAGAAACAGAAGCATTAACATTCATTAAAGTGGGATTCTATATAGTTTACATAATTAGTGTGGTTTTTATATTAAACTTACAGAGGAAGGATCCTAAAAACAAATCTTATCGCTGGTTTTATGTTCAGTTATTTATTTTATTTTTTGGAGCTCAAAAATTCTTTAAATTTATAGAATTAAAACCTGAGATTTCTCAATCTATGCTTTCGGAAGATAACTCTTTGCTTTTAGGTACTGCAGGACTGTATTGGGGAATTAGTATGTTTCTCATGCTAATAGGAATACAGAGCTTAGTTAAAAAGATAAAGCTAAGTTAAGTTTGTCTTAATGCTAATTATGGCCAATTCATTAAGAATGATAGAACTTTTGACATTACAAAGATGGGTTGTGTTTTTATCTCTAACCTTGTTTGCTTTTTAATTTTAAGCTTGTCATACTTTGTAGAAAAATATAGTTAAGTAAAATTAAAGATAATATCTTTATGCTTCTAAAGTAGCATCATTTATTATATACGCAGAAAAATATTAAGCAAATACACATTATCTAATTAAATTTAACCTTTATTTTGTAACCATCTAAAAATGACACGTCAGCCAATTTTATGTTCATTCGCCACCAATAATGTTCATACCTAACCAAAAGGAGTAAGCGCCACAAAACAGCGCCTACTCCTTTTTCATGTTCTATTTCCCATCCTAAATATTCCTCTCTACTAACACATATACCATAGTCATATCAATACATCTAGCAGTTTGACAATTAGTTGTAAAAGCAGCTTATGAACCAATGCTTATGTAAAATAAAAGTGAGAAAAGGGCTGGGAAAATATATATTACTTCACTCCTTATAATGCTTCTTTAGAAGCCTTTTTTCCAAATATCCATGATTGTATATTTGCCATTTTGGGCAGTTTTAAAATACTCAATTGATGTAGAGTTTTCAGAAACGATAACATTCAAAAAACCAGCAGAGGGAAGAATAACACCGTTTGTATATCCCTTCTCTGCTGCTGTCGTAACTTTGGGACGACTTGTACCAGGCTGAGGTACTAAAATATATTCTATGCCATCTTTTTCTTCACGAGCATAGAAGTGGTCATGTCCATGGAAAACTGCGGTCACATTATGTTCCACTAATAATTGATGAATGGGTATTGTAAAATCTGGACGCTGCTGAGAAAATTCATATTCCCCTTCTGGATTATAACCACCCCATTCATATAGCGATGCCGCCGCAATACCACCTCTATGTTCTTCGTCTATGCCACCAACAAGATTATGAATAAAAACAAACTTAAAAGAAGCATCGCTTTGGCTCAATACAGTTTCCAACCATTGATACTGGTCGGTACCCAATGTGTCAGCCCATCCAGCAGATGGACTTTCCGTATAAGTAAATGGGTCTAAGACAACAAATAGTGCATTTGCCTTTTCAAACGCATAGTAATTTGCCGTTGTCACATTACCCGAAAATGAATCCAAGTCCTGAAAGGGCATGGAATAGGCTTCATTTCGCAAGATTTGAGATTGGCTTAGAAGTTTTGGCCGAAATCCATTTTCCCCATCATGGTTCCCGTTTATCAAGCAGATTGGAATCCCTTCCAAGGATGAAAAATAAGAATTTACCTCTTCTATACGATTTTGCGCTTGTGTGGCAGAAAGTCCGTATTCTCCAAACATCAATGTATCTCCCAAATCCATGATAAAGGAAGGATTTACAGATGCAATATTAGCGATTGTATTCTGCAGTAGCTGGGGATCAGTATCTTGATCGATGTGAACATCGGCTTGAATCGCAAAATGTACTTCTTCTGTGTCTTGATCGGAGTTTACAGCTTTAGCTGATGTATCAGAATCAGAGGCTTGCATTTCAGCTGCGGCGGTATCTATGGTTCTGACACACCTTACATAATTGTAAACCATTCGGATGTCACCTTGTGGGCCAAAAGCAGAGGGATAATCCGCTGAATTCCCGCTTTTAGGATCGCTTCTCTGGGCACCTGCGCCATGAACGTCCATAAGTTTCCCGTTCATCACGCCCTGTGCCTCCCCAAAGGCAATATATACCGCTGATGAGTATGGGTTGCTTCCATCCAGATGGGTGGTGCTGCTCCAGAAATAGGGATACTGCTTCTTTCCCTCCATGTCCTGAATCTGAGTGATTTCAAAAACCGGGTCAATGGCCGCTGAATCCGTTGCAGCAATGGAACGGTTGTAATCCACAATGCTCTGCAGTTCCTTTGCATTGGGCAGCCGCCAGTCGCTGTACTCAGCTAGTTCTAGATCTTCACTATATTGCAGAGATTCCTCCCAATCCATTCCGGTACCGCTGTCTGCTTTCTGCCACATGAGGCCAGTGGCCAGATCCGTAACGGTGCCGTCGTCGTTATCCACAAAGGAGTTGATACCGTATTCCGGGTTCCCCCGCACAAGGCGGAAGTACATTTTGTCCCTTGTACATGGGATAGCCCTTGATCCTGCCGTCTACAAAATTAACGCCGAAAACCGTCTCGGCATTGTTCATGGTTTTACCGGTATAAATTGTTGCGGACCAGGTCTGGGCATCAATCTCACGCTCCCCCTGCGATGTGTCGCCCAGGGGCTGTATAAAGTAATTCGTGTTTATAAACAGTTGTTCCCCTGCCTTCTCTCCGCCAGAGTTGCCTGTATACTGAATCAGTGAATACAGTTCCTTGATGGTGGGCACACGCCAGTCGTCATATCCGCCCAGCGTACATTCTTCCGCCGCATTCTGTGCTTCTGCATAGGTAATTTTTCCGCCCATATCCTGCTGCCACATCAGGGCGGTGACACTATCTGTAACCGTTCCATCCTGATTATCGATATAGCTGGGCGTATTGATCTGATAAGTGGCATCTTGGCCGTAAAAGGGCTCCCCCTCGGCGGGTTCTATGATGAGTGTTCTGTCGCTATAAAAATCGGTGACACTTGTGTCGGGAATCCTATAGGTGAGCGTGGTTGGCTCGCTTTCTGCGATTTCACTTGTTGTAGTATCATCTGTCACAGAATACTGAGTTGTGCTGCATCCGACTAATGACATAATCAATGCCATAGCGGCTGAAATAATTTTTATATACATTTTGCATCTTCCTCTGCTTTTATTTATGCTTCATTTTATATCGTATTCTCAAAAGAATTGTGTATTGTATGTGTTAATATAAATCTTTAGAGCTTGATAATGGGAATATAATATTTGAAAATTATCTAACTGAAATCGTTATTTTTACTTAAATTAAATATATCATAATCCTGTCTTAATGTCTTAGGCGAAATTCTAATAAGTGGTAGATGTTCTAAACCTTACAAATTAAAAGTTATTATTGCAATATGCTTTAAAATAGTTGTTTTCAACATGAAAATTATTTCTTTTCTATGCAAAAATAAAAAACCTCAATAGATTATCTATTGAGGTTGATTAACACAATATAAAAATGTAGAATTACCCTATATTTTAAGCTACATCAGGATAAATAATTGAAGTTTCCTGTACCCATATGGTTTTACCACCTGCGCCATCAATTCTTACATAAGCATCTTTATTGTTACTGTTTTTTACTTATATAAATATATTCTCAACTCTGAACATTATATTATTGCGATAGAGGTAACCTTTTTCCAGAAGGTGTATAGTATTGAATTGCTTGGTTTGCAGCGTCTTCTATAACAATTAAACCATTTGCAAAACCTCGCAATATGACTGGTGTTCCTAAATTAATTTCACTTATTGTATCCCCGAATGTATCAAACAAAGTAATCTTTTCATCTGTGTTTTGTATTACATACAATCCATTTTCCATATAAACTTGTGTATTAAATCGGAATATTTCTGTACGTTGCAATGTTGCAGCATTTACTCCGTCACAATACAAGATATCATAAGTCATTGGATTATCCGATACCCAGCCAAGAAAATGAGTTTTGTCTACCTGTTTAAGTGCATTTTGGTATGTGCTTGATAACTTTTCACCATCTGTATTGTAAAGTGAATAACTCCCTGTTTCTTCGGATACAATTTTACAAGGTGTCTGGTTTTCATTTGAAGGTAAAATATCTTTTAGGGTTTTATTTTCGTAAATTTGTCCATCATTCATATCAATTACAAAATAAAAAGGTGCATTTTCACTATGAGATTGATCAATTCGGAGATAAAGCTCTATTAAATTTCCTTTGACAATTCCATTACTAAAATATCCATCAGAACCATAAATATCAGTTAAAAGTTGTTTGCCTTCTTTGTTAATTACATGTCCATATGTCACACCGACACCCATGTTGTCATATACAAAAGCGTAGTTTTCGTTCGAAGAGATATGTCCAAGCTTATCTACGCTATGCTTTGTAAGCGTACTGTCAATCCAATAGGATACAATTGTCATGGTGGTATCGTCATAAACTGGATAATAATCCACAGGCGGAATAGTACTTATTTTATCGGCCATTCCGTATGAGTAATACAACCTTAAGGTTGTTACTATTGCTTGTTCTCTTGTATAGGTTTGTTCGGGTGCAAATTTATTATCACTTACGCCTTCCATAATACCATGACGATAACACCAGTTTACATACTCCCTGCTCCAACTGCGAAGTAGCGAACTATCTTGAAAAGAATGAGGCATTTCATAACTGGCATAGCCTCTATAAATCGTAGTATTCATGGTATCTTCTGTTGTAATCAGCGTAAAATTATCCGCTGTTTTGTAAAGTATTTTTGCAGCTTGTTGCCTCTGTAATAAATCTTTTGGCATAAAAGATCCTTTTCCATCACCTTCTACTATCCCCAATGAAGCAAAATACAATACGTTTTCATCATTCGTATCTAAAAACATATTGTTCACCAAATTAGGTCCAAGTTTTTCATTAGGTGCCCAAATATTTGTCAATTTGGCAAGTAATTGAACAAATTCAATTCTTGTAATTGGTGTCTTGTAATTGTTTTGCAGATCTTTAGGTACAAGTCCTAATGAAATAGCAGTTTTAACATCTTCAGTAGCCCATAATGAAGTTTGTGAACTTGCGCTTGCTGAGCTTGTTAACATTATTATGACTAAAACCAAAGTTACAATTTTTTTCTTCATCAAAGACTCCTCCATTTTCTATTATAGTATGCTAATTAGTTCACTGTTTTTTTACTTATATAAATAACTTGATACTGATATTAATAACTTATGATTCTCTCCTTTTCTTCAATATAGCATTATAGTGTTTATTAATCAATTTATATATTTTTTTTAAATATCAATTGATTTATATATTTGTAAATACTCTAATTCAGAGGTTCTGCAATGGCTTATAGAGGTTTTAAATAGAGCACTTGCTGAATAGTTTCTATTTATTTTTCTTCTTTTTAAATGGTGGTGTGTGCAAATTTCTATTCTCTTTTCTCTGCTTTTTATTCATTGTTTCGATATTTTTTCAGGTGTTTTTCTTATGTTTTTTCTTGTTTTGTCGCGGAGCAACATAGGGGTGCAGGTACAGTAAGGTCAACCATCAGATTTTATAATCTTAGAATGCATATTTTAAGTAGAATAGATGGGAAAAAGACCATACAAAATATTACATTGTGCCATTGCATTTATGAATTAATATTTTATTTAAAAAGGGTATATAATAAGAGTGATTTAATTAAAAAGGAGATGTTGAAAGGTGTCTGAAAAAAAAGTGTTTACAGTTGCACAAGCAATAGAAAATGGTGAGATGTTGGGGATTGATTGGACGAAATTTGATGTTGAGCAATTTCGTATGGGTATGGATGTGGAAATGGAGCATGGTAATGTAAATTCTGTCACAAATGTTACTAATAATGATCCTTTGATTACAGCTAAAATAGCACTTGCTCATCTAAATGAATTTCCTGATCATTATACACGTCTTGAAAAAATGGAGAATGAAGCAGAAGATTATTGGATGAACAAATAAGATTGATATCTAACTATAATTTAAAATTTTAAATATGTTTCAAATTATATATTTCCGCTTATCGGTATCTAAAAAACCTTAATGAAATTTAATCTTTGAAATTCTAACAACATTATTAGAATTAAGAAAGTTTAGTTTAAAAGATGAGGAAGGACCAATTTTTTTGAAAAGTAATCTACACGAATTCTTTGCTTTCTAATTTACAAATGATATTACATAGAAATACAGTATTATTCAGAAATGAATAATACTGTATTTTTATTATTTCAGCCCATCTATCTTAAACTTTAACTTATAAAAAGCTTTCCATGAATTCAAGTCTTTCTTTTTCGATTTCTTTTACTTGATTTGTATACTCAAGGTAGCTTGCTTCAGTTAATTGTAGTTCGTTATGCTTATAACCTTTTATAGTTTTAGTCACTACTTTTTATTAAAGATTTTATCTAAAGATTTATATAACTCAAATAGCCCTGTTCCATTAATCCTATAAGAGCTTTCAATTACATATCTTTTTTCTTCCTCGTTTAATTTTCCGAAATCCTTTGAAAAATCAACTAACCTCTTAGCAAGAAATTGTAGTTCAAACTTTCTAGCATCTCCTATTAAATATTCTTCCTGTTTTCCAGCCATAGTATCCTCCTTATTCTTTACATACTATATGTTCTGGCGCGCTTGCGTGATACATAAATTTATACTTTTAGAGTATTTATAAACAATGTACTACATAAAAACTAAAGCATATACTACATCTAAGAAAGCTTCTAAGTTTCTAACTAATTCTAAATCTAAATCTTCTGTATTACTTAAATTATATACTATTATAGTAAAAAATAAAATATATCCATTATTAGAAATTAACTATTTTATAAATTTTCAACTATAGTGTAATTTAATTGATGTGGTATCTAAAACAACTAAATACATTTATGAAATATGAATTGATATATCAAATGGGATAGATGATATGAAACCTAGGTTAAAAATAAATGAGAACAATATAGAGTAGTTACATGAGAGATTGTCTTTAGATTAAGGGGAATTATAATGTTCTTTCAAAAACAGCTTAAAGATGATAGAATTTAGTCAAATACAAGTACAATGAAAATAGAGAAGTTTAAATAACTAGAAAATTCAAAGGAGCTGTAAACCATGAAAAAAAGAATTGATTTGATTGGAGTACAAATTGACTGTGGAGCTTCAAAGGTAGGCTCATCGCTTGGACCAACAGCTATAAGGATTGCAGGGTTAGGAGAAGGAATAAAGAAATTAGGATATGAATTGAATGATAAAGGAGATATAATTCAACCTCGAGAAGGAGCTACATCTGAAAAGCTTCGTAATTATGAGTCTGTAATAGCTACATGCAAAGCTCTTTTTGAGAATACTTTAGAATCCCTAAAAGATGGTGCTTTCCCTATAGCAATAGGGGGAGATCACAGTCTTGCTGCTGGAAGTGTTTCAGCGACATTAAAGCACTATGGCAAGGTTGGAGTTATATGGATAGATGCACATGGAGATTGGAACGACGATAATACAACAGAAAGCGGTAATATGCATGGTATGTCATTTTCTGCAGTTTGTGGTCAGGGGCCAGATGTTATGGTTGACTATGGACAAGGACCTGTTTATGCCGATGTAACAAAATGTGTTCAAATCGGAGGCAGAGACATAGATTTAGAAGAAGCGAAGAAAATGAAAGCAGCTGGGTTAAATGTTTTTGCAATTGACGATATAGACAAAATTGGGATGCCAGAGGTTATTAGGCAGGCAATAGAAATTGCTTCAAATGGAACCGAGGGTATTCATTTAAGCTTTGATATTGACTCACTCACTCCTGAAGCAGCACCTGGTACTGGTACTAAAGTGCACAGTGGATTAACAATTAGAGAGGCATTTTTGGCTGTTGAAATGATTTTTCAGTCAGGCAAGCTACTAAGTATGGATATGGTTGAAGTCAATCCTATCCTAGATATATCTAATAAAACTGCAATACTTGCAAGTGAACTTACACTAGCTGCAATAGGGAAAGTTGTTTACTAGAAAAACAGAGTATATATAGAATTTGTAAAGGCTATCTTTGGTTAGATAGTCTTTTTTTACAAAAAATAAGGTTTACAGAATTATTACAATGCTAAGTAAGCACACTATTTTTTTTATACAAGTGGTATGATGAAGCTACTTAGATTACTTCGGAGGTATAATAGATGAAAAGAATATTATATATAATGGTTTTGACTTTGGGTTTAGTAGGAATTTTAGTAGGATGTTCTAACAATCCAAAATCAATAGAACAAAAATTAACACTGGGCTCTTATGTAATGGAAGCTGAATCTGCAGATGCTTTAAAACCTTTTTTGATATTGAAGGAGGATAATGAGTTTAGCTTCACTTATTCTTATTTGAGCAGTTATTGGCCTGTAGGTTTGTATATAGAGGAGGGTAATATATTGACTCTTAATACAAGTGATGGTAAGTATAAATATGTATTTAAAATAGAGAATAATGCTTTAATTTTTAATTCGAATGAATCAGCAGAGATTCCAATATATGCAGAGGTTCCTGATGGTGCGATATTTAGCTTTAACAAGGATTAGTAAGCTAATAGAAAGTCTGGGAAGTACAATATTAAGTGTTATGATTAGATAGAAACAACTATCCTCAGAGGAGCTTAAGATGAAAAAAATTTTAATGATTATTTCTTTATTAATATTAATTACAGGTTGTAGTAAAATAAAAAGTATAGAATCAGAAAATCTCCCAAAGGAGATAAAATTGGAAACAGATATTGAATTAGAAAGCTATACTGTAAATCCAGATGGAACTACAATTGTAGAAAGATATCCCACACCTAAAGGTTATACTAGAATGGAAGTTGAAAAAAATAGTTTCGGTGAATTTTTAAGAAATCAAAAGCTAAAAGCTTATGGGGAGAAAGTTCTTTATTATGATGGTAGAGAAAAAAGTAGTTATGGGGTTTATGACAGCGTTTTGGATGTAGATATAGGTGATAGAGATTTGCATCAATGTGCTGATGCTGTCATGCTACTTCGTGCAGAATATCTGTATTCACAAGGTCTCTATGATGAGATAAGTTTTCACTTTGTTTCAGGATTTAAAGCTGAATATAAAAAGTGGATGGAAGGCTATCGAATAAAAGTCGAAGGAAATAGTGTAAGTTACTATAAAGCTACAGACCCATCCCAGTCTTATGAATCTTTTAGAAGTTATATGAATATGGTCATGGCTTATGCTAGCACCTTATCTTTGGAAAATGAGTTGAAGAGTATTTCTATAGATGATATGGAAATAGGGGATGTATTTATAATAGGAGGAAGTCCAGGCCACGCAGTAATAATATTTGATATGGCAGTAAATCAAGAGCAAGAAAAAATATTTTTACTAGGGCAATCATATATGCCAGCACAACAAACACAAATACTTTTAAATCCTATGGATAAAAATTTTAGTCCTTGGTACTCGTTAAAGGGTAAGGAAAAACTAATAACACCACAGTATGATTTTGAGTTAGATGATTTAAAAAGATTTTAAAGGGAAAACATAAGCTTTAAATGGAGGTTTAGTATTGAAAAAGCCAACTTCTTTGATGCAATTATATAGTTTCATTTTTATAATTCTAGGACCCATATTTATATTTGCCGGGTACTTGAATAAGAGTGGCATGCTTCAAACATCAAAGTATTCAAAAGGAGACCCTGCACTTATATTTCCTATTCTAGGGATTATATCTTTAATAATAGGGTTAAACTTATTTTATATTCCATTTTATAAAGAAAAAAATCGGGAAGAGTTAAAATTTACAGGAATGAAAATAGAAGGGGTTGTAACTAAAATCATTAGAAACAATCGTTTCAAATTTGGGAAGCAGTCTCCCTATATTATTTATTTTTCATATGAATATGATGAAGATAAATATAATGAGAAGAGTTGTTTGCTATGGGATAAACCAACTATAAATGTAGGAGACATAATAAGCGTTTACATTGATGAATACAAAACACACAAGTACTTTACTAATTATGATATTTTTCCAGAATAGTCATAAATTTAAGTATCATCTTTAGGGTGGGTGTAAATCTAAAACAAATTACATATCTAGATAAATTTATCGAGATTTGGAGGTTTCTCTATGAATGAAAAATTTATTAGCAGTATAAAAATTGATTGGGATAAAATTGATAAAGACAATTATATTAGATCAATACCTTCTATTTATTCTATCAATGAACTTAAATTTACGAATAATGTTACTTTTTTTGTCGGTGAGAATGGAACTGGAAAATCTACATTACTGGAAAGCATAGCTGTGGCTTATGGCTTTAATCCAGAAGGTGGTACTAAAAACTTTAATTTTGAAACTAGGTCTACACATTCTGATTTACATGGAGCTATTAGGGTTATAAAAGGAGTATTAAAAGCAAAAAGTAACTTTTTTCTTAGAGCGGAAAGCTTTTACAATGTTGCTAGCAAAATTGAAGATTATAGAGATGATGATTACGAATCATACTATAGAAGATACGGTGGCAAGTCCCTTCATGATCAGTCACATGGAGAAAGTTTTCTTGCACTTGTTCAGAATCAGTTTAGTGAAAGGGGATTATATATCCTAGATGAGCCAGAAGCCGCATTGTCACCACAGAGGCAGCTGACACTCTTAATGCTAGTTCATGATTTAGCAAAAAAAGGAACACAGTTTTTCATAGCAACCCACTCACCAATTTTACTCGGTATGCCAGACGCGTCTATACTATCTTTTGATAATGGTAAAATTAGCAAAGTAAAATACGAGGATACTGAGAGTTACAAGATAACAGAACTCTTTATTAATAATAAAGAATTACTTCTAAATAATTTATTAAATGATAAGTAGATTAATGTAAGTTAGGGAGGGATTAATATGAAGGATAACAACAATAACAACAAAGATGATAAAAATGACAATAAAAAGAGAATTGAAGAAATACCCTATATTGGTTTGGGCCTTGCACTAGGTATTGCCTTTGGTGCAGCGGTTAAGAATGTTGGCCTTGGAATAGCTTTGGGTCTAGCAATTGGAGTAGGGATGGATTCAAAAAAATCTAAAAAGGATGGGAAATAAATGAAGGAAGAAAAAATTCCACTTGCTGATTCAGAATCCCTAAAAAAACTAAATAGAAAACAAAAAATCGGCGCAATCTTATCAGCTATTATAGCGATATTGTGTATGTTTGGACTTTATAATATGGAATTTACTGTGGATGTGACCAATGAAAATTCTCTTGAAGTGGCTATTGATGAATATTTTTTCACGGAGAATGTGGATGCAAATATTTTATATAGTGAGAAGGTAGGAAAGTATCTTGTCGTTTTTTTCGAGCGTGAGGGATTCCTTGGACATTACGGGATAGCGAACCTAGAAGCGGGAATATTTGGTAAATATCGTTTTATCAATGCGAATCTTAGTGATTGGCCACTGTATGAATATACTTTTAATAGAGAAAAAAGCCATCTGATACTATATGGAATAAATGATTTACAAGGAGTGGCAACCTATGCCGTTTATCCTTCTAATAATACTTCTAAAGAGCCAATTTTCCAAGGTCAAGGCGAAAACACCCCGTTTTTACGTGTAATTAAGCTAGAGGGTCCAGAGAATTATGTTGGAGTACAATTTGTCCATTACTACGATGAAAATGGGGCTGAAATAGATTTTAAAGAATTGTGGAGCGAAGCACCTGAACCAGATATAGGAAGTACTCCTAGTGTGGGGAGTGCTGAATTGGGCATGGTCTATGCTTTTATTGGAATTGTCTTGGTTCTTGGCATTATTTTTGTTCGTTACTTCTTGACATAATAAAGTTCAAGTTAGTATTAAAATAACATGAGTACCACATAAGTACTTTTAGTAGAGTTAATGATCATTATTTATATTATGCGAAACAAGTGGAAGCTTTCTAGAGACTATGTCCATATTGTGGAAAAGAAATAGATAAAGGATTAGTTCAAAGTGCTAGTAGTCCGAATGGTTCAATTAAAGAAGCATACCTATGCAAAACCTGTAATAAAGTTATTGTTTACTTAACAAAGGGGTGAGGTGCCATGATCCATATTTTTAATAGAAGAGAAGTCTGTGTAGTTTTTTCAATCAAGGAACAAGCTAGAATAAGAGAAGTTTTGTCGAAAAACAATATTAATTATAGAATTAGAACTGTAAATAGAATGTCATCATCTGCATTTTCAGCCGGTACTAGAAGTAAAACTGGCGCATTTGCCCAAGATATAGATAAAGTTTATGAGTACACATTTTATGTACATAAAAAGGATTATGATAGAGCAAAGAGTATAATTAGCTAGGAAACCAGGTTAAATCTAGGAGGTATACTTGTGAAAAAGAAGAATAAAATAACTTTTTTAATACTTATATTGGCAGAATTTATATTTTTCTATAGGAATGAACTCCAAATGAGTGAAATGTTCTTTTTTGTATGGTTCTTAATATTTGCCACCTTTTTTGGATTTAGATTTATTGATGGAGGTACAGGTTTAGGAGGTTTAGGAGCAGGTTCGAAGTATTTTGCTGCTAAGGTGAGTGAATCAATGGTTGAGGATAAATATTCTAAATATAGGAACAATGATCTTTCCTTTGACCTAATCTTTGCATTACTTGCAGTATTAAATTTAATTCTTTCGCTAGCATCTTATTACATAGCAAGATAAGAATCATCGCAGGACAAAATACGAATAGGGAGCTAAAAAATGGAAAATGTTATAATAAGAAAGTTTGAAACAGAAGATAGTGATAGGCTACTTGAGTTAAATCATGAATCAGTACATTTTCTTTCGCCATTAACTAAGGAGAAGCTTAATAGCTTGATATTGCAATCAGAAACGCTTAATGTAATTGAAGTAGACGGGGTTGTTGAAGCCTTCGTTATGACTTTAAGAGAAGGCAAAGAGTATGATAGTGTTAATTATTTGTGGTTTTCTAATAATTACGATCATTTTTTGTATGTAGATAGGGTTGTAGTATCTTTAAAAATGCATGGCAAAGGATTGGGGAATATGTTATACAATTCAGTGTTTTCTCATGCAAAGCTAGTAGGTGTGCCTTATGTAGCAGCTGAAATTGATATAAGTCCTCCTAATCCAGGATCTTTAAGATTTCACGAAAAATTCGGATTTAAGGAAGTCGGAAAACAAACAGTTGCAGATGGTAAAAAAGTCGTATCTTTGCAAGTGGTAACTCTTGTTTAATAAGGGTATAAAATATATAGTTTCTCACTAAAAAAGGTTATCCTAATCAATGGATAACCTTATTCTTTTGGTATAAAATGATAATAGGTAAAGACGTAAATATGATATTTTTGCTGTATAAAAAGGAGATTGATACAGCAAAAGAGAAGAGGAGATAATTATGGATAGTAAGATTATTGAAATATATCTGGACTATGCAAATAAAATAGGTAATAGAAAAGCATTATATAGAGCTGTTGCAAAGAAATACAATATTCATAGTGCAATTTATCCAGGGTCTCATATAGATATTGCTCCTTCTATTATTATTCCTAAAGTTACTTATATCGATAACTTTAAGGGTGCTATCAGTTTTTTTAAAAACATTGATACAATTAAAGAATATATAGAACAAAACAAAGAATATAATGATTTGAGTGAAATTGTATTTATAGGAGAGGACTATACTGAAGTTTTGGGAATTGAAGAGGTAGATTTGATTATTTCGGAGTATGCAGGGTTTGTGGGTCAAGCAACTAAGCAATATTTAAAAGTTGGTGGGATATTGTTATGTAATGATAGTCATGGGGATGCAACACTAGCAAGGTTTGACAAAGACTTTGTCTTTATTGGAATTGTAGATAGTAAAAATAGGGTCCAGAATAAAAATTTAGACCAATACTTTATATTACCAAAGGGGAAAGCAATTGATTTTGAACTGGTAAGAGAAAAAATGAAAGGCTTAAAGTATAAAATAGTCGCAGAAAACTATTTATTCCGTAAAGTTTAAAAATTAGGGTAAATAACAAGTATATAGGATTTATACAAATTGCGATAATTATAAGCGTGTAATTAAGAATAAAAATTCCACAAAATGGGGGAGTGAGCATGTGATTCGAGATTTAGAATTAAATAAAAAGAATGCTATTGAGTTTTATAAAATGGCTTATATGGGAAACCCGAGAGTAGCAATTGATAGATATGTAGGAGCTGAATATATTCAGCACAATCCAGATGTGGAAAATGGAAAAGATGGTTTTATAAGATACTTTGAGAAAATGGCGACGGATTATCCTGATAAGGACATTGAATTTGTTAGGACTATTGCAGAA
The DNA here is from genome assembly GCA_034006985.1 of Gudongella sp. Classification (GTDB taxonomy): domain Bacteria; phylum Bacillota; class Clostridia; order Tissierellales; family Tissierellaceae; genus Gudongella. The sequence goes on from JAVERT010000025.1 coordinate 28,305, forward strand.
GGTGATTTAGTTTCACTCCATACTCATCAGATTTGGCCAGATAATCAAGAGTATATAACCATGGACTTTTTCCGCTTTGATGCAAATGGGAAAATTGTAGAGCACTGGGATTCTATTCAGAAAATTCCAGATGAGTCTAAATCTGGCAATCCAATGTATTAATCTAATTGTATTATAGTTTAACTTGCATCTAGCATATTTTTTTAAGATGATATATTTGCTAGTAAAAGCACTTTAAAAAAAGCTCTAGCTTAAGGAGTGAGTTAAGAGATGAAATCATTAAATAAGAGTATTTATGAATATGGAAAACAAGTTGAAAAAGGGGATATAAGAAAAGCATATAGAGGATTAATGGACTTTATTAAGGGACTAAGAATATATTTTAAAGACCATTACCCAGAATACGGTGTATCTGGAAATATTTATCAAGGATACATGGATATGACATTTTTTTCATTTGCGCCTAAAGCTTTGAAAGATAGAGATTTAAAGCTTGCAATAGTCTTTGTTCATGAGAAAATAGAATTTGAGGTCTGGCTTACAGGGAGAAATACTGAAATTCAAACAAAATATCGAGAGCTTTTAAGAAAAAAAACTTTGAGTAAGTATTCTGTTTCAACTGATGAAAAGGGAGTTTCTTCAATTATAGAGCATACACTAGTAGAAAATCCTGATTTTGATAATCCACAAGACTTAACTAAACAAATTGAATTTGGAGTAAAAGATTTTATTAAAGATATTGAAAAACTACTAAATTAAATTAAAATACATGTCTGAATATGCATTATGGATGGACACAGCAGGAAGAATATATTTAAGGAATAAATATTTTGCATAAGGTAATGATTAAAAATGGGGGGACTAAAATCAATAATCCATTAAACACCTATTCAAAAAGAGAAAAAGGCTATTATGATTTATTGCAAAAACAAACTAAAACTATTAATATATTTGCTAATCTGAGATTAATTATAGCTTTAACTGGGATAATAAGTTTAGCATATTTGCATACTACAAAAAACTTTACTTCTATTTTCTTTGTATCTTTTGCATATATAATAGTATTTACATTTGTAGTTATTAAACACAACAAGTTAAAATACAATAATAAATATTTCTATGTCTTACATGAAATTAACCAGAAAGCTGTAGAACGCTTAAAAGGTAATTGGAATACTTTCAAAGATACGGGTTTAGAGTTTCAAGATGAAAGTCATAGCTTCTCAAGCGACCTTGATATTTTTGGACAAGCTTCTTTGTTTCAATATATTAATACGACTACAACAGAGATGGGAAGGAAATCATTAAGTAGGTATCTAACACAAGCAAGCAAGAGCAAAGAACAAATAAATAAAAAACAAGAAGCTATTAGGGAGTTAACTAGCAAATTACCATGGCGTCAAAGATTTATGGCAGAAGGTATGATATCGACTTATAAAGCTAATGATAAGGAACATCTATATAGATTTTTCAAAACAAAAGATGAATTATATACAAAGTCATGGTTAATAATTGGGGTTAAACTACTACCTATAATTACTATAGGATTTATTGCGCTATACATTTTTAAGATTATACCCTTCCAAGTTCTCATTTTAATATTGCTTATGCAAATGCTTTTATTTAGAATTAAGCTTGGCGAAAGATCAAAAACATTAGGCTTAGTTTATAAACATGCAGAGAGTATAAAAGCTTACAGAAAGATGTTGTATCAACTAGAAAGAAAGAATTTTAAATCTGTATACCTTATAGAATTAAAAAACAAGCTTATAGATGAATCCAAACTTTCAGCTTGGCAGCAGATAAAAGAATTAGAGAAGATCACAGATATTATTGCCAATAGAAACAATCCGTATTTTTTGATAATTAATATTATTTTTTTATGGGATTATCGATGTATGATTAAATTAGAAGGTTGGAAAAAGAAATCAGGAGAATTACTAGAGACTTGGCTTGAAACGATAGGAGAATTTGAGGCACTATCCAGTTTAGCTAATATGGGATATGACAATCCAAGCTGGGTAATTCCTAGAATTGTAGACAAACCATACTATGTAATGGCAAAAGAAATGGGACACCCTTTAATTATTGAAAATCGTGTAAGTAACGATTTGGAAATAGATGGTGTAACAAAAGTTTTATTAATAACTGGCTCAAACATGTCTGGTAAAAGTACCTATTTAAGAACTGTGGGAATAAATCTTGTATTAGCCTATGCAGGTGCCGCAGTATGTGCTAAAGAGTTTAAATGTGACATATTTAATATATGTACATGTATGCGAGTTAGTGATAATCTTGAACAAAACACTTCATCCTTTTATGCTGAACTACTTAGAATCAAGGAAATAGTTGATGAATCTAAAACAAATAAAGTGTTTTTCTTATTAGACGAAGTATTTAAAGGAACTAACTCTCAAGATAGACACGAAGGAGCAAAGATCCTTATAAAGAAATTAATAAATAATAAAGCAATAGGATTAGTATCAACCCATGATTTAGAATTAGGAGAACTTGAGAAAGAAAGCAATACGAATATTAAAAATTATCACTTTAAAGAATATTATAAGGATAATAAAATATATTTTGATTATAAAATTAACAAAGGAATATCTACAACTAAAAATGCAATGTATCTTATTAAAATGATAGGAATTGATGATTAAAAATGCTGGAGTCGAGTATCATATAGCTTAAAACATTTATTCGAAACTAAGGAGGCTAGCGATGAAATACGAATGGAGAAAACAAGAAAAAGACTTGTATCTGCCAAAACAAAATCCAAGAATCATAACAGTACCTGAACAAAAGTATATTATGATAGAGGGAAAAGGGAATCCAAATGATGAGGAGTTTTCTGAAAAGATTGGTGTGCTATATTCATTGGCTTATGCCATAAGGATGATGCCAAAGAAAGGGTATACACCAGAAGATTATTTTGAATATACTGTATATCCATTAGAAGGAGTATGGGATTTATCTGAAGAAGGAAGGAAATCAGAGACATTAAATAAGAATGAATTAATATATAATATTATGATAAGACAACCAGAATTTGTAACAAGAGAAGTATTTGATATAGCCGTTGAAAGTGTTAGTAAAAAGAAACCACATAAATTTTTAGAAGAAGTCAAATTTGAAACAATCAAAGATGGGTTATCACTACAAATACTTCATGTAGGTTCCTATGATAATGAACCAGAAAGCTTTAAAGTTATGGAAGAGTTTGCAAAAGATAACAAGTTTGAAAGAGCTTCTTTTCAGCATAGAGAGATCTATCTTTCTGACTTTAGAAAAGTGGAAGCTGAGAAGTTGAAAACCGTTCTAAGATATAGTGTAAGAAAGAATACCCCAAAGGATTAAAAATTTTAAGGAGTAAGCGCAATAAATGTATCTACTCCTTTTATTGAGGAGAATAAGGCAGGAGGATTCTATGGAAATTTACAACAAGGAGTACATATTAAAAGATGGTCAAAAACTTATTATACGAAATCCAAAAGTAGGAGATGCACAAGGTTTAATAAATCATATGCAAGCTGTTGATAAAGAAACAAAATTTTTATCGCGAGAGCCTGGTGAGTTTGGTTTTACATTGGAACAAGAAAGTGAATTTATTAGGAGTTGTATGAATGATAAGAATAGCCATTTTCTAATTGGAGAAATAAATACTAGAATCATATCCAATTGTTCAGTTGGATTAGTTGTGAATAAAAAAAGATATCTTCATAGAGCAACAATGGGTATTGTTGTAAGTAAAGACTATTGGAACAAAGGTATTGGTAAAAAAATGATGCGAGAATGTATTAACTGGTGCAAAGAAAAGGGTGTTGAACAACTTGAACTTGAAGTTGTTACTCAAAACAATCGTGCCATTTCAATGTATAAAAGTTTTGGCTTTGAAATTTGTGGTACAAAAAAACATGCATTAAAATATGGAGATGGAACTTATTCAGATGAATACTTTATGTGTTTATTCTTGAACGCTACTAATCCTAAATAAAGATTTTGTTAATACAATTATATTCAATTTTTTTAAATTGTTGGGATATTATAGTTTCACAGATTATTTTATAACGTGAAGATTTAAACAAAATAATGGAGGCTTGCTATGAATGAAGTATTAAAGCAAATTAAAGAAAGAAAATCGGTAAGAGTATTTGAAGATAAACAAATACCAATCGATATAAAAGATGAAATCTTAAACTCAGCATTCCAGGCACCTACTGCAGGAAATATGATGTTATATAGCATTTTGGATATAAGTGATATAGATTTAAAAAAGAAACTTTCCGTAACTTGTGATAACCAACCATTTATAGCAAAAGCTCCTATGGTATTAGTATTTTTAGCAGATTATCAAAGGTGGTATGATTGTTTTAAGCTAAATGACTGCAATCCAAGGAAACCTGGCCAAGGAGATATTCTCTTGGCATCTGCGGATGCATTAATAGCTGCTCAAAACACAGTTATAGCAGCAGAATCATTTGGGCTAGGATCTTGCTATATTGGAGATATCTTAGAAAATTGTGAAAGAGTAAGCGAACTATTAGACCTTCCTGAATTTGTTATTCCTATAGCTATGCTAGTATATGGATATCCTACGAAACAGCAGAGAGAGAGGAAGAAACCAATCCGTTTTGAGAAAGAGTATATTGTATATGAAAACAAGTATCGTAGATTAAACAAATCAGAGCATGATGAGATGCATAAAATTTTAAATGAAAAAACAAATGCTCTTAATAAAGATATTAATGAGGACATAAAAGCTTTTTGCAAACGGAAATACATGTCTGAATTTGCTCTGGAAATGGACAGGTCAGGTTCTGAATATCTTAAGAAATTTAGGAATACAAAATAAATAAGGATTGAGAAAAATCAAAAAATATTTTGGGAGGAAAGCTTAATGAATAGAATGAATATAATTTGCTTGGGAGTAAGAGATATGGGTAAATCTATTAGATTTTACCGAGATGGACTTGGATTTAAAACAGATGAAAAAAGCAATAATCCAGAAATAGTATTCTTTAACGCTTCGGCACAAAACTTGAATTATATCCTATCGAATTACTAGCTAAAGATATTGATGAGAATAATCCTCCGGAGATAGCTACTGGTTTTGGAGGAGTTACTCTTGCATATAATGCAAAAACTAAAGAAGAAGTACGTGAGGTCATTGAATTAGCAAGAAAAGCTGGAGCTAAAATTGTGAAAGAAGCCCAAGATGTATTTTGGGGAGGTTATCATGCATATTTTGCAGATCTAGACGGATATTATTGGGAAGTTGCTTGGGGCCCGAATTTCGTTTTTGATGAGAATGATATGTTGATTTTCTAAATTGGAGGACTTTATGAACTTATATGGTATATTTCAAGAATTAGAAAAAAATACTGATGATGAGAAAGCTTATTATATGTCTAAATATATGAGAGATCAGTTTTCTTTTCTAGGAATAAAAACACCTAAAAGGAAAGAAACGACTAATCCTTATTTTAAGAAAGTTAAAAAAATAGAACATATTGACTGGGAGTTTGTAGATTTTTGCTGGAAAAAACCTTATAGAGAAGCTCAATATGTTGCCATTGATTATTTAAATATGATGAAAGATTTTCTTGTTGTAGAAGATATAGATAAAATCAAAGCATTATTAATCAACAAATCATGGTGGGATACAGTAGATGGATTTCATAGGACAATTGGACATATTGCTCTCAAGTATCCAGAAATCGACAAAACGATGATCGAGTGGAGTCTGGACGAAAATTTCTGGTTAAGGCGAGTTGCTATAGACCATCAACTGAATAGGAAAGAAAAAATGAAAGAAGAACTTTTGGAGGAGATTATAGTAAATAATCTTGATCAAGATGAGTTTTTTATCAACAAAGCAATAGGATGGGCTCTAAGAGATTACAGCAAAACAAGCCCAGAATGGGTTAGAAAATTTATCGATAAATATAGAGAAAAATTATCGAACTTAAGTATAAGAGAAGCGAGTAAATATATATAGTAAATGGGAGATGTAAATGTCAATCCCAAATTGTACATTTATTAGAATCTCAAAATGTACAATTATTAGAATCAATTATTGCTAGTTTTTTTAGACTCCATCATATCTATCTTGCCTTTTAACCTGTAAGAAGGACCT
>JAVERT010000063.1:0-5478 GCA_034006985.1 Gudongella sp.
AAACCTTTTAATGCAATCATGGGTTAGCCGTCATTACGCCGAGATGGCCCAGCCCGGTAAGGCGCGAGCCTGGAAAGCTCGTGGGGACCTCCCCTCGGGAGTTCGAATCTCCCTCTCGGCGCCATTTTCCCACCAGATTCTCATCGAAGTACGCTTCGCGTCGGACTGTATTGCGGATTTTCATCCGTTGATGCCTTGGATGGAGACGATTCTGCACTCGTCCTCCCATCTCAGGAGATCACCCAACGTTATGTTGTCCACCACTGAGGATATCGCATCGCTCACCTGCGTCCAGAGCCTGACGGTGGTGCAGGTATCGAATCTGTCGCAGAAGCCTTCGCCGTCCCTGACGCATTGGACCACGGAGAGGTCGCCTTCCACGATCCTGAGTATCGAACCCACCGTGCATTCTTCAGGGGGCCTTGCGAGGGCATATCCTCCCTGGGGCCCCCTGGTGCTCCTGACGAGCCCCGCACGGTTGAGTTCGGAGATTATCTGCTCCAGGTACTTCGGGGAGATATCCTGCCTGTCGGCTATGTCTTTGATCTTGACCGTCTCGCCCCTGCCGTACCGGGCTATGTCCAGCATCAGCCTCATGGCGTAACGCCCTTTCGTGGAGATCTGCATGCTCATGATATTTCAGGCATCCTTATTATTCCTATGGAAATCGTTTGAAAAGTTTAAAGAGGTTTCCCGGTGGAGACGCGCCAGGGCAGAGGATCATACGCGGTCCAGTGCCTGGGACAGGTCCGCGATGATGTCGTCTATGTGCTCCGTACCGATCGACAGACGGACCGTGTTGGGATGGATCCCCTGTTCTGCAAGCTCTTTTTCGCTGAGCTGCGAGTGCGTGGTGCTGGCAGGATGTATCACCAGCGACTTCACGTCGGCGACGTTGGCCAGCAGGGAGAACATGGAAAGACCGTCGACGAACTTCCTGGCCTCCTCCTTCCCTCCTTTGATGTCGAAGGTGAATATGGATGCGCCGCCTTCAGAAAAATATCTGTCGTAAAGCGCCCGGTCAGGGTGGTCCGCTAGAGAGGGATGGTTCACTTTCTCCACCTTGCTGTGGCCGTTGAGGAATTCCACGACCTTCTTCGTGTTCTCCACATGGCGCTGGACCCTCAGCGAGAGGGTCTCGAGGCCCTGAAGCAGAACGAATGCCGTGAACGGAGACAGCGTGGCACCCGTGTCACGCAGCAGGGTCGCTCTGATCTTCGTCACGAATGCCACGGGACCCAGCGCTTCGGAGAAGCTGATGCCGTGATAACGGGGGTCCGGCCCTGAGATGGAAGGGAATCTTCCGCTCTCCTTCCAGTCGAACCTTCCGGCCTCGATTATGATTCCGCCGAGGACCGTGCCGTGGCCGCCGATGAACTTGGTGGCGCTTTCGACGACGATGTCGGCCCCGTGCTCCAGGGGCCCGAAGAGATAGGGTGTTGCGAACGTATTGTCCACCACCAGCGGTATCCTGCGCCTGTGGGCGACTTCGGCGAGTTTCTCAATGTCCGGGATGGATGCGTTCGGATTACCTACGGTCTCCGTCAGGATCGCCTTGGTATTCCCGTCTATCGCCCGTTCGAAGCCCTCCACGTCGTTGTAGTCGACGAACTTCGTGTCGATCCCGTATCTTCTGAGCGTGTGTTCCAGAAGGTTGTAGGTCCCTCCGTATATCTGCTTTGACGATACTATGTTGTCCCCGCTCCCGGCCAGAGCCTGGACCGTGTATGTTATGGCCGCCGCGCCCGAGGCCAGTGCCAATGCCGCAGACCCTCCCTCAAGGGCGGCGATCCTGCTCTCGAACACCGATTGTGTGGGGTTAGTGAGTCTGCCGTATATATTGCCCGGATCCGAAAGGTTGAATCTCGCCTCTGCGTGGGCCGTGTCCCTGAAGACATACGATGTTGTGAGATATATCGGAACTGCACGTGAATCCGTCGCCGGGTCCGGCTGTTCCTGGCCCACGTGGAGCTGCAGGGTTTCGAATCTGTATCCGCTTCTATTGCCGGGTCCTTCCGGAACATTGTTGTTTCTTATCATCTTCTCCCTCCTGTATTCATATTTTTCATTATCGGATCACGCTGATTGCCCGAACATCGGCGTCGACAGGTATCTGTCCCCGCTGTCTGCAGAGATAACCACAACATTCTTTCCCTCGTATCCGCTCCTGGAGGCCACCTTGATGGCCGCCCATACCGCCGCGCCGGTGGAGACCCCGACCAGGGCCCCTTCGGTCTTGGCGATCTCCCTTCCGGTCGCGAATGCGTCCTCATCGGTCACAGTGACTATCTCGTCGTAGATTCCGATGTTCAGCACATCCGGGACGAAACCTGCGCCTATGCCCTGTATCTTATGCGACCCTGCACGGCCCTCTGAAAGGACCGGGGAATCTGCCGGCTCGACCGCTACGATCCTCAGGTCCGGGTTCCTGGAGCGCAGGTATTCCCCGGCTCCCGTTATCGTGCCGCCGGTGCCTATCCCTGCCACCAGCACGTCGATGTTCCCGCCCGTGTCCTCCCATATCTCGGGACCAGTGGTCCTGCGGTGTATCTCCGGGTTAACGATATTGACGAACTGCCCGGGAATGACGCTTCCTTCTATCTCCCTGACAAGCTCGTCTGCCCTGGCTATCGCGCCTTTCATGCCTTTGTTGCCCTCCGTGAGCACGAGTTCGGCGCCGTAGGCCCGGAGGATGTTTCGTCTTTCGATGGACATCGTTTCGGGCATGGTCAGTATGACCCTGTATCCCTTGGCTGCCCCGACCATCGCAAGGCCTATTCCCGTGTTGCCGGAGGTCGGCTCGATGATGACGGACCCCTCCTTGAGAACACCTCTTCTCTCTGCCTCCTCGACCATGGCCAAGGAGATCCTGTCCTTCACGGAGCCGGACGGATTGAACATCTCCATCTTCACGATGAGCATGCCTTTGGTTCCGTGTAGTTTCTCAATCCTGCTGAATCTCACCAGCGGGGTCCTTCCCACCAGTTCACCCATGTTATTGTAGACTGTCTTCATTTTTCATCCTTCTTCGATCTGAAACAATCGATATCCTCAGTTGGCACCCTGGTGTCTGGACCTTATCAGTGGCCTTCGTGGTCGCCTATGTCCGACTTCGGCTTTTCGAGCCCGTCTATCGCGATGCCGTTCTTCTCCGCGTAATCCCAGAGGGCCGCGTGGATCGCTTGCTCGGCGAGCAGCGAACAGTGCAGTTTGACCTGCGGCAGCCCGCCCAGCGCCCTGGTCACGGCCTTGTTGGTGATCCGGAGCGCCTCGTCTATGGTCTTGCCCTTAACCATCTCTGTCGCCATGCTGCTGCTGGCGACCGCCGCCCCGCACCCGAAGGTCTTGAACTTCACGTCGCGGACGACACGATTCTCATCGATGTCGAGGAATATCCTCATTATGTCCCCGCACTTGGCGTTGCCCACGGTCCCCACTCCGCTGGCGTTCTCGATCTCGCCCACGTTCCTCGGGTTTGTGAAGTGATCCATCACCTCATCGCTGTACACTCCGTCGTACATCTCTTCATACCTCCTTCTTATTCATCCCGCTCTTCAGATGGTCTGCATACAGCGGAGACATCGCCCTGAGCCTCTCCACCGATTCCTTGACCGCTTCCACCGCCTCGTCGATCTCGCTCTCCGTCGTCTTGTACGAGAGGGTGAACCTTATCGAGCCGTGGGCCGCTTCGTGCTCCAGACCAATGGCCAGAAGAACATGCGAGGGATCCAAAGATCCGGATGCGCATGCGGAACCGGTGGACACGGATACGCCCTTGCGGTTCAGAAGCATCAGCGCACCCTCCCCCTCGATGAAGCTGAAAGCGATGTTCACGTTTCCGGAGAGCCTCCGGACCCTGTGTCCGTTCAGCTTTGCGAAGGGCACCTCTTCGAGGATGCGGTCTATCATACGGTCCCTTAGCTCGGTCTCCTTGGCTATCCGTTCGTCCATGTCCCTCTTGGCGATCTCGGCGGCCTTCCCCATGCCGACTATCCCCGGCACGTTCTCCGTACCTGCCCTGACGCCTCTTTCCTGGGCGCCTCCGTGTATCAGAGGCTCCAGCTTCACGCCCTCTCTGACGTATAGCAACCCCACCCCCTTCGGACCGTACAGCTTATGTGCGCTGGCGCTCAGCAGGTCTATGTTCTCCCTCTTCACATCTATGTGCACATGGCCGAAGGCCTGCACCGCATCCGTGTGGAACAGGATGCCGTGCTCCCTTGCTATCCCGCCTATCTCGGATATCGGTTCGATGGTCCCTATCTCATTGTTCGCGTACATCACCGACATCAGAATCGTCTCGGGCCTGATAGCCTTCCTGACGTCCTCCGGGTCCACCGTTCCGAACTCGTCGACATCGAGATATGTTACCTTGAAACCGTTCTTCTCAAGGAATTCGCAGGTGTTCATCACCGCATGATGCTCTATCTTCGATACTATGATGTGATTGCCTTTCGAACGGTTGCCGAACGCAACGGACTTCAGCGCCCAGTTGTCGGACTCCGTTCCTCCGGCCGTGAAATACATCTCCTTCGGCTCGGCGTTGATCAGTTCTGCCACCGACACTCTGGCATGCTCCCGCGCGTCCCTCGAATACTTTGCCTGCCCGTATATGCTCGATGGGTTCCCGTAGTATGCCTTCAGATAGGGGAGCATCGCATCCAGCACATCCGGGTGCATTTCCGTGGTCGCCGCATTGTCTAGATAGATCTTTCCATTCATCGGATCCTCTCCGTTTCTCATTATTCCTACTGATTAACTAGGAATACTCACGCAGTATATTATTCTATTGTTTGCATATCTAATTACTAGGAATTAAATCGCAAAACCATGTTCCCTGTTGAGCCTTCGACCCATCTCGCAATGGAAGACGTGTGCAGGATGGAGTTGCGAGGATATGGGTTTTCAAAAAAAACCGGAGATGTTTCGCTCTGTTTCATGACTGGCGACCCTCGGTCGCACTCCGGGTACGGCGCGCCATAATAATGCATGAAGATGATAGGGGTGTCATCGTATCATCGCCCTCGCACATCTGCATTCGACCGTATGATTCCATAATGGCCGCGGAACCGCCATTCCAAAACGTTGCAGATGATATCCTGCCCTTCTCGCACGGGCTGCGACGATATGATTGTCAAAGAGCGGACATTCAGCCGAGTCGACAGATGGTGGACGTACAACCGTACGTTGAAGACCGCCTCCGTCAGCTCATGCATTCACTCTGACACATATCCACGGTCGACGAGGACATCCCTCTCGGCGCCATTCTTCTCCGATCCGTACACCTTCCATCCCGTCTCCGATCTGCGGTGGCATCAATCCCTGACGCCCGCCGAGGCCGACACCGACGACAGGAGGAGCATTATCAGTACCGGGCCGCCCACCAGCGCGGTCACCGCCCCCACAGGGAGCATCACGGGTGCGAATACCGTCTTGGCGACCATGTCGGCCACGGAGAGGAGGGCCGCACCGGTCAGT
>JAVERT010000026.1:0-33681 GCA_034006985.1 Gudongella sp.
GTAGTATTTCAGGTATTGGGTTTGCCATTGCAAATATTATAGCATCTTTATTCATGGATCTCACCATATCTACATCTACTACATTAGGTGCTGAAACGCCAATAAATACGTCTGCACCAATCATAGCATCTTTTAGACTACCTTGTATATTATCTTTATTCGTTAAACTAGCCAATTCTTCTTTTGACCAATTATTATTTGGTGAACCTCTATATATAATACCTTTTCTATCCAACATAAGTATATCAGAAACTCCAAGTCCTATTAGCATCTTAATTATTGATCCTCCAGCAGCACCACTACCATTGCAGACTACTTTTATGTCTTCAAATTTTTTATCTACTATTTTAAGTGCATTTATTAAACCTGCGCTTACAACTACCGCAGTACCATGTTGATCATCATGAAATACAGGAATATCTAGTTGTTCTTTTAATTTTCTTTCTATTTCAAAACACCTAGGCGCTGCAATATCCTCTAAGTTAATTCCTCCAAAAGTTGGACTAATTCTTACTATAGTTTCAACTATTTTATCTACATCTTTTGTATTTAATAAAATAGGAACTGCATCCACATTACCAAATTCTTTAAATAATATCGCTTTACCTTCCATTACAGGCATTGCTGCTTCTGGTCCAATATCCCCTAAACCAAGTACTGCTGTCCCATCTGTTACTACTGCAATTAAATTCCCCTTTGAAGTATATTTATATACATCTTCTTTATTAACATAAATTTTTCTGCATGGTTCTGCAACCCCAGGAGTATATGCTGTACTCAAATCATCCTTAGTTTCAATTTTAACCTTTGATGTAACTTCAATCTTTCCCTTGTTTTCTTCATGCATTTTTAGACTTAATTCTGAATAGTCCATAACAACACCTCTTTCTTATATAAGAATCTTTTGATTTTTTATTCTCCATATTTAATATTTCTAATTCAGATACCACTATCTTAAATAATACATCATATCCTAAAAGATAATCAATAGCTTTATTTTAAATTTTAGTGAACAACTACCATTATTAGGTATTAATTGTTCAATGCTTACAATTTCATAATTGCTAATCCAGATTTTGAGTATTATTAGAAAAATACTATATTTACTATCAAAATAATTCATTTAATTTCTATACTAGAGCTTTATTACGATTTAACGCTTAAATCCTTACCAAACTTAATCCTAAAATTATTCACCTTTGAAGTCAATATAATGTCTAACTTTATTGTTAGTTAATCCTAGAAATGTATTTTTTCTGCAAGTAAATATAACTAATTTGAATTAATAAAACTTTTCTAGATATTTTTATTTAAAATCCTTTAAATTTGAATTGTTCTGGTTGGTATTGTGCATTAAAATTGAATATGATATTGTAGTATAGTTGTACATATTATTAGCTTTGGAGGAACAGATATGAAAATAAAGGATTTAATACTTGCTTTACTAGTCGTAATAGTTTGGGGTGCAAATTTCACAGTAATCAAATTGGGATTAGGGGGAGTCCCTCCAATGCTACTTGTTACTTTGAGGTTTACTTTAGTTGCATTTCCAGCGATATTTTTTATAAAACCACCTAAAGTATCCCTAAAATACATGCTCTTATATGGACTTACAGTTGGGGTAGGACAATTTGGATGCTTATTCTATGCTATGCATATTGGAATGCCAGCAGGATTAGCCTCAATAATAGCTCAACTACAAGCCTTTATATCTCCCATTTTAGGATACGTGTTTTTAAAAGAAAAAATTAAACCTAAACAATTGGTAGGTTTTTTTATAGCTGCTTTGGGACTTCTTGTGATAGGAATTGCTTCAAGTGCAAATGGGATAACTTCTGTTCCCATTCCCGCTATCATACTTACGATAGGCGCTCCTATTTTTTGGTCTATCTCAAATATTATTACTAGGAAATTATCGGATAAAGCAAAGGATAATAATGAACAACTAGATATGTTAAGTCTCGTTGTATGGGCAAGTCTTGTACCACCCATTCCCACATTAATTCTAGCTCTATTAATTGATTCACCACAAACCCTTATTAGTTCAATATCAAATTTAAGTATCATTTCGATATTTACAATTTTTTATTTAGCTTTTGGAGCAACACTATTTGGATATGGTTTTTGGAATATTTTAATATCAAAATACCCTCTAAGTATGATTTCACCCTTATCCTTATTAGTTCCTATAACTGGTTTGCTAACAGCTCGGATAGTTTTGTTGGAAAAGCTCTCTAAGCTGCAGTGGGTGGGAGTTTCAATTATAATACTTGGATTAATGGTTACAAATTTAGATTTTAAACGGATTATGCCTATGTTTAGTAAGAATAGAATAAAGGAACTATAATTGATTTTATTATCTATCAAAAAAAGTCTATAAAAATACTGACAAATTTGCATATAGTATTAATGGAGATCTAAATCCTTAATTAACTATACCACTTACTATTGTTGCTGTAATTTTAGGGTTATATGATTGTTAATGTTATTTATTAATAACGTTAGGTTGATGCCAAGGGAACATCCAAAAAACATTAAAAAACTTCAATATTAAAAACAAATATAATTCTAAATGTTCCTTTTGTTCCAACTCTTGAAAAAACTAAAAGCCCCTAAATCAAGGGCTTTACATTGTATCAATTAGTACATATTTCTACTGATCTTGTCTCTTCATTCCAATCTACATCGAAACCTATTACTTTTCCTAAATCTCTTAATTTATAAAAATTATTCCCATTTATATTATATGCTTCTAATTCTACTTCTTTCCCATTCATATATACCTTCGCTGTACTTATCTTAGATAATTTATCTTTGCCATCACCTTGAAGTAATTCACCACCCACAACCTTATACTCAATATCCTTAACTAACTCAATTGAACACATATCACTATTCCAATCTACATTAAATCTATTTAAACTGTTTCCTAGCAACATTGCTAAATCTCTCAATTTAAAATAATTACTTCCTTTTATATTATATGCTTCCAATTGTATTTCTTCACTATAAAAAAACAATTTAGATGATGTATTTTTAGCAACCTCGCCATTATATGCCATAAAAGCTAACCCATTGTTTATATTTCTCCCGCCTATGCTAATTTTACTTTGTGGATAATATAATGCTATAGAACCACCACCATCTAAACACATAGCATTTACTAATCCCATTTCTTTTGCTATATTGGCAGCATCCTTTAATGTCACTGCTCCCATATTCCCTATCACTATCTTCCCATCCACTTTAGAACCTATAAACGAACGCTCTGCTGGGCTTGTATTTATTTTAGCTTCAAGAAAATCCTCTGCTAAACCATCTGCAGTCTCTTTCCCATTTATTATTAATGATGGTCCTGCTCCTATTGCATTTACTACTTTGTCCCACTCTTCTACTTCTGTAAATGTTGTGCTTACTATTACCTCATACCTAAATTCATCTCCAACTTTAATTCTGTCCTGAAACATACCTACCACACCTGCATTATATACTATTGCATAAGCTCCAGTAGGTAGTACAAAATCACTATCAACTACTTCTGTCACTTTACCTCCTACTATTATTGCGGCCTTTGCTCCTACCTGCAATTTAACAATTGTACCATATTCTTCTGTAAATATTGTTATTGCTTCAGGCTCTGTACTAACATGATTTATTCTCCAAGGTGTTGATTTATGAATACCATTCACAAATCCCTTAAATTCAAATGATAACCTGTCCACAATTAATCTACCTTCTGTAGTTATCCCTGTTACTGATCTACCATTACTAATATGTATTACTTTACCCTCTCTTATTATTGTTCCCCAAGGTACAGGTATCCCTTCATATGCTTCAAAGTGTGTCCCATTTATAGCTGCTATTGCACCAACACCTTTTGCCATATTTTCTAAAGATTCAGTAGAAATCATTTGACCATTTGCATTTAAAATCTTTGTAGTAATACCACTGTTCATATCTAATTCTACGAATTTAACTGCTGTTTTACCTATTGTTTTACACTCATAACCACTGGTATAACCGTAAATTATGCCAAAACTATTTAGTATTATTAGCATTAACATTAAACTTATTATTTTTTTAATCATTTTTCCCACCTACCTTTATCATATTTTTTTATTTAGTCAGTACGAATACTCCTATCAAACTAATCTTTTAATATCAATTCCACAATAAATACACTAAAATTAACATCTTGCAATTTTACAATACACCTATAATCTTTCTAATTACTAATATTATAACAGACATTAGCCCTTATTTATAATTAATATGCCCCTATATTCTATAATCAAAATAAGTCTCTTCTAAAAGAATTTTTATAACCTAATATTTAAAATTATACGATAGTACTTACTCAAAAGTTCATAAAACATTCAGTTAAAAATCATTTAGGGAACATCTAAAGTTCAATTTGATATCATATAATTTACTTAACACCATATGAAGGGAGGGAAAATAAGTTGAGGTAGTTATTGTAAAAGAATTATTTTTGCACTCTAGGTGTATAAAAAAACTACAATTATGAAGGGATGTAATTTATGAAAAATTTAACTAAATTTGTTTCAAGTGTTTTAGTAATAGGAACTTTGACTACGGGAGGTATTACTTCTTTTGCTGCAACAGAAATAGCAGTTGATGCCTCAGATAAAATGTCATCTAATACAATTATCTCAGAAGAAGCACCTAATATAAGCTCAATGAAAAGAAGCAAACATGGTTTAAGTATTATGGAAAAACCAGAACTTACTGATGAACAAAAAGCTGAAATGGCAGTGAATATTAAAGAAAAACTTGCAGCACAATTAAATGATGGCAACATTTCACAAGAACAATATGATCAAGCTCTTACAGATATTTCAGAAGGTAAAAGACCAAGTATTTTAAGAGAAGGTAAACGCGGGTTCAATAATAAGGAAAAACCAGAACTTACCGATGAACAAAAAGCTGAAATGGCAGTGAATATTAAAGAAAAACTTGCAGCACAATTAAATGATGGCAACATTACACAAGAACAATATGATCAAGCTCTTACAGATATTTCAGAAGGTAAAAGACCAAGTATTTTAAGAGAAGGTAAACGTGATTTCAATAATAAGGAAAAACCAGAACTTACTGATGAACAAAAATCTGAAATGACAGTGAATATGAAAGAAAGACTTGTAGCACAATTAAATGATGGCAACATTACACAAGAACAATATGATCAAGCTCTTACAGATATTTCAGAAGGTAAAAGACCAAATATTTTAAGAGAAGGTAAACGTGGCTTAAATAATAAGGAAAAGCCAGAACTTACAGATTAACAAAAGTAGGAATGGAACGTAACTATTTAGAATAGTGAAATATGGTGTTCAATCTATAATGTCTTCAACAATAAATCCAGTGTAAATTATATAATTTACACTGGATTATATTTATTAATCATCTATGTCTAAGCTAAAAAAAATACCTACCTTGTCTATTTCAGACTCATCTCTATACTTACATACCTTCTTTTCATTGTTATGGCTTTCTATCTGAATTCCATCTTTACTAACTAAATCAGATTGATTCCTGAAACATCAACGGTTTTGAAAAATAGAAAACCTGACGTGAATATTTTCAAACCTGACTCTTTAATATCCAATTTTCTGTTCACAAAAACATCAATTCCATCTATCTTAAATACCTCAAATTGACTATGGTCTTTTGGATTTCCCAAATACACGTTTGGGAGATAAAGTCGACCTCAACACAAATTTGTTAATTCAGCATCTATAACAATGGATGTAAATCCTTTTTTAAGAGTATGATGCTTTGCTTGTTCCCTGATTTCAATATACATTTAGATCAACCTTTCTTAGAATGATTTAAACTTAATTGAAGCTTAGTTGGAACTCATCTTTAATCTATAATTAATTGTGCCCTGTTGATATTCTATAAAGTTATTAATCTTACTTTTTCTTTGAGTAGTCGGGTCAAGGGCTCACCCATGTATTTTACATCAATTCCTAATTTTTCAAGTTCTTCTATAACACCGTACATATCTGCACAGGCTCTACAAGCCTCAAAAGTTATGCCAACATGCATTGCCTTACTTACTTGTTGCTTCAATTCTTCGTCTTCACTTAACAATTTGGCAGAAGGTCCCCAAATTATAATGTTGATGTCTTGCCACCAGCCCTTCGCCTTGCCACTAATCGTGTACAGGAATAACATTTTCAATGCAACTTCCCGGTCTCCAGATGTCCATAGGACTGTCAGCTTTTCATTAGAATCAATTATTTTATCCATTTTACATACCCCTTTCATTTAGCTTTTCATTTTATTTGCGTCCATCATGTTTCCCAGTTCCTTTAACTATTTGTTTGCTGAATGATTTATTGTTGAAACACTGCTATTAGAAAGAAAGAAGTTGTTTCAAGAAAGATATCCAATGGTCTACGGTTGCGAGCTGATTTCATACGTATCAAGGCGCCTTGCCAGTTGTTTATTATGAAATCAGCAATCATGTCCTGATCCAAACCGGTTTTTATACCTACCAGTTCTTGTTCCTCTCTGATACACCGGCTTATTTCACTGGTAATTTCTACCTGAATATTTTCTGCTACTTCAGCAATTAAATCATTTTGGTCTCCCATTTCTTCTGTCAGGTTGCCTATAAGGCATCCCTTAATTAAACCAACATCTTCAAGATCTTTAATATTGGCTTCAAAAAAAACAAGAATTCGTTTAAGTGGATTGATGTCAGAATCACTTAAAAAACGCATGTTGTTTTCTTTCATCTGGCTGAAAAAAAACAGTAAACACTCTACTGCATAATCCTCCTTGTTTTTAAAATAGTAATAGAAAGATCCTTTTGGTATTCCGGCTGCATCAGCAATCTGCTGAATACCTGTACCGTGATATCCACCTCTGTAAATTAGATCCATTGATTTTTCAATTATTTTGTTTTTCTTACTTTTATAGTTTTCCATAACAATATTATATGACCAGTCGTCTATTAAGTCAAATTACAATATTTTCATTACTTTATCCAGTTCAAATTTGATTAGTCTTGCAAGTTATGCTATTTCTCGCAACAATTCAAAAGAATATTCTGGCATTAATATAAATCTTAACAAAAAACCTATACTCATATTTGTTTGAGTATAGGTTTTGCATTTTTATTTTGAAGTTTACGGCTACAGTCAGTAATTTGACATTCCCTCTGCTTGTCTCCTACTGTCAAAATATGAGGTATACTAACTTCATAAGCTCCGTTTCAAGCTCAAATCCTCATCACTTACTAAAGGAAAATTCATATAAAACTTTATCTATAATTATATTATTATAATCCATTAAATCAACGACATAAGTATTTACTTCCTTTTTATCTTCCCCATAAATCATTATTTTTGGTCTTGAATGGATTTCATTGTTAGCTTCATATATTATCCCTTCTCTTCCATCACTTAAAGATACTAGCGTATCTTTTGGAAAAATATTTATTGATTCTGAAAAAGCTTTTATTGTTTCTATGCTAAACTCGTCACCACCAGCTGCAAATAAATATTCCATAGCCTCATTTACGGGAGCTCCTCTCCTATAAGGTCTATCTGATATTAAGGCATCAAACACATCACATATGGAAGCTATTTTACTAAATATATGTATTTCCTCTCCCAGTAGATTTCTTGGATAGCCTGAACCATTTTCTCTTTCATGGTGACACAATGCAATATTAATCGATGTCATTGGTAGATCTGTATAATTTTTTAAAAATTCATATCCCTTTTCTGAATGGGTCTTCACAATTTCAAATTCTTCAATTGTTAATTTGCCTGGCTTATTAATTATTTCTATTGGTATAAAAGTTTTTCCTATATCATGAAATATACATCCTGTTGCTAATTTTTTTATTTCTTTCATATTAAAATTCTTATCTCTTGCTATTACAGTTGATAGCATCATTACATTTAAACTATGATTCATTGTGTAATCATCGTATATAGAAATATTTACCAAGTTTTCCAAAATGTTCTTGCTAAATAGTACATCACAAACTATTTCATTAATTATTTCATTTATATTTCTAACATTTGTATCTACCTTTTTAGCGTCTACTTTACCAGAATTGTTAAAATCTATAATAATATTTTTTAAGTTTTCTTGGAGACTGTGAATTCTATTCATGGTTTTAGGTTTTATAATTTCCTCAATTATTTCTTCAGTATATCTATCTTTAATATATATACTAAAGCAACCAATGCTTTTTAATTTACTAATACTTTTTTCAGTTAGTCTTATCCCTTCCCTTAGGAGCATACATCCCAAGTTGTTATACAATGTTCTTCCTAATAAATCTCCTTCTTTTGCATATTCAATTGGGATTTTTCTCACTACATAACACCTCTAACATTTAATTTTTATATTATAATGTATCTATAAAATTGTACCATCGAAACAAAGTAATTGTCAATCTCTTCAGCGATACCTCTAATTAAATATTCTACACCTAGATGTTTTTCTATAAATTCAATTTTAATTAAACCTGAAACTTTACTTTTTCTTCCCATAAAAATATGCTCCCATTGTAGTAAACAGTTTTAATTATTCAAACTGTTTACTACAATGGAAGCATACTACAATTGTGACTCAAGGTTTTTGTATTTTTATAGTGCAGATGCTGGGTATTTAACCCACATCAAAATTCCTTCCACAAAAGTTTCTGCAAGTGTTAGAAGTCAATTTGACATTACCTCTACTCATCTTCTACTCAGAATATAAGCGTTTTAGTGGCCTCTAAGTCCCATTTTTAGCTCAAAGTTTTGCCCAGCTCTGCTCCCTACTGGATTGAGTTTCTATCCTACTCCCTAAGCTCGTAGGATAGAAGAACAGCTTAATCTAGTTCATGTACAATTTCTATAAATATCATACTTAAAAGACAAACCAGCATCATCAAATACTTTAAACCTTTAACTATACGCAATCAGAATTCAAGCCCAATATAAATATAATATTTTTTTTACTTTCATAATTCAAAAATGTCACATATTATTTTTCTTTGTCTATATTTAAATGTAATTCTCACAATTTATTGTTATTTTCATTATTACTACTTTCTATTCAGTATATGGTTTTAATAGTTCAACCATAGCATCACATATGCTTATAAAATACTCTGGTCCGCCAGTAACAGCTTTGCCAAATCCACCTTCTTTAACTGCTTTAGCTCTCTGCTTCAAATCTTTAAAATCCAAACTTGGCGCGTTACCTATGCCTACAGAAGTTGAATTTTCCATATACCTTATAGTAATTTCTTTGTCTTTTACAGTAACTCTTGGCTCTACCTGCATATTTGTATCAAATAGAATCGCTTTTCCAATAATACTCTTTTTTAATTTAAATTTAGCAGGCAACTTTTCAGTATTTTCCATCATAAAATCATTTAGTTCCTCTAAACTCATTTCTTCTTTAAGATTAATTTTTTCAACCGTTTTTGTTAACTCAGCTATTTTCATAACAACCCTCTCTTTAGTGTATTTTTTAAATTAACTTATACCTAGACTTATCCTTAATTAAAATCATAACATCAATTTGGATTTAATTTTAAGTTAGAACTACAATGGAATGTACATGCTATTTAGAAATAGTATATGTTGCTAAATTGTTTTATCATTAATTCATTTATTGCTAAAAATCTCTTCAATATCTTTTGACTGCTGTTCAACCACTCTATACTCATTAGAACCATACATATAGATTCTTTTATCATTTAGTGGAAAACCAATACTATCAAACCATGGTGAATCAACATCGATGACCATGTAAAAATCGTATTCAATTTCATATCGCTTTGGATTAAAACTAACATCATTATTATTATTGTCTTTATAAGTTAATTCATTTTTATATTCATGAATATTAGTACGGCAATTGGTTACTTGTGAAAGATTTACTACATCAGGATTTTCGTTTCTCCAATTATCAGATGAAGTTACGATAAATTTTTGTGTATCTTCATCTAGTAGCACTCTCTTATATCCACCAATAATACGTGTAGTATTGAAGTCAGTAACATCATTTTTATTCTTCTCTCGGTATTCTAGATGTTCTTTAATATCTGAAATACTCGATTCTCTACGATCGCTGAAGTGTGGCGAAAGCAATTTTGAACAATCCTTGCACATATTTCCATCCTCTAGTTTTTTATTGCCTAAAAGGCCAATCTTTTCACCACAAATATCGCAGTATTTCTTTGTTAAAAATCCCATAATTACCTCCTCCTCAATTAATTAAAACTATTTTCTTTTTAAATAATCACTGAGCATCTATTATGTCTTTTTCGCACAAATCTTATCTAACTACCAAACTTTCCAAGAGTGCTGTAATAAGCGGATCTTTTATGTCCATTTTATAAGCCCCTCCTTCACCATTTGTTTTTACTTCAACGAATCCATCCCAATCATTTTCAGCCGGATAATAATAGGTTAGAAAATAATCTACTCGACTTCCATCTGATTTTTTTATAGTTACCTCTTTAAATGTTTTATCGCCATAAGCAATTTCTTCACCAATAACTGATTCCATAGTTCCAAAATCATTCATTCCAATAGTTTCTAGCACTGCTTCATCCAATGATTTTACCATTTTAGTAGTAGATATATTTATATATCCTGCGTTGGTATTTCCTACCCCAAAATCAATTTCTAAACTTGTGGTTTTTCCTTCTAGTGGTACTTGGTACACTTGATAATCAAGTCCTTCTGGAATAACCATAGAGCCAAGTCGTGTTTCAAGTGTAGCTGGCCCTGTCCCTACATAGTTTTTCTCCACTGATTTACCATCAACTAGTATCCCTGACATCTCTATATCAATTTTTGGACTTTCTTCGACTTCTGGTGCTTCTTCAACTTCTACAGCTTCTGCAACTTCTACAGCTTCTACCAATTCTTCTTCTGATTCTATTACCTCTTCATTTGCTACAGGTTCCTCCACATCTTTATTGTCTCCTCCACAAGCAGTTAAAGAAATTAAAAGAACAAATACAATAAGTAAAGCTAAATATTTTTTACGCATACTTTCCCTCCTCATTTTTATAAATCTATTAAAATATCTTACATCTTAGTTATATTACTTATTATCTTGTTTGTACCTAGCCGTCACGGCTAGTTTTTTTGATAAACTTACAAAAGATCTATATTTATTTAAATAAATTATCATAAAAATATTTTTTTGCATAACAAAAGCCTTAGTTCCATTATAGAGCTAAGGCTTTCTTTTCTAGTATGGTGGAGGCGGTGGGTGTCGAACCCACGTCCGAAAATTCTTCCACAAGAGTTTCTCCGAGTGCAGTCAGTAATTTGACATTCCCTCTGCTCATCTCCCACTGACAGGATACGAGTTTTAGTAGCTTCATAAGTTCCGTTTCTAGCTCAAAGCTTTGCTAAACTCGGTTCCCTACTAGAATGACGATTTAATCCAGGTCGTAGGTTTCCCAGTTAAATCGAGCAGCAACTAGGCTGCTAGTGCGTAATTATCGTTTGCGTTTATATTGTTTGCCACTTTTATCGTTGCTTGGCGTCAACGACTCGCTACTCATGATTCCGCATCCCCGTCGAAACCAGGTTCGCCCCCTTAGATGCTACACAAAAATTATAACATATGTTCGAGCTTCTGTCAACTTGCAAAGTTCTGTTTTTACGCACTACAACCATTTAAAATACTAGTTTTCATTAAATCATTCCCCTATTTTATTTATATCATATGGTGTTTCTTGATAAATTATATTCACCCAATTCTTAAATAATAGATTTGCATGACCTCTCCATTTTACAAAAGGGGTCATATCTGGATTGTTGTCAGGATAGTAATTAGTCGGAATATTAATCTTTTTACCCTGGCATATGTCCCTGTCATACTCTCCTTTTAAAGTTAGAGGATCATATTCAGAGTGGCCCATTACAAATACCTTGCTGTAATCATCTGTAACAGCAATATGTACTCCTGCATCATCTGAATCTGCTAACACTATAAGTTCCTCTACACCATATATATCTTCTGATGCAACTTCCGTGTGCCTTGAATGAGGAACATAAAATATATCATCAAATCCATTTAATAACATGCAAGTATCATGCTTCTTTTGATGTTCAAAAACGCCAAATATTTTGAATGGTAGTTCTTTCTTATTTAAACCATAAAAATGATGCATTGCAGCTTGTGCACCCCAACATATATACATAGTCGAAGTTACATTAGTCTTTGAAAACTCAAATATCTCTTTCAATTCGTCCCAATAATCCACGTCTTCAAAGCTCATAAGTTCTACTGGAGCTCCTGTTATTATCATTCCATCATATTTCCGATTTTTTACCTCTTTTATATTTTTATAAAAACTATTTATATGACTTTTAGATATATTTTTAGCTTCATGAGTGTCAGTTTGAATAAAATCTACATTTATCTGTATTGGTGTATTTGAAAGAAGTCTTACAAATTGTGTTTCTGTTTTTATCTTTGTTGGCATCAAATTTACTATTGCAATCTCAAGAGGCCTTATATCCTGAGTTTCTGCTCTTTCCTTAGCCATAATAAATATATTTTCAAGTTTCATAGTTTCATAGGCTGGTAGGTTATTTGGTATTAATACTGGCATAATATTTTCCTTTCTAGTCTAAATATATTTTAAACCTCTAAAGCTTGCTTTAGATCTTCAATAATATCATCGATATTTTCAATCCCTACATTTAATCTTATCGCCTCTGGCTTTACTCCTGCAGCTATTTGTTGTTCTTCAGATAACTGTCTATGTGTAGTGCTTCCTGGATGCAATATGCATGTTCTAACATCCCCTAAATGCACTACGTTATTAATCCATCGAAGGTTCTTTGAAAACTGTCTACCACCTTCAGCTCCGCCTTTTATACCAAATAAGATTATTCCGCTTGCGCCTTTTGGTAAATATTTATTAGATAATTCTAGATAAGGGCTACTTTTTAACTTTGGATAGTTTACCCAAGATACATTTTCATGGTTTTGTAAAAACTCTGCCACTTTTAATGCATTCTGACAATGTCTGTCCATTCTTACATGTAGTGTTTCCAATCCCCTTAAATATATAAATGCATTAAATGCACTCATTGTAAATCCAAAGTCTCTTAATATATGTGTTCTTGCCTTTGCTATATATGCAGCATTTTTAAATGTTTCAACATAACTTAATCCATGATAACTTGGATCTGGTTCTACTAAATTTGGAAATTTTCCATTAGCCCAATTAAAATTACCGCCATCTATAACAATTCCACCTACGCTTGTTCCTTGACCATCAATATATTTTGTAGTTGAGTGAATTACAATATCCGCACCATGTTGTATTGGTTTGCAAAGATATGGAGTCGCGATTGTATTATCTACAATTAATGGAACTACCATTTCTTTTGCTATCTTTGAAAACTTCTCAAAATTCAAAACATTTATTCCAGGATTTCCAATTGTTTCTGCAAATATTGCTTTAGTATTATCTTTAAATGCTTCTTTTATTTCTACTTCACTAGATTCTGGATCAATAAATGTAGTCTCTATCCCAAGCTTCCTTAAACTTGAATCCAAGAGGCTAAAACTACCACCATATAATGTATTTGTAGCTACCAAATGATCTCCTGAATTACAGATAGTTAATACTGCCATAGATGTAGCCGCTTGACCAGAAGAAACAGCTACTGCACCTACTCCACCTTCTAATTGAGCTACTTTATTTTCAAATGCTGCTACGGTAGGATTGCTTATTCTTGAATACATATGCCCTTCTTTAGTTAAATCAAATAGTTCTGCTAAAAAATCTGGATCTTTATAATTATATGTTGTACTTTGAATTAGTGGATATACCCTAGGTTCTCCTTCTGAAAATTCTTCTAGTGATTGCACCAATGTTGTTTCATCTTTAAAAATATTTTTCATATTATCATCCCTCCAAATTAATATAAAGAAAATCCTCTCAAAATAGAGAGGATTTAGTTTTATCTTAATCTCCCCTCATCTTTCAAAGAATATCTTTGCCGGATTTAGCACCTTTCAGTAATACCGCAGGTTGCCGAGACTTCAAAGGGCCGCTCCCTCCATCTCTCTTGATAAGAAGTTATATTTAGTTTTTTTATATAAAGGTTACTTTATAACAATTATTTATATTTGTCAAGTTTTGATTATTGATATTTTTCACTAGATTGCTGCTTCATTCTTCTTTCTGCATCTTTAGTAGCAATAGTTTGTCTCTTATCATAAAGTTTTTTACCTCTTGCCACCGCTATTTCAACTTTTACTTTCCCATCTTTCAAATATACTGAAAGAGGAACTAGAGTAAGGCCCTTTAATTTTGTTTCACCTATTAACTTTCTTATTTGCTTCTTGTGGAGTAATAATTTTCTCTTTCTTAGAGGGTCCACATTGTGAATATTCCCCTGCTCATAAGGGCTTATATGCATACCATTTATAAATATTTCCCCATTATCTATATTCGCATAGGATTCCTTAATATTTACTTTGCCCTGTCTTATCGATTTAACTTCAGTACCTTTTAAAACAATCCCGGCTTCAATCGTATCTTCTATAAAGAATTCATGTCTTGCCTTTTTATTGGTTGCTAGTATTTTTATCCCCGATACGCTCATATTTGCTCATCCTTTTTTTTGATATCGTAGTTAGTTTAGCAAAATTAATCCTCTGTGTCAACATCCTCATCTACAACAGCAAAATCAATATTCTTATTACCTACATCTGCTCCAATTACTTTGATTTTTATTTCATCGCCTAATCTATAGGTTTTTTTGGTTCTTTCACCCACAATGCTATAATTGGTTTCATCAAAATAATAGAAGTCATCTGTCATATTTTTAAAATGTACAAGCCCTTCCACTGTATTCTCTAACTGTACAAACATACCAAAATTAGTCACAGATGAAACTATACCAGTAAATTCTTCACCAATCTTTTCAACCATATACTGAGCTTTCTTTAAATCATCTACTTCTCTTTCAGCCTCTTCTGCTCTTCTTTCAGTTTTAGATGTATGCTCAGCTACCTCAGGTAATAAATTTTCTAATGTACTAATTCTCTTGCTACTTAGTTTGCCTTGCAATGCTTCTTTAATAATTCTATGAATCTGTAAATCTGGATATCTTCTTATTGGTGATGTGAAATGAGAATAGTATTGAGCTGCTAAACCAAAGTGTAAACCTGCATCTGCACTATAGACTGCTTTTTGCATAGTTCTTAAGAGTAGTGTTGAGATAATGGGCTCTTCTTTTTTGCCTTTAATCTCTGCTGTTAGTCTTTGGAAATCCTTTGGATGAATTTCTTTACCTTTAATTGTGTATCCAAAGTTATGAATAAACTTAACAAAAGCTGCAACTTTTTCCTCATTTGGTTTTTCATGTACCCGATATAAAAATGGAACTTCTTCCCAGAAGAATCTCTCTGCAACAGTCTCATTAGTTACTAACATAAACTCCTCAATCAATTTATTTGCAATTCTTCTATCTCTTCTTCTGATGTCAACTGGAACACCATTTTCATCTAATTCAATATAACTCTCTGGAAAGTCAAAATCTATAGCTCCTCTTTTTATCCTTCTTTTAGAAAGGATACTCATTAAGTCTTTCATTATAAATAACTCATCTGATACTATATTCAGTTTTTCAAAATCTGTATCTTCCTTTTTCTCTAACAAGTCAGATATATCGTCATAAACTAGTCTTGCTTTACTATTAATAATAGATTCTTTTATTTCATGTGAAACAACTTTCCCATTTATATTAATTTCCATAAAAACTGTCATAGTTAATCTATCGACATTTGGATTAAGAGAGCATATCCCATTACTCAGTTCATGAGGTAGCATTGGAATAACTCTATCAAGTAGATACACTGAGTTCCCTCTAAGTAGAGCTTCCTTATCTAACAAACTATTAGGTTTTACATAATGAGTAACATCGGCGATATGCACACCCAATTTGAAATTTCCGTTGGATAATCTTTCAATAGAAATCGCATCATCTAAATCTTTTGCATCCGCTCCATCTATCGTAAATGTCTTAAGACTTCTTAAATCTAGTCGTCTAGATATCTCATTACTATCTATCTCTTTAGCAACTCTTGTTGCTTCTTTTATAACCGTTTCTGGAAAATCTTCTGGTGAGTTGAATTGTCTAATTATAGATAATATATCTGTTCCTTTTTCAGAAAGATACCCCAATACTTCGATTATTTTTCCTTCTGGATTTCTCCTAAGTTCTGGCCATCTACTTATTTCAACAACAACCTTTTGATGATCTTTAGCATTTAAACTCAATCCTTTAGAGATAAAAATATCGTATGCAATTTTATGATTATCTGGTATTACAAATCCAAAGTTTCCATTATCTTCATATGTCCCAATAACAGTCTGGTTTACTCTTTCTAGAATCCTAATTACTTCTCCTTCTTGTCTCTTGCCAAGTTCTTTTCTTGATATAAGATTTACAACAACCTTATCTCCATGCATAGCGCTATTCATTGCATCAGCGGGAACATATACGTCTTCGCCCAATCTATCTTTTGATACTACAAATCCAAATCCCTTTTCATGACTCTCAAGTTTCCCTACTACCAAGTACTCTTCATTTAATAAACCATATCTATTATTACTTGCTTTTAATATTTTACCTTCTTTTTCTAACTCTTCTAAAACCTTAAAAAATTCTTTATACTCTTTTTTCCCAATACCAAACTTCTGCGCTAATTCCTCTCTTAAAAGCGGTTTATACTTCTTTTCACCCATTAACCTAGTAATTTCATCTTTTATTACCATTTATAGCACTCCTTCCTCTCATAAAATATATGTACCCTTTTTATACAAAAAAAATGTAAGATAGTAAAAAT
This sequence comes from Gudongella sp., assembly GCA_034006985.1. Taxonomy (GTDB): domain Bacteria; phylum Bacillota; class Clostridia; order Tissierellales; family Tissierellaceae; genus Gudongella. The sequence goes on from JAVERT010000026.1 coordinate 16,882, forward strand.
ATCTTACATTTTAGAACTTTTCGAACCAAATTGTGTTTTACTAAACAAGTTTGACTCATAAACATACATATTACTATCTTTTTCTTTTTGTGTAACAATAGCAATTTCAATCATTTTATTTATCACATCTTTAAAGCTATACCCTCTACCTTCCCATAAATAAAAAGCTACTGAACCAGGAAGTGTATTTATTTCATTCACAAATACCTTACCATCTTTATCTAAAAGAAAGTCTATTCTAGCATTGCCCTTTGCATCTATAACAGTAAAAGCTTTCTTTGCTAATTCTTCAATTTCCAAAGTTTTAGCAGGTTCCAATTCTGCAGGAATAGCTCTATTCAAGCTACTTTCTCCAGTTTTTTTGCCATCTTTTCTTAAATATTTATCACTAAATGAAAGAATTTCCGTCCAACCTAGAGGCTCTTCACAAAGAGATGCTTCTACCTTGTTATCATAACCCATAACTGCACAATTTATTTCTCTTGGATTTTCGACTGCTTTTTCAACTATTATCTTCCTATCGTAGCTTGTGGCAATTTCAAGAGCATCATTTAACATTTCGCGATTCTTAGCTTTTGATATCCCAATACTTGACCCCAAATTTGAAGGTTTTACAAATACTGGATACCCTAACTCATTTTCTATTCGATCTATTGATTTTTCTTTATCTTCTTTCCACTCACTTCTATAAAACCATATAAAATCAACCACAGGTATATTATTTGCTTTATACACATCTTTCATCAATATTTTATCCATACCAACTGACGACCCTAATACTCCCGCACCCACATAAGGCTTGTTTATAAGTTCTAAAAACCCTTGTGTTGAACCATCCTCTCCATTTGTACCATGAAAAGCGGGGAAAAATATATCTATCTTCTCAACTATTTTCTTCCCAAATAGACCACTTGATTCCGGATGAAAGTATAAATTACCATCATTGTGATTTGGGGATAATATAATTCTTTTGGCATCTTTAAAGTTTTTGTTTTTATAATTTTCGAACTTCATTAAGGAATCCCCTGTTAACCATTCACCTTCTTTATTTACATAAATGGGTACTGGCTTATACTGTGTTTTATCCATATTCTCAATTATTTGCATGGCAGTAATTACAGAAACCTCGTGTTCTACACTTCTTCCTCCAAATAAAATTCCTACTGTCTTCATAAAAGCCTCCTATTCGCTATAGTTATCAGGCAAATCATTTTCAAATAATACAACATCTTTTGGCTTTGTAAGCTTTCCTAGCTGTGCTGTTGCTTCATTTAGATTGTGAACTCTAAATATATTTGATGGATTAAATCCTGTACTTATCAACCCTTCATAAATAGGCATGGTTCTCTTTTCTCCAATAAGAATTACATAGTCACACACCTTCGCCATATTCATACCAAATTCTCTGTTAGCAGACTCTTCCATATCTCCTAATTCAATCATTCCTGGCGTTATTACTATTTTACGACCTTCTTTGAATTGCCCTAAAACTTCAAGTGCAGCTTTCGTACCAATCGGATTGGAATTGAAAGCATCATCAATTATTATTACACCATTAACAGCTTCTATAACATTTAATCTATGTTCTACTGGTTCGACTATTTTTATACCTTCGCTTATTTCTTCAAAACTAAGTCCCATAACTACAGCAGCACATGCACCTGCAAGCAAGTTATATATATTATGTCTCCCTAATAGTTTAGTCGAACATCTTATACTATTACCCGCTTTGTCTTTTAAGTTAAATGAAGATCCTTGTTCGGAAACTTCTATCTCATCAGCATATAAATCTAATTTCTCAACATCTTCTAAACCATATAACATCTTCTCTTTAAATGTCTTATCTGCCAATTTTTTAATATATTCATTATCATAGTTAAATACTGCCACTCCATCAGTTGGGAGTTCATCTATTAGTTCGTACTTAGTCTTCATTATATTGTCAATATTTTTAAAAGTCTCCATATGAACTGGCCCTATTGAAGTCAATATACCTATGGTAGGTTGTGCTAACTCTGCAACCTCTCGTATTTCTCCAAGCACTTTTGCACCCATTTCCGCTACAAAAACTTGGTGCTCATCTGTTAAGTCATTATTTATTACTTTTGAAAGACCCATTGGTGTATTATATGACTCTGGAGTATTTAATACATTAAATTTACTAGAAAGTATTGTTCCAACTATAAACTTAGTACTTGTTTTCCCAAAACTTCCTGTTATCCCTATAACTGTAAGATCTTCTCTTTGTTTAATTTTTTCCTGGGCTTTTTTATAAAATCCCATATTAATGCTATTTTCTATTGGTCTCATGATCAAAGTTGTAATCCACATAAAAATAGGTTGCCAATAATAAGCTAATACCATAAAAAAACCCATAATAACTAAAGTAACAACTAAATGACTTCCCAAAAAAGATATAACAGTCATTACTGCTACTGTAAGAATCGTTATGATTAATACATTTAATACCCAATTTGCATAAAAAAGCCTTTTTGCCCTATCTGTCATAACTAATGGTTTTTTAATAGGCATCTTTTCTTTTTTTATACTATAGGCTCTCTTTTTATTATTGCTTAGCCATTTTAAGTAGTGCTCAGGGTCATACCCTTCCAGTTGAACCATATGTAATGATTCTTTTGTTCTTTCCTTTATAAGATATCCAAATATGCTACTTAACCCTATCAATATTAATATTACTCTAAAATCCATCAATTACCCTCCATCGTTTAACTATACAATAATTATCCATCTCTAAAAGAAAAATGACTCTAAAACTCTTTTGAATTTATTGAACTCATCTAGATATGAATAATGACCTGCACCTTCAAATACAACCAACCCAGAGCCTTCAATTTCTTTTTCCATTATCTTTGCCATATAAAAAGGAGTGGCTTCGTCTTTATCTCCCCAAATCAAAAGAGTTGGTGCTTGTATATCATTTAAGAGAGGTTTTAAATTTTCATTTACTACCCTAACAAAAATTTTTCTCATTATCCCTGATGTATTTTGATAGTCATCAGATCCAAATTTTTTATATAATTTCTCCATTTTTACTTCTTCATCTTTCCAAAAGAAAAACGACTTATATACTTTTTTCATTATTTTAAAAGCTTTAACCTTTAAGTGATACTTTAGTGTTCTCCTTGGTATAAGTCCTGAACTGTCTATAAGTACTTGCTTTACTATTATTTCAGGATAGCGTGCTGATAATATAATCGATAGCTTCCCACCATAAGAATGCCCTACTAAAGAAAGTTTTTCTATTCCCATCTTATCAATAAATCCTTTTACAATATCTGCGTAATGAAATGAACCAAATACATCATTTGGTATGTCCGACTTGCCAAATCCTGGCAAATCAATAGCATAAACTTTCATAGTATCTTTTAAAATATTAACTATTGGCATTATAGTCTCAATACTAGCTCCCCAACCATGCAACACTAAAACTGGTTGACCAGTTCCTTCAGTTATATAGTTGATCTTTAGATTTTCTATCTCTGCACTCAATTCCACACTATCGCCACCTTATAAACACTATATCACAATTTAAAATTATATCATATTTAAGTCTATATAAATAGTCTTAAATCTTAATAGATACTCAAATATATTTCAAATAAAAAACCCTCCGAAGAGGGCTCATATCTAAAATAACATACCACCATAATTTAAGAATACTTGAGCAAATACTAGTGAAACTATTGTCATAAGCTTTATAAGGATATTTAATGAAGGTCCTGATGTATCTTTAAATGGATCTCCAACTGTATCTCCTGTTACTGCAGCTTTATGAGCATCACTACCTTTTCCGCCGTGATGTCCTTCTTCAATATATTTCTTAGCATTATCCCACGCACCACCAGCATTAGACATAAATATTGCCATAAGAACTCCAGTTACAAGAGCTCCTGCAAGAAGTCCACCTAAAGCTTCAGGTCCTAATAATAATCCTATTATTACTGGTACAAATACTGCTAGTAACCCTGGTAGAATCATTTCTCTTAATGCTGATTTAGTACTTATATCAACACAAGTTGCATATTCTGGTGTAGTAGTTCCTTCCATGATTCCAGGTATATCTCTAAACTGTCTTCTAACTTCTTCAATCATTGCAAACGCTGCTTTACCTACTGCGTCCATAGTTAATGCTGCAAATAGATATGGTAGCATTCCACCTATGAACATCCCAGCTATTACTACTGGTTTTGTAACGTCTATACTTGTAAGACCTACAGCTTGTGTATAAGAAGCAAATAATGCAAGTGCAGTCAAAGCAGCTGAACCAATTGCAAACCCTTTTCCTATTGCTGCTGTAGTATTTCCAACTGAATCAAGTTTGTCAGTTATTTTTCTAACATCTTCTGGTAAATGACACATTTCTGCAATTCCACCAGCGTTATCGGCAATTGGACCATAAGCATCAACTGCTATTGTCATACCTGCAGTTGAAAGCATACCTACTGCTGCTAAAGCTATTCCGTATAATCCTTTTGCTGGTTCTGCATTACCGCCTGAAGCATAATATGCTACTACAATCCCTATAGCAATTATAATTATTGGCAATGCTGTCGACATCATACCTACTGATAATCCACCAATTATATTTGTTGAAGCTCCAGTTTCAGATTCCTTAGCAATCCTTTTTACAGGATTGTAATCTGCTGAAGTGAAATACTCTGTTATTTTAGCAATTGTTAATCCAACTACTAGACCTGCTAATATTGATATAAAAGGTGCAAAACTTCCTAAAAACATTGTACTTAATAAAGCTCCAGCAGCCATAGTAATTACTGAACTTACAACAGTACCTTTATTAAGTGATTTTTGAGGATCTCCATCACCTTTAACAAAGAATACCCCAACAATCGAAGCTAAAACTCCAACTGCTGCTAATGCAAATACAAAATAAACTCCTGGCAAACCGTATGCTAATATACCTAACGTTACTGCTGAGATTATAGCACCTACATATGATTCAAATAGGTCAGCACCCATTCCAGCAACATCACCTACGTTGTCTCCAACATTATCTGCAATAACTGCTGGGTTTCTTGGGTCATCTTCTGGAATTCCTGCTTCAACTTTACCTACTAAGTCTGCTCCTACGTCAGCAGCTTTAGTATAAATACCTCCACCAACTCTTGCAAATAAAGCAATTGAAGAAGCTCCTAATCCAAATCCAGTTATAATTGCGGGGTCTCTAAATATATAATATGATAATCCAATTCCCAATAATCCCAATCCTACAACGCTCATACCCATTACTGAACCACCTGAGAAAGCTACATTTAAAGCTTTAGTCATACCTGATTCCATAGCTGCATTTGCAGTTCTTACATTCGCTTTTGTAGCCACTCTCATTCCAAAGAATCCAGCCATTATTGAAAATAATGCACCGAATAGGAATGTGATAGCTGTAGTCCATCCTATTAATACTCCCAATACTATAAATAATGCTACAATAAAAACAGATAAAGCTCTGTACTGTCTAGTTAAAAACGCCATAGCGCCCTCTTGAATATACGTTGATATTTCTACCATTCTGTCGTTACCTGGACTTACCTTATTGATTGTCGATGCTTTGTAAAAAGCAAATAACAAAGCAACTACCCCAACTAATGGAGCAGCAATTAAAGCAAAACTCATTTTCTATTCCTCCTTATTGTGCTGCTATCGCAATAGCAGAAATCATAAACACTACTGCTGACGCAATAGTAACTTTCCTAAGTATTGCTTGTTTACTCGTACCTATACTCTTACCATACATCGCATCAGATGAACCTCCACCTATCGCTCCAAGACCATCTGATTTGCTATCTTGTAATAGTATACTCATTATTAAAGTAATACTAGAAATTAGCATTAAAACTGAAAATAAAGTTGTCATATCTACACCCCCATTACCTTAACTAGACTTCTCTTTATGTCTATAACATTACCATTTTAACATAGCTAAATATTAAAAGCAATTTAAATTAAATATATGATAAGCATTCTTTAACGCTTTTGGCATTTAGGACAAATACCTTTTATCTCAAGATTGTGCTCAATTATTTTATATCCCGTTTGTTTCTCTAATATTTGCTCGTATTCTCCAAGTGGGCAGCCCTTTATAGGTATAATTTTATTGCATTTTATACAAATCAGATGATGCCTATGTTCTCTATGATTTATCTCATATAGTGCTTTCCCATTTATGTGTATCTGCGATTTTAAAATTAATTCTTTTTCTGTGAAAACTTCAAGTATCCGATAAACTGTAGATAAATTAATTGGTTTTTCTAATTTCCCTGAGATTATCTTGTATATTTCCTCTGTTGTTATTGGTTGTTTTTTACTTTTTAATATACTATAAACCATATGTCTTTGCTGAGTATTCTTAATATTATTTGATTTGAACAATTGTTTAACATCCTCTGTATACAAAATAATCCCTCCAATTAGCTATGATCTTATTATTTTCTTAGCAGCTAAAAATATAACGAACATAATTGCATTAACCATTACAATAGTTGCACCCGATGGAAAGTTAAATATATAAGACCCTATTACACCAACAGTAACTGAAATTATAGATACAATAGAAGAAATTATTATAGTAGATTTAAAACTCCTAGATACTTGCAATGCTGTTACTGTTGGGAAGATTATCATACTTGAAATCAGCAATGTACCTACAACCCTTATTCCAAGAACAATTGTAATAGAAGTTAATGTTGCAATAAGATAATTCATCCTCTTTGTTTTTATTCCTATAACGCTCGCAAATTCTTCATCATGAGTTACTGCGAATAAATCGTTGTAGAAAAAAATAATAAGTGCAATTACAACAAAAGCCAGTGCAAAAGAAAAATACATATCAGATTCTTGTATAGCTAATATGCTACCAAATAAATAGCTAAATAAATCAATATTAAAACCACCTGCAATACTTGCAATCATTACACCAAGTGCTACAGAAAAAGATGAAACCAATCCTATCGCAGCATCCCCATGGATACCAGCTTTCTCATTTAATTGCATAATAAAGATTGAAGCTACTGTTACAATAGGTATTGAAACTAACAATGGAGAAGCTCCTAAAAAAACAGCTATTGCAACAGTTGCAAAACTAACGTGTGCAAGTCCATCTCCAATCATAGAATACTTTTTTAGTACTAAAAAAATACCTAACAAAGCACTACTTAATGCAATCAATGTCCCCACTATAATAGCCCTTTGCATAAAGCTATAAGAAAATGCCTCTTTTACTAAATCAAATACTTCAATCATGAGTGAACCTCCGAATTTATACCAAAGTGATCAAATTCTTTAAAACTTTCATCCATACTAAATTCTTCTGTTGATCCAAAGTAAATCAATTCCCTATCTAAGAGCATTATTTTTTTTGAACATTTCATTATGCTCCCTAAATCATGAGAAACTAATAAAATACTTGTATTATTTTTTTCATTTATACTTTTAATCAATCCAAAAAAATCGGACCTTACTTTTGGGTCTAGCGCACTAGTCGGTTCGTCTAAAATTAAAAGTTTCGGATTGCTTACCATAGCTCTTGCAAGCAATACTCTTTGTTGTTGTCCACCTGACAAATCTCCTATTTTGATGTGTTTAAGATGATATATAGCTAATTTTTTTAATATCATATTTACTTTGTTATCATCCTCTTTATTGAATCTCTTTGGAAATTTTTTTGTTCCAAGTAATCCTACTGCAACTACTTCATGAACCTCTGCCGGGAAAAGTGTATTACCCGTAACTGCTACTTGAGGTAAGTAACCAATATCTTGTCTCTTATCAATAATCCCAAATTGACTTATACTTCCCTTTGTAATTGGTATCAAACCTAGCATAGCTTTTATTAATGTTGTTTTACCTGAACCATTAGCTCCAACAAGGCCTATATAGTCACCATTTTCTATAATAAAACTCACATCTTTTAGTACTTGATTATTACCATAAGATACTGATAAATTTTTAACTTCTAATAATTTAGTCATTATAATTTAATCCCACCTTTAAATTCTCAAGGTTTTCATACATAAAATCAAAATATGTTTTTCCACTTTCTAAATCTTCTTTTGATACGTTATGAGTCCCATGCAATAGTAACATCTGAGCCCCAGTTTCCTCAGAAATTAGCTTTGCTACTTTGGGATCTACTAATTCTTCATAAAATATAGCTTTTGCTCCAGTTTCATTAATAGTCTTTATTAATTCAGTTATTCTTTGTGGTGTAGGTTCAGCATTAGGCGAAAACCCAGCATATGGTGATAAATGCTCCAATCCATATTGTTTAGCGAAATATCCAAATGCAAAATGTCCCCCTGCAAGAATTGTTTTAGATTCTGTTTTAGCTAAGACTTCTCTAATTTCTGTATCCAAATCTGCCAATTGGCTTTTTATTTTTACCGCATTTTCAACATAGTATGCTTCGTGTTCTACATCTATTTCTACTAAAGCATCCAGAATTGAATCAACCATAATCATTGCCATGTTAGGATCTGTCCAGTAATGAGGATCCATAGCACCTTCTGAGTCTTCTTCGTGCTCATCTTCTTCGTGCTCGTGATCTGTTGTAGGAATCAATACTATATTCTCACTTAAATCCACAACTTTTATATCTTCATCCTCTAAGTTTGAAGCTATATTTATTACCCATGGCTCCATGTCTTTGCCAGTGAAAAAAAACACATCTGCATTTAAAAGCTCTACCATATCCTTAGGTGTTGGCTCAAATGAATGAGCTTCTGTACCAGGAGGTAATAAAAGATCTACATTTACAAATTCACCACCAATTGCTTTTGAAAAATAATACTGCGGAAAAAGTGTAGTAACAATCTCTAATTTATCTTTTTCTACTACTACGTTCTCAACAGGCTCTGAATTTTCTGTTAAATTATTTTTTTCAGGAGCACATCCAAACATTGATGACACCACTAGCATAAATATTAATATAATCGACAGTTTTCTTGATTTCATTTTATTTCCTCCAATATCATTTAGTCTAAGTATACCCAGTGTAAATAAAAACAAAACGCAAATGCAAACTATTTGCATATGCGTCTTATTTTATATTGTTTAGCTTAAATTGTCAATAATATTAGCCTTTAATACTATAGAATGCTTTTCTGCCTTTATATGTTGACATTTCTCCTAATTCATCTTCAATTCTTAATAACTGATTATATTTTGCAACTCTATCAGTTCTTGAAGGTGCACCAGTTTTAATTTGCCCGGCATTTGTAGCTACAGCTAAATCCGCAATAGTAGAATCTTCAGTTTCACCTGACCTATGAGAAATAACTGCAGTATATCCATTTATCTTTGCTAACTCAATTGCATCTAGAGTTTCCGTAATAGTTCCAATTTGATTTAACTTAATAAGGACTGAATTTGCAACTCCTAGTTGTATTCCTTTTTCTAGTCTTTTAGTATTTGTTACAAATAGATCATCACCAATAATTTGAATTCTTTTGCCTAACCTATCTGTCATTAACTTCCAACCATCCCAGTCGTCTTCTCCAAAACCATCTTCTATTGATATAATTGGATACCTATCAACTAAGTCTTCATAATAAGCTACCATTTCTTCAACAGTAAGGATTCTTCCCTCACCTTTAAGATTATATGTTTTATCTTCATTGTTATACATTCCAGATGCTGCTACATCAAGTGCTAAAAAAACATCTTCCCCTGGTTTATATCCTGCTTTTTCAATAGCTTCTACAATAGTAGAAAGAGCTTCTTCATTACTTGAAAGATTAGGTGCAAAACCACCTTCATCTCCTACTGAGGTACTTAAACCCTTAGACTTTAATACAGCTTTTAGGTTGTGAAAAATTTCTGTTCCCATTCGTAAGCCTTCCCTAAAGTTTATCGCTCCTACAGGCATTACCATAAACTCTTGTATATCTACATTATTATCAGCATGCTCTCCACCATTTAAGATGTTCATCATAGGTACTGGAATTGTTTTAGCATTTACACCACCGATGTACTGATATAGCGGTATTCCTAATTCATTAGCTGCCGCTCTTGCAACTGCCATTGATACTGCTAGTATTGCATTAGCACCTAATTTAGCTTTATTATCAGTTCCATCTAATTCAATTAGAACTTTGTCGATTAAAATCTGATCAAAAACTTGCATACCTATAATTTCATCTGCAATGATATCATTTACATTGTCTACTGCAGTTAAAACTCCTTTACCTAGATATCTTGACTTATCCATATCTCTTAGTTCAACCGCTTCATAAATACCTGTAGAGGCACCAGATGGAACTATAGCTCTACCAAATGCATCTAATTCTGTCCATACTTCTACCTCAACTGTTGGGTTTCCTCTTGAATCAAGTACTTCTCTTGCATAAATATCAGTAATAATACTCATTTTTATCACTCCTATCTTAATTTATACTACTTTATTAGTGACTTTCCTTCCATTTCTTCAGGTTTTTCAAGTTTCATCATTTCGAGTAAAGTTGGTGCAATATCAGCTAGTATTCCACCTTCTCGGAGTTCAATATCACCTTGCCCAACTATAATAAGTGGGACTTCATTAGTTGTATGTGCAGTAAATACAGCACCAGTTATTTCATCTATCATTTTCTCAGCATTACCATGATCTGCAGTAATTATTAGCTTTCCGCCTATTTCTTCCATAAGTTCTACGATTTCTCCCATGCAAGTATCTACGGTCTCAATTGCTTTTACAGCAGCTGGAATAACTCCAGTGTGACCTACCATATCAGGATTTGCGAAGTTAAGAATGATTAGGTCATACTTATCAGCCTTTATTCTATTCAATACTTCTTCTTTAACCTCAATCGCACTCATTTCTGGCTGAAGATCATAGGTTGCAACTTTTGGAGATGGTATTAAAGCTCTATCTTCATTTTTAAATGGCTCTTCTCTTCCACCATTAAAAAAGAATGTGACATGAGCATACTTTTCAGTTTCAGCTATTCTAAGTTGAGTTTTGCCCATATTGCTTACATATTCGCCTAAAGTATTCTCTAACTTATCATTTCTATAAGCTACATGAACATTTTTTATTGTCTTATCATATTCAGTCATTGTAACAAAGTAAGTGTTTGTTTTTTTCTTTCTAATAAATCCCTTAAAATCTTCATCTACGATAGCTCTAGTAATTTCCCTTGCTCTGTCAGGTCTAAAATTAAAGAATATAACTGAATCATTATCTTCTAAAGTAGCTACCGGCTTACCATCCTTAGTTATAACAACTGGTAGAACAAACTCATCATTAACTCCTCTTTTATATGATTCTTCTATAGCATCAATAGGATTTTCAAAAGTTTGACCTTCTCCTAACACCATTGCATCATAACCCAGCATAACTCTTTCCCATCTATTATCTCTATCCATAGTGTAATATCTACCAGCTACAGTAGCAATTTCCCCAACACCTATTTTATCCATCATGTCTATAAGCTCTTTGACATGAGTGCTTCCTATTGAAGGCGGTACATCTCTACCATCTAAAATAACATGCACATAAACATTTTTTACATCATTTTTTTTCATAAGTTCTAATAGTGCATACAAGTGCGTATTATGGCTATGAACTCCTCCATCTGAAACTAGTCCGATAAGGTGGATAGCACTATTATACTTTTTAGCATTATCTATAGCATCTAAGAACTCTTTTTTATGAAAAAAATGGCCATCTTTTATTTCTTTAGTTATTCTCGTAAGTTCTTGGTAAACTATTCTACCAGAACCAATATTTAAATGTCCTACTTCAGAGTTTCCCATCTGCCCTTCAGGTAATCCTACGCTTAAACCACTAGCTTTTATTGTGGTATATGGGTATTGTTCTTTTATTCTATCAAAATTTGGTGTTAATGCTAATTCAACTGCATTTCCAGGATATGTTTTCCCTATCCCAAATCCATCCAATATCATTAACATGACTGGTTGTTTTAACATCATTTTCCTCCGATCAATAATTGACTAGATCTGTAAAGTCCTTTGATTTTAAGCTTGCGCCGCCAACTAAAGCCCCATCTATATTATCCATATTCATCAATTCTTTTACATTTTCTGGTTTTACACTTCCACCATAAAGAATCTGCATCTTTTTAGCACTTGAACCACCATATAACTCATCTATGGTGTCTCTAATTAACCCACACATTTCATCGGCTTGTTCCGCTGTAGCAGTTTTACCTGTTCCTATAGCCCAAACTGGCTCATACGCTATCACTAAGCTATCCAAAGCCTCTTTAGGGATGTTTTTTAAAGCTTCTTCAACTTGATGTTTTATCAATCTAAGATGATCATTTTCTTCTCTTTCTAGTAAATTCTCTCCTACACAAATTATTGGGATCATAGAATACTCTATTGCTGTCTTTAGTTTATCATTAACTATTTCATCTGTTTCTTTGAAATATAGTCTTCTTTCAGAATGACCCAAAATAACATACTCTACACCAAGTTCTTTTAGCATAGGTGCAGATATTTCCCCAGTATAAGCACCCTCTTTTTCCCAGTGCATATTTTGAGCACCAATTTTTATATTTGTACCTTTAGTCAATTCCATTGCTTTTTGTATTGATAAAAATGGTACACACATTATAGTTTCAACCTCAGGATTTAATTCAGCTTTTTTAATCTCTTCAATTAATTGACTAGCTTCTTCAATTGTTTTATTCATTTTCCAGTTACCTGCAATAATAGGCTTTCTCAAAGCTTTAACCTCCTTATTCGCTAATAGCGTCTATTCCTGGTAATACTTTCCCTTCAAGTAGTTCCAATGATGCTCCCCCACCTGTGGAAACATGAGTTATTTTATCAGCAAGTCCAGCTTTCTCAACCGCAGATGCAGAGTCACCACCACCCACTATTGTTATAGCTCCTGAATCAACCATTGCATTTGCAATTGCATAAGTTCCTTTGTTAAAGTTATCCATTTCAAATACACCCATTGGTCCATTCCAAATTATCGTTTTAGCTTCTTTTATAACATCACTAAATAATGATATGCTCTCTTCTCCAATATCCAATCCCATCATATCAGAAGGAATCCTATCAGCGTGAACTGTTTTAAATTCAGTATCATTTTTAAACTCTTTACCAACGACAATATCAATTGGTAAAACAAGTGCAACTCCACCAGTCTTAGCCTTTATCATGAGCTCTTTAGCTAATTCTACTTTATCTTCTTCTAGTAATGATGTCCCAACCTCGTAACCTTTTGCTTTTAAAAATGTAAATGCCATACCTCCACCAATTATAATAGCATCAACTTTTTTAATTAAGTTTTCAATTACACCAATCTTATCTGAAACTTTAGCCCCGCCAAGTATAGCAACAAAAGGTCTTTCTGGATCATCAAGTGCTTTGCCCATTATGGAGACTTCTTTTTCGACTAAAAATCCTAGTGCTGATGGAAGATATTTAGAAACTCCAACATTTGATGCATGAGCCCTATGAGATGTTCCAAAAGCATCATTAATATAAACCTCAGCTAAAGAAGCAAGCTCTTTAGCAAAATCATCACCATTTTTTTCTTCTTCTTTTCTGTATCTTGTGTTTTGAAGAAGCATAATTTGTCCAGATTTTAATTCACTTGCTTGTTTCCTTACTTTATCTGAAACAACTTTTTCATCATCAGAAAATATAACATCTTTATTTAAAAGCTCAGATAGTCTTTTAGCAACTGGTTCTAATGAGAATTCTTTTTTAGGTTCGCCTTTTGGCCTACCCAAATGAGACATTAGAATAATTGCCGCATTATTCTCTAAAAGATAATCAATAGTAGGAATAGAACTCCTTATCCTTATATCATCTGTTATTTTGCCATTTGCATTTATAGGTACATTATAGTCAACACGAACCAATACTTTTTTATTTTTTATATCTATATCTTTTAAGGTTTTTTTCTTTAACAAATTTCCCACCTCTTTATTCGAATTCATTAGATATTATTTAATTGACAAGTCGGGTCAAATGACCCGACCTATTTTTTACCACTTAGATGCTACAAGTTTTGCTAAATCTACCACTCTGCTTGAATATCCCCACTCGTTATCATACCATGATACAACTTTTACCATATTGTCTATTACCATTGTTAAATCTGCATCTACAATTGAAGATCTCTCATCACCAATAAAATCTCTTGATACTAATGGTTCTTCAGAAAAGCCCATTATGCCTTTTAATTCATTTTCACTAGCTTCTTTTAGATATTTGTTTACTTCTTCTGCAGTTGTATTTCTATCTACTTCAAATACTACATCAACTAAAGAACCTGTTGGAACAGGAACTCTTACTGCAAATCCATTTAACTTACCCTTTAACTCAGGCAATACTAATGCTACTGCCTTAGCTGCACCTGTAGTTGTTGGTATAATATTCTCAGCAGCTGCTCTTGCTCTTCTCATATCTTTATGTCTCTTATCATGTATCATTTGATCATTAGTATAGGCGTGAATAGTAGTCATTAGTCCTTTTTTTACACCAAAGTTATCAAGTATTACTTTAGCAACAGGTGCTAAGCAATTAGTAGTACATGATGCATTTGAAATAATATTGTGTTTTTCTGAATCGTAAAGCTGATCATTAACTCCTAGTACTATAGTTATATCCTCGCCCTTAGATGGAGCAGTTACTATTACCTTTTTAGCTCCTGCTTGTAAATGCTTTGATAAACCTTCTCTGTCTCTAAAAGCACCAGTAGAATCTATAACTAATTCTACGCCAAGTTCTTTCCAAGGAATTAGCGCAGGATCTCTCTGAGCTACTACAGGTATTTTCTTTCCATTGATTACAAATCCTTCTTCGTAGGCTTCAATTGTTCCTTCAAATTTACCATATATACTGTCATACTTAAAAAGATGAGCTAAATCTGGAATTTTACCAGATGCATTGATTGCTACAATTTCAAAATCCGTAACTTTATTTTCTGCCCAAATTCTAACTACGTCCCTACCTATTCTACCAAATCCATTCACTCCAACTTTTAAACTCATTTAAATTCCTCCTCATTTATTTTAATTTAATTTAATAACTCTAGTATTTTATAACCTACTGCTTCATCTATAACCAATGTGATATCTTTTCTAATTGACGATACGGCAATAATAGCTTCTGCTTTGTTTTTACCACCTGCAACCCCAATAATTTTTTCTAACTTTTTATAGCTTCCAAGCGAAATACCTACTGTTTTATACTCCCAAATATCCCTACCGTTTATATTGAAATAATGCCCAAAAGCTTCAGCAACAGCCCCCTCTTTCAACAAATTATCAATCTTCTCAATAGGTAATCTTCTTCTTTGTGCTAATTCATCAGCTCTACCTATTCCAAATAACAAAATATTCATTTTGTCCATCATTTGAAGTACTTCTCTTATTTCAGGATTTGTCGAAACAGCTTTAAGGGCTTTTTGATCTAATCCATCAGGTATATGAAGCATCCTATAATCCGCATCCAAACTCTTACCGATATTTGCAGCAACTGAGTTAGCTTGGTTAGTCATTTCTGTTCCAAGTCCACCTCTTGCAGGTATAATTGTAACTTTATTATACTTTTTCTCAGAATGAATCATTTTAGAAACACATGCCATTGTGCTACCACCTGTTACTCCAACAATATCATTTACACCAAGACTATCCAAAAGTATTTTAGAAGCAGCCTTGCCCATTTCCAAGAGTACATCATGATTTATTTCTGAATCCCCAGGAACGACAACTATTTTTGATATATGGAGTTTTTTCTGTAACAATTTAATTAACTCCCCAATACCTCTAATATTATAATAAGGTTCTTCCAATTTACTTAATAGTTTTTTAGCCTCATCTGTAACATACATACCCATATTGTCGATAGTTAACAACTTTAACTCTCTAAGTTTTTCAACTTCATAACGAACAGTTCTTTCTCTCAAACCAAGATTTAGAGAGATGGCTCTTCTCCCCAGAGGTTGATTGATTTCAATATTCTTTAATATTTCATATCTAGTTTCAATTGTTTTCAAAGCATCTGGTGCTATTTTTTCAAAACTTTTTATTAAATCTATAAAATCACCCCCGTTGGACATTTTATGTCCACCTCTAATTATGTTTGTCCCAGCTCGTACAAAAAAAACTTATACCTTATTTTACACCTAACCCCACCTTAAATCAAGGACTTAATCTTAGAATCTTCTACGCATTGACGATGAAGGAATGTGGAGCTCTTCCCTGTATTTTGCTACCGTTCTTCTGGAAACAGTTATTTCTCTTGCTTTTAGCATATCGGTAATAACTTGATCACTCAAAGGTTTCTTTGGATCCTCATCTTTTATTATACCCTTAATTATAGATTTAACACTTGTAGTAGAAATTTCTCCTGAACTACCAGACAATCCTGCTGTGAAAAAATACTTTAATTCAAATAGACCTCTAGGTGTTTGGACATATTTACCACTAGTAGCCCTAGAAATCGTAGATTCGTGCATTTCTATATCTTCTGCAACATCCTTTAATGTAAGTGGGTTAAGACTCTTATCACCATATATAAAAAATTCTTTTTGATATTTTAATACTGATTCTATAACTTTATACATTGTCTGTCTTCTTTGCTCTATACTTTTAATAATCCACATAGCCGAATTAAACTTAGACTCCAAGAACTCAGTTGTTTTCTGATCTTTTGTAGTCTTAATTAGATTTTTATAATATTCATTTATATTTAATCTAGGGCCAGTTACATCATTTATAAAAATAAAAAATTCGCCATCTATTTCCTCTATCGTCGCATCTGGAATTATATACTTAACATCTT